>NZ_JBAKHW010000017.1:0-152360 GCF_036906815.1 Micromonospora sp. CPCC 205539 | reverse complement strand
GCGCCCCGCGCCCCGCGCCCCGCGCCCCGCGCCGATGATCGTGCTCGATCCTGGTTGTAGTGGTATCCCTCGGGCCCGATGCCACTACAACCAGGATGTTGCGGCGCTATCGGCCGCAGCAACCAAGCCAACACCGCGCTCACAACCCGCGCTCACAACCCGCGCAACTTCCGGGAAACTGCTGCCTCCCGCCGGACTGAGACAGCAGTTTCCCCGAAAGTGCGCGGATCTTGACGCTCAGCGGCCCAGGAAGGGAGGCGGGATCGTTGTCGAGGTCGCGGGCGGTGGGTCACCCCGATCGGGGGAGGGTGGGTCACCCTGGGTGGCGGCAGGGTCGACGTCGGCGGGCCTCCGGCTGCGGCCGTCGCCCGGTCCGCCGTCGACGCACCGGAGGAGGGGCAGATGGCGATCTCGACGATCACCCGTACCGACCAGGACATCCAGTCGGCCGTGCTCGACGAGCTGACCTGGGAACCGCGGGTGCAGCCACACGAGATCGGCGTGACCGTCGCCGAGGGCGTCGTCACGCTGACCGGCCGGGTGGACAGCTACGCGAAGAAGTGGGCCGCCGAGCGGGCCACGCACCGGGTCGCCCGCGTCCGGGCGGTCGCGAACGACCTGGCCGTACGGTTGCCGGGGAACGCCGAACGCGCGGACCCGGACCTGGCTGCCGCCGCTGGGCACGCGCTGGAGTGGGATGCGTTCGTGCCCGTCGAGAAGCTTCAGGTCACCGTCTCGTCCGGCTGGGTGACGCTGCACGGCGAGGTCGAGTGGGAGTACCAGCGCCGGGCCGCCGAGCACTCGGTCGCCCGGCTGACCGGTGTACGCGGAGTGAGCAACGGCATCACGGTTCGCCCGGCGGCCCCGCCGGACGGCGAGAACCTGGCCGAGCGCATCGTCGACGCGCTGGCCCGGGCCGGGGCGACCGAGGCCGAGCGGGTCAGCGTCCGGGTGCACGGCGACACGGCGGTGCTCGCCGGCCTGGTGCACTCGATGCCGGAGCGGGCCGAGGTGGAGCAGGCGGCGTGGTCCGCCCCGGGTATCCGGGAGGTGCAGAACCACATCGCGGTCGCCCCGGTGCTCGGCTGAGCGCGCGACCTCGAGCGCGCGACCTCGAGCGCGCGACCTCGAGCGCGCGACCTCGAGCGCGCGACCTCGAGCGCGCGGAACCACCCGCTAGACCTGAGCGCGAAACCACCCGGGGTGGGTGAGCCGGCCTCACCCACCCCGGGAGCAGGCTCGGGGCATGAGTGATCCGAACGGGCTGATCCAACCGGGGCGTGCCGCGCCCGGCTTCACCCTGGCGGGCACGCCGGACGGGCGCCAGACCGGACCCGAGCAGTTCCGTGGCCGACCGGTCGTACTCGCCTTCTACCCCGCCGACTGGAGCCCGGTCTGCGGTGACCAGATGTCGCTGTACCAGGCCGCGGCACCAGAGTTCGACCGGTACCGCGCGGTGGTGCTCGGCCTGTCGGTGGACAGCATCTGGTCGCACCGGGCGTTCGCGGAGAGCCGGGGCATCGAGTTTCCGCTGCTGTCCGACTTCGAACCCAAGGGCCAGGTGGCCCGCCAGTACGGCGCGTACACCCCGGCGGGCGAGGCGGCCCGGGCGCTGGTGGTGCTCGATTCGGCCGGGACGGTGGCCTGGAGCTACCTTTCTCCGCCCGAGGTCAACCCGGGGGCCGACGGCATCTTCGACGCGCTGGACCGGCTCCCCGCCGATCGACAGGTGGTGGCCGGATGAGCACGCCACTGCAGGTCACGGCCCGGCTCCGCGACCCGGTTACGGACGAGGACCACGTCCGGGGGCCGGCCGACGCGCCGGTGACGGTCGTCGAGTACGGCGATTTCCAGTGCCAGTTCTGCGGCGCCGCGTACCCGAACCTGAGTGAACTGCTGCGGCAACGGGCCGACACGGTACGGCTGGTCTACCGCTACTTCCCGATCGCGAACGTGCACCCGTACGCCGAGCGTGCCGCCGAGACGGCCGAGGCCGCCGGGGTCCGGGGCCGGTTCTGGGAGCTGCACGACTGGCTCTACGAGCACCAGGACCAACTGGACCCGGTGCACCTCTCGCTCGGTGTCGAGCAGCTCGGGTTGCCGCCGGACGAGCTGAACGCCGAGGTCGACCGCCGGGTGCACGCCGACCGGGTACGCCGGGACTTCACCGGTGGCATCCGCAGCGGGGTGAACGGCACGCCGACCCTCTTCGTCAACGAGGTCCGCCACGAGGGCGGATTCGACCTGCCCGACCTGTTGGCCGCCGTGGACGCCGCAGCCAACGCCTGACCCGGCGACCGCCGGGTCGCCGCCGACCAGAGCCGTCGCAGCTCAGAGCAACCGCAGCTCGCGCGCCCGCCGGACCGCTTCGCGCCGGCGGGTCGCGTCGAGCTTGCGGTAGATGTTGCGTACGTGGGTCTTCACCGTGTTGACCGAGAGCGACAACTCGCTGGCGATCTCCACGTTGGACAGGATGCTCTGCAGGTACCGCAGGATGGTCAGCTCCCGCTCGGTGAGCGGCTCGTCGAGCGTGCCGCTCGGCTCGGTCGGCGGCCGTGTCGAGGGCTGCTCGGCCCCCCGCGCCAGGTCGCTGACCAGCGCGAAGTGGGCGGTGCCCGCGTCCAGGTGCGCGGCCAGCAGATCCCGTACCGGTGGTTCGGCGCGGGTGAACACCCGACGGCAGCCCTGCGGGCCGGCCAGGTCGAGCACCTGCTCCAGGATCCGGCCGGCCCGGCGCCCGTCTCCGCTCCGCTCGGCCAGCACCGCGTCCAGCAGCCCGGCGTCCAGGCGTACCGGCAGGGGCCATTCCGTGGCGGACGGCGCCTGCCAGTCCGGCAGTGCCCGCCCGGCGGCCCCGGCGTCGCCGGCCCGCAGCTCCACCCGGGCCATCGCCACGGCGAGCGCCGGGGCGGACCCGCCGGCGAGCAGGTCGCGGGCAACGTCCAGGTCACCCCGCTCGGCCCGCAGCTCCGCTTCGGCGGCCCGCAACAGGCCCGCCAGCTCGGCGGCGGCCGGTAGGTCGGTCAGCGACTCGCGGGCCCGGACCAGCAGCCGCTGGCCGGCGGCCGGGTCACCGGCGTCGCGGTGCAGCTGGGCGCGGCACAGCGCGGCCACCGCCGCCGCCACCGGCTCGCCGTCCGGGACTGCCGGCCGGTCGTCGCCGGACCGCACCTCGGCGGAGCTGGCCGGGACGGCGAGGGCCAGGTTCGCCGCGACCTCCTCCGGCTGGTCGCGGTGCAGCGCCACCACGGCCAGAGCGAGGTACGCGTAACCGCAGTCGACGCGGCAGGACCAGCCCCGGCAGGGCGGCATCCCGAGCGCGTCCCGGGCCGTCTGCTCGGCGGCGCGCAGCTCGCCGCTCATCGCCAGCAGCAACGCGGAGCGGCTCGCGCCGACCAGCTCGGTGCGGGGTCGCCGGGCCTCCCGGGCCGCCGTCCGGGCCCGGACGAACCGAGCACCGGGCAGCCCACCTTCGGCCAGCTCGACCAACCCCAGCGCCGTGCCGGTGAACGCCCGCAGGTCCGCGTCCTCGGCGACGCTGCCCCAGCCGGCGGTCGGCGCGGGATCGGGTGTCCCGGTCGGCGCTGCCTCGGCCGGGCGGGTTCGCAGCAGCCGGGCCGCGGCGGCCCGAACCTCCGCCGGGTCGCCCCCGAGTCGGGCCAGGGTCAGCTCCAGCGCGGTGGTCAACCGCAGGAAACGGTCCCGGCGCGGCACCGGCAGACCGCCCGCGTATCCAGCGGCGGTACGCAGGTGACCGGCGGCCGCCGGCAGGTCGCCCGCGTACGCCCGTTCGGCGGCGCACGCCAGCGCCACCTCGGGATCAGCGCTGATCACCTCCGGCGGAGGAGACGCGGGAGCCGGGCCGCGCACCGGGCTCGGGTCGTACCGGGTCAGCTCCGGCCAGTGCGCGACGAACAGGTCACCCGCGAGATCCCAACGGCCGGCGGCCAGTGCGTGCCGAAGCCCGTCGGCCGGCCGGCCGTCGCCCGCGTACCAGTCCGCCGCCCGTACGTGCAGCTCGCGCACGTCGTCGGCGGGTAGTCGGCCCAGCTCGGCCCGCAGCAGGTCGGCCAGCAGCGGGTGGCAGCGGTACCAGGGCGGGCGGGTGTCCTCCCGGTGCAGCAGGCCGCCGGCCCCGGCCAGGTCGTCCAGCGCCCGCCCGGCGTCGGCGCGGCCGGTCACCGCCTGGGCCAGGTCGGCGCAGATCGTCTCAACGAGAGCGGTACGGCGCAGCAGGTCCCGGTCGGCCGGGTCGATCGAGGCGAGCACCTCCTCGTGCAGGTAACCGGCGACGTCCGGTTGGTCACCGCCGAACTGCTCCACCCAGCGCTCCGGGTCGGGTTGCCCGCGCAGCGCCAGCGCGGCGATCCGCAGCGCCGCCGGCCAGCCACCGGTCCGTTCACGCAGTCGGTGCAGGGCGGCGGCCGGCAGCGGGGCACCGTGCGCGGTGAGCAGGTCGGCGACCTCGTCGTCGGTGAACGCCAGCTCGTCGGGGCCGATCTCGGTCAGGTCACCGGCGAGCCGGAGCCGGTGCAGGGCCAGGGGCAGCCCGGCCCGGGCCCCGACCACCAGGTGCAGCCGCTGTTCGGTGTGCCGGAGCAGGAACTCCAGCCCGGTCAGCGCCGCCGGGTCGGCCACCCGGTGCAGGTCGTCCAGGACCAGCAGCACCGGTCGGTCCGCTGCGGCGAGCGCGGCGGCCAGCAGTTCCAGCTGGTCGGGGCGCGGCGGCCGGTCGGGCACCGGTGCCGCCGGTCCGTCGTCCGTCGGCCCGGTCGCCGCGCGCAGCGCCGCCGCGAGGTACGCCCAGAGCCGGCCGCCGTCGTCGCCGACCTCCACCGACAGCCACGCCGGCCCCGGGCCGCCCTCCGGCACGGCCAGCCCCGAGCCAACCTGCCGCAGGGCCGGCGTCAGGCCCGCCTCGGGCGCTGCCGCCCCTGAGCCAGCAGCCTCGGGCGCAGCCGGCCCCGGGCTGGTGGTGGCCAGCCGGACCCAGGTCGCCAGAAGCGTGGTCTTGCCCCAGCCGGCGGGTGCGGTGACCAGGGTGACCGGTCCCGCGCTGCCCTCGTCGAGCCGACGCAGCAGGCGAGCCCGGGCCACCACCGGCTCGGCCGGGACGGCCGGGGTCAGCCGGGACGCCAACAGCGGCGGTCCGGGCGGGTTCTCCAGTGCCGTGCCGACCCACGCGTGCTCCTGCTGTTCCGCCACCCGGCCCCCCGTCGACGCGTTCCTTCCCCCGGTCGGCGAGCGGTTACCCGACGCTGGCCGCTTCACCCCTTCCGGGCGAGCCGGCTTCACCCGGTCCCACCCGACGATCGGGGGACGTGGACCGAGAGGACGGGTGGGGACCGATGGGACGGCTGGCGCGGGTGGGATCCGCCCTCGGCGGCGCGACGGTGGCCGGGGCGACACGGCTGCTCCGCGTACCCCGAAGGCGGGGTCCGCTCCGCGCGGACGGTGACCCCGCCGAGCCGGCCCGGTGGGAGGTCGTGACGGTGGATCGGCCGCCGGAGCAGGTGCTCCCCGGCGGGCGGTGGCCTGAGCCGCTGCGCCGCCTGGACGGCACGGTCGAGGTGCGGGTCCGCCCGGCGCCCGGAGACCGGGGCACCGAGCTCGCCGCCCGCCCCTTGGCCGGCGGCACCCCGCCCGTCGGGCTGGCCGCGCACCTCGTCGGCGACGATCCCGGGCTGCTGGTCCGCCGGACGCTGCGGCAGGTCAAGCAGCGCGTCGAGGCCGGCGAGGTGCTGCGGGCCGACCGGTCCGCGCTGGACCGCCCTGAGTGCCACGGGTGAGGGCGCTCTGCTGGGTGGCCGCCGACGAGTTGGCGGTACGCCAGGTGCCCGACCCGGAGCTGCGCAACGAGCGGGACGTCATCGTCCGGGTCCGGCGCAGCGCCACCTGCGGCGGGGACCTGCCGCTGCTGGCCGGGCGGGACCCGCTGCTCGCCGTCGGTGACGTGCTCGGGACGGAGTTCCTGGGCGACGTGGTCGAGGTGGGCCCCGCGGTCCGCAGGCACAGGGTGGGTGACCGGGTGGTGGTTGGCGCGAGCGTCGCCTGCGGTGGCTGCTGGTACTGCCGCCAGGGCCGGCACTCCTGCTGCGACAACGGCAGCACCGACCCGCCGGGCACCGATCCGGGCTGGGGACGCTCGGACGCCGGTTGCTTCGGTCGGCCCCGGGCGGCGGGTGGGTTCGCTGGTGGTCATGCCGAGTACGTGCGGGTGCCGTACGCCGATGTGGGCGCGTTCCGGGTGCCGGACGCGGTGGGCGACGACCGAGCGCTGTTCGCCGCCGACGCCGCGCCGACCGGGTGGCTGGCGGCCGAGCTGGGCGACGTGCGGCCCGGTGACGTGGTGGCGATCTGGGGCGCCGGTGCGGTGGGCCAGTTGGCCGCCCGGGCCGCGGTGCTGCGCGACGCCGCCCGGGTGATCGTCGTGGACCAGCACGAGGAGCGCCTACGGATGGCCGAACAGCACGCCGGCGCGGAGCCGCTGAACTACCGCCGGACCGACGTCTCGGCCGAGCTGCGCGACCGCAGCGGTGGACGCGGGCCGGACGTGTGCGTGGTGGCGGGCGGCGCGTCGGCGGCGCCGCGTACGCTCGCCGACCGGTTCGGCGGACGGACCGCCGACCGCCCCGACGCGCTGCGCGAGGCGGTGTACGCCTGCCGCAAGGGTGGCGTGGTGGTGGTCCTCGGTGGACCGGACGGGTTCGTCGAGACGTTCCCCCTGGGCACGGTGACCGACAAGCGGCTCACGCTGCGCGGGGCGCGTCGGGCGGACCTGCGGCAGGTGCCGATGCTGCTCGACCGGATGGCGCGCGACGAGTTGCGTACCGAGCATCTGGCCACGCACCGTCTGCCGTTGGAGCACGGCCCGCAGGGGTACGCGCTGTTCCGGGATCGGGCCGACGGGTGTGTCCGGGCCGTGTTCACCCCGTGACTCCCCGCCACTGATCGACTTCGGGCGATGGCGGGTGGCAGACTCACCGGATGGTTGCAGAGCGGACGTACGACGTGGTGCTGTTCGGCGCCACCGGGTTCACCGGCGGGCTGACCGCCGAATACCTGGCCCGGCACGCGCCGCCCGAGCTGCGGTGGGCGCTGGCCGGCCGCAACGCGGAGCGCCTCGCCGCCGTCCGGGACCGGCTCGCCACGATCGACCCGGCGCTGGCCGGGCTGCCGCTGCTCACCGCCGATGTGACCGACGCCGACTCGCTGAGCGCGGTGGCGGAGAGCGCCCGGGTGGTGGCCAGCACGGTCGGGCCGTACATCCACCATGGGGAGCCGTTGGTCGCGGCCTGCGCCCGGGCCGGCACCGACTACCTCGACATCACCGGCGAACCGGAGTTCGTCGACCTCATGTACGTCCGCCACCAGGCCGAGGCGACGCGCACCGGCGCGCGGCTGGTGCACGCCTGCGGGTTCGACTCGATCCCGCACGACCTTGGCGTCTGGTTCACCGTCAAGCAGTTGCCCGCCGACGCCCCGATCACCGTGGACGGTTACGTCCGGGCCGGCGGGCGGTTCTCGGCCGGCACGTACCACTCCGCGCTCACCGCGTTCTCCCGCAGCGGGCACGCCAGCCGGGCCGCCCGGGACCGGCGGGCGGTCGAGCCGCGCCCCACCGACCGCCGGGTGCGGGCGGTGCCCGGTCGGCTGGCCCGCTCGGCGGAGCTGGGCATCTGGACCGTGCCGCTGCCCACCATCGACCCGCAGATCGTGCGCCGCTCGGCGGCGGCCCGCCCGGAGTACGGCCCGGACTTCCGCTACCGGCACTTCGCCGCGGTCAAGCGGCTGCCCACCGTGCTGGCCAGTGCCGCCGGGCTCGGCGCGCTGGTCGGGCTGGTGAAGGTGCCGCCGGCCCGGCGCTGGCTGCTCGGCCGGCTCGCCTCCGGGCAGGGGCCCACCGAGCAGCAGCGGGCTGAGTCCTGGTTCCGGGTCCGGTTCGTCGGCACCGGCGGCGGTCGGCGGGTGTTCACCGAGGTGGCCGGCGGCGACCCCGGCTACACCGAGACGGCGAAGATGCTCGGTGAGTCGGCGCTCTGCCTGGCGCTGGACGACCTGCCGCCGACCGCCGGCCAGCTCACCCCGGTGGCCGCGATGGGCGACGCGCTGCTCGACCGGCTCGTCCGGGCCGGAATCACCTTCCGGGTGCTGAAGCAGGACACGGCGACACCGGCGGCTTGACCCTCGACCCGGTCGAGGGGGCAGGATGCCCGGCGTGGAGAGCGACCTGCACAGCATCGGCGAGCTGGCCCGGGCCAGTGGCCTGACCGTCAGCGCGCTGCGCTTCTACGACTCCGCGGGCGTGCTGCAGCCGGCCCTGGTCGACCCGGTGACCGGCTACCGCTGGTACGCCGACGAGCAGATCGCCCCCGCCCGCCTGGTGGCCGGGCTGCGCCGCGTCGGTATGCCGGTGCCGGAGATCGCCGCGGCGGTACGCGCCGAGCCGGCGGAGGTGCACCGACTGCTCGACACGCACCTACGCCGACTCGTCGACGGTCTCGCCGACGCCCAGCGCGAGGTGGCCCGGCTCCGGGCACTGGTCGACCCGGTGCCGGCGGCGGCCACCACGTTGCTGCTCTCCCCCGCCGAGCTGGCCGCCGCCGTCGAGGCGGTGCGCTTCGCCGTGGGCGTCGACCCGGAGCTGCCGATGCTCTCCGGGGTGCTGCTCGACGTGGAACCGGACGGCGTCCGGCTGGTCGCCACCGACCGGCACCGGCTCGCGCTGGCCCGGGCCGCGGCGGACGTCGACGGTCCCCCGGTGCGGGCGTACCTCCCGGTGGACCTGATCGACCAGCTCCGCGCCCTGCTCGACGCCGCCGACGTCCGGCCGGTGCGGTTGACCGTGTCGGGCGCGGACCTGCGGATCACGGTGGCCGACCGGACGGTGACCGGCACCGCCCTGCCGTACGACTTCCCCGACTACCGCCGGTTGTTGCGCGAGGCCCTCGGTGAGCCGCCGGCCACGTACCGGATCCCGGTGGACGTGGCGGCGCTGCGCGCCGCGCTGACGGACCCGGCTGCGCCCACGGTGGCCCGCGACCACGGCGGTACGCCACTGGCGGTCACCGTGCTCGGCCTGGACAACCAGGGTGGGCTGCGCCTGCTCCCCGGCGACGACGACCTGCCCGCCGACCTGCCGACCGACCTGCCGGCGGAGCGCGAGCAGGCCGACGGGCTGCGGGTCGGGGTGAACGGCGCCTACCTGCTGGACGCGCTGGACGCGGCCGGCGGGTCGCAGCTCGTGCTGGAGTTGGACGGGCCGATCGCCCCGCTGGCCGTCCGCCGCACGGACGACGTGGACACCTTCTCGGTGCTGATGCCGATCCGGCTCTGACGGGCTCGTGCTCCCCGTCCCGGGCCGACGGGGGCGCGACGGTAGCATCTGTGGGTCTAACTGACCCCGGACGGAGGCGTACGGAGCAGCATGCTCGACATGGACTTGATCCGGAAGGATCGCGAGGCGGTGGCGACCGCGCTGGCGAAGCGACTGGATCCCGCCGAGGTCGAACGGGCCCTGGACGAGATTCAGCGGCTCGACCAGGAGCGGCGCGCCCTGATCACGGAGATCGATGCGGAGCGGCAGCGCCGCAAGGCGGAGGCCCGGGCGTACGCGCAGGCGAAGCGCGCCGGCACCGAGCCGCAGGTCTCCGCGCCGGACGCGGAGCGTAAGCAGCTCGCCGACCTGGAGTCCCAGTCGGACGAGGTGCAGGCCCGGCTGCGCGACGCGATGAGCGAGCTGCCCAACCTGCCCAGCGACGACGTCCTGCCCGGCGGCAAGGAGGCCAACCGGGTCGTCAAGACCTTCGGCGAGCCGCCGGCCATCGAGAAGGTCCGGGACCACGTCGAGCTGTCCCGCGCGCTGGGCCTGGTCGACTACGAGCGCGGCGTCAAGCTCGGCGGCTCCGGCTTCTGGATCTACACGGGGGTCGGCGCCCGGCTGGAGTGGGCGCTGCTCAACTTCTTCATCGACCGGCACATCGCCGCCGGGTACGAGTTCCTCCTCCCGCCGCACCTGCTGCTGGACTCGGCCGGCTTCGCCGCCGGGCAGTTCCCGAAGTTCTACGACGACGTCTACCACCTGGACAGGGAATCGGCCCCGCGCGGGCAGTTCCTGCTGCCCACCTCGGAGACGGCGATCCTCGGCGCGTACCAGGACGAGATCCTGGAGACCGCGAAGCTGCCGCTGCGGGCCTTCGCGTACACCCCGTGCTACCGGCGGGAGTCGGCCGGCTCGCACTCAGACGAGCGCGGCACGGTGCGTGGCCACCAGTTCAACAAGGTGGAGATCTTCCAGTTCACCCTGCCCGAGCAGGCGGACGCCGCCCTGGAGCAGATGCTCGCCCACGCCGAGAGCCTGGTCGAGGCGTTGGGCCTGCACTACCAGCGCACGCTGCTCTCCGCCGGTGACGCCAGCGCGTCGATGAAGAAGACCCTCGACATCGAGGTGTGGATGCCGAGCACCGGCAAGTACAAGGAGGTCTCGTCGGTCTCCTGGGCCGGCGACTACCAGGCCCGCCGGGCGGCCATCCGCTACCGGGAGCCGGGCAGCAAGCAGACCCGCTTCGTGCACACCCTCAACGGGTCTGCGCTGGCCACCAGCCGGCTCTTCCCGGCCATCATCGAGCAGTTCCAGCAGCCCGACGGCTCAGTCCTGATCCCCGAGGTCCTCCAGGACCGAATGGGCACCGACCGCCTAACCCCCCGCTGACCCGCCCTACCCGCCCTACCTCGTCGAACCCCGCCCTACCCCGTCGATCTTGCAGTTTCGGTCTCCGGAACGTGGCGCTCCGCGGCTTTTGCCCGGGCAGCAACTGCAAGATCGCGGGGGCGGGGAGCGCGGGGGCCGGGAGCGCGGGGGCCGGGAGCGCGGGGGGCGCGGGGGCGGCGGGTCAGGGCCGCCGTGAGCATTAGGGCCACCAGGGTTGCTGCCAGGACTGTCGGGTTCAGGGCGTCCGCGAGGGCGTGTTGCACCTGGGCTGCCGCGCGGACGACGGGATCGCGCAGGGCGTCCCGTCGACCGGCGGCCAGGCGTAGCTCGTACCAGCCGTACCAGGCGACGTAGCCGCCGGCGACCAGCAGCACCAGGCCACTGAGCCGGGGCACCCACGCGCCAGCGCCGCGCAGCCGGGCCACCAGGCCGTCGCGCAGCAGCGCCACGCCGAGCGCGGCCACCGCGACCACCAGCCCCATCCCGAGGGCGTACGCGCCGAACAGGGCCAGCCCCTCACCGGTCGAGCCGGCCTGGAGGCTGGTCACCACGATGGCCAGGAACGGTGCGATGGCGCAACCGAGCGAGGCCAACGCGTACACCGCGCCGAACAGCGCCATCGACGGCCAGGACCGGGTCAACCGGGGTGCCCGGGTGGACCAGCCGGGGGTCGGCAGTCGTCGACCGGCGAGCAGCCAGCAACCGGCCAACACCAGCAGCAGCCCGAGGGCCACGGTCAGCCACGGCAGCCGGGGCCGCAGCCAACCGGCCAGCGGTGCGAGCGCCAGGCCGAAGGCGCCGAAGACCAGCACGTACCCCAGGGTCAACCCCGCCGCCGCGGTGAGCGCGCGGCCGACCGCGCCGCGGGTGTCCGCGGCCCCGGCGACCAACAGCGAGAGGTACGCGGGCAGCAACGCGAAGCCGCACGGGTTGACCGCGCCGAGCATGCCGGCGGTCAGCGCGAGCAGCAGCGGGCCGGTCACGCCCTGGCCAGCTCGGCGACCCGGGCGCTGAGTGCCTCACCGTCCAGGAATCCCTGGTGGACGACCTTGCCGGACCGGTCGATGATCACGAAGATGCTCTGTTCGGTCACTGTGAACCGCTTCCAGAGCACGCCCTTGCTGTCGTCGATCTGCGGCGTCCCGCCGAGATCGAACTCGGTGACGAACTCCTTCATGGCCCGCTGCTCGCCCAGCCCGGCGACGCCGACGATCGGCACGGCGTCCCGGTACTTCGGCGCGATCTCGGCGACCGTCCACGCCTGACTGGCGCAGGTGGCGCACCAGGGCGCCCAGAACCACAGCACGACGGGCCGGCCGGCGAGCTGCGTCGCGTCGAACGCGGCGCCGGTGAGGGTGGTCCCGGTGAAGCGCAGCGTGTCCGGCACCGGGGCGGCAGCGGCCGTGGGCGCGCCGGTCCCGGTGGAGGCCGCCGGGGAGCTGGGCGCGGTGGGGGCCGACAGGGAGCTGGGCGCGGTGGGGGTCGCGCCGACGGCGGCGGCGTCGGGCGGCGCCGTGCCGGTGCAGGCCGTCAGGGCGAACAGGGCGGCGACGAGCGCCCCGACGATGGCGGCCCGAGGCGGACACCCACCCGTTGTTCGCCTGATCCGCATCCGCTTCTCCGTTCGACAGGTAAGGGTGGGTGCCGGTCCTACTCGGCCTTGGCGAGGCGCAGCGCCAGCTCCGGGCAGACCTTCACCGCCTTGAGCGCGCCCTCCCGCAGCCAGGTCGGTACGGGGGTGGGCGGGAAGGCCGGGAACCCGTTGCCGTCGAGCCGGATGAAGTCCGGCACCACGTGCGCGCAGAGCCCGTGCCCGTCGCAGCGCGACCAGTCGAGGGTCAGCTTCTGCGGGTTGGCGTCGGGCGCGCCCGGCAGCCCCATCACGCCCTTGACCCGCCGGCCGCAGCCGTCGCCGGTGCTGTGCAGACGCAGGTCGTCGACGAAGACCTCGATCGCGGAGAGGGCGAACCGGGCGGTGCCGTCCGGGTGGCTGCACGCGCCCCGGCCCTTCACGTCACCGGCGGCGGCTCGTACCACGTCGGCTGGCTGACTGCCGGCGACCGCCAGGTCCACCGCGCGGGCCAGGTCCGGCAGGCCCATCTTGCACGGCCCGCACTGGCCGGCGGACTCGCCGGCCAGGTAGCGCACCACCTGCGCGGCCTCGCCCAGTGGGCAGGTGTCGACGCCGAGCGGGATGATGATGCCCGCGCCGAGGGTGCCGCCGACCGCGGCCAGGCCCTTGCGGGAGACCTCGGCCCGGTCCGCCGCCGCCGGGCTGATCCACTTTCCGTGGTAGCCGCCCACCAGGATGCCCGGCCCGTCGGGCACCTCGCACAGGTCGAGGATCTCGCGCAGCGGGGTCCCGGCGGCGCACTCCACGACGGCGGGGCGGGCCGCCGCGCCGGTCACGGTGAGCAGCAGGGTGCCCGGCTCGTCGTCGGTGCCGAGCGCCGCGTACTCGTACGGGCCGAGCCGGGCCGCGACGGCGAGTTGGGCGTACGTCTCGGCGTTGGACAGCAGGGTGGGCAGGCCGCCGACACCGGAGTCGCTGGAGCGCTTCTTGGTGCCGGGTGGAATGTGCGGCAACCCGTTGATCCCGTTGACCAACGCGCCACCCTCACCGGAGATGAACCGGTGCGGCACGGTGACGATGGTGGCCGGCACCGGCATCCGGCGTTCCGCCAGCGCCTCCATCAGCGACTCCCGACCGATCCCGTCGTCGGCCACGCCGATCACGATCTCCTCGGCGTCCAGCGCGTACGCGGCCAGCGCCGCGCCGTCCAGGATCAGGTGCGGGGCGCGGGTCAGGAGCACCTTGTCCTTCCAACTGGCCGGCTCCCCCTCGCTGGCGTTGACCACGACCACCGCGGCGAGGTCCTGCCGCTCGCAGGACTCCAACACCGCGCGCAGCTTGCGGGCGAACGGGAAGCCGGCACCGCCCTTGCCCTTGAGCTGCATGCCCTCGGCGAGCCCGAGCAGTTGGGCCGGCTCCATCGGGCCGAGCGGCCCGTGCACGTCCTCGTGGGCGGCGAGGTCCAGCCGGCCGAACTCGGCGAAGCCAGCGGTCAGCCGGGGTTCGCCCACGCAGGCGACCGGTGGCACGGTCGTCCGCATCACTTCGCCTCACCCCGCAGCCCAGCCCAGTACGCCCCGTCGACCGCGTCCGCGCTGGCCTTGCGGCGCTTGGCCGACCGGCCCTCACCCGCCGCCCGCCGCGCTCGCCGGGACGCCAGGTCGACCAGGGTGGGGGTGTCGTCGACCGGCGGCGGCGTCTCCTCGGGCACGTACCGAGCCGGCGGGCGCCAGTAGTCCGGCTCCTCCGGCTGGTCGTCCTCGACACTGTGCCGACCGCTGCCGCTGCGTGGCGCTGCCGAGATCGGCCCTGCGGAAATCGGCTCGGCGGAGATTGGACCGGCCGAGATCGGCTCGCCGGACCGCCAGCGACGGGGGCTGTCCCACGGCTCCTCAGGCTCGTCGTACGCCTGCTGCGGCGGCGCCGAGTACCGACTCTCGGACTCCTCCCGCCGGGAACGGCGGGTCGACCGCTCCTCGCCGCGCCGGCGGGCGATCGGCTCGAACTCGTCCTCGTCGCGCCGGCGGGCGATCGGCTCGAACTCCTCCTCGCCGCGCCGGCGGGCGATCGGCTCGAAGTCGTCCTTGTCGCGCCGGCGGGCTTCCGTCGCGGCTCGGCGGCTCGACCGGCGGCTCGCCGGCTCCCGCTCGTCGCGCCGGTCGCGCGCGGCCCGCGCCGCCTCCCGTCGGGCCGCCGGCTCCTCGTCGCGGCGACGGCGGGAGGGCCGGACCGGTTCGGTGAGCGAGCCCGGCTCGGGCACCACCGGGACGGTGAACCGCTCGGGGTCGCCCCGCCGGGCACCGACCGGCGTGGTCCAGGTGCTGGTGGTGGCCGACGCCCAGGCGGGACGCTTGTCCTCGCTGGCGTTCTGGCGCCGGCCCCGTCCGGCCAACAGCGATCGACCGCGGCCCTCCTCGCCGGCCCGGCCGGCCATCGCCTTGTTCAGCACGGCGGCCTGGTGCTGCTCGCGGCTGCGGCGGCCGATGGTGACCGAGAGCCGGACCAGCAGCGCGAACACCACCAGCAGGATGCAGCCGAAATAGCTGAGCACCACCCAGGAGCTCGCGGCCCGACCGGCGTTGAGGCCGTGCAGCAGGGAGAACGGCCATGAGAGGTACGCCAGCGAGTGCAGTGAGCGCCACAGCCACTTCGGACCGACGCCGGCGAAGCGGGCCCGGATGATGCCGGTCCAGATCACGCTGACCATCAGCAGGGCGGCCACCGTGCCGAGCCCGACGTAGAGGCCGCCGCCGCCGAGGAACGGCACCACCGCGTCGGTCGGCGCCGCCCGTCCGGTGGCAATCTTGGTGAGGACGTGGAAGACCAGCCCGGCCACGGCCAGCACGCCGGTGGCCCGGTGCGCCGACTGCAACAGCACCCGGTGCGAGATGCGCAGCACCAGCCGGTCGGTGGCGAGCAGGCCGAGCATCACGGTGAGGGTCATCGCCACCAGGGCGACCACGCCGGCGAAGAACTCGGTGAAGAAGAAGCCGTACGCGTACGCCGTCTGGCCGGCGCCGGTCAGCATGATCGCCGCCCAGAGCGCGGCGAGCAGCGAGGCGATCAGCATGGCGGTCGCGGACCGCGACGGTGTGCGTACCCCTCGACTGCTCTCGCTGGTCCGGACGTCGGCCGCCTTCTGGTTCTGCTTTGCCCGGGCCATCTGCTCCTCGATCGTCTCGCGGCGGCGCGCCACCGGCCGACCCCTGCTCCGCCAGTCAGTACGGACCGGCGGCGCACGCGGATCACCTGACGATGGAAATTTCTGGGCCGGATCGAACCGAGCCGCACCGGCACGCGTGTAGCGGGGGTTCGGGAGCTCCGCCGTCCCGCCCTGGGCCTACTGTTTCGGGTCCTTTGCTCTGCTTCACTCGGCGCAACACTGGAAGCGCTCTCTCGTTGCGTCCGTTGAAGCAGAGCAAAGGACGTGAACCTGAGTCGGTCCGCCTGGGGCCTACGGGCACTTTCTGGGCTGGATTAGGCGGGACTTCGGCACTCGACGGAACAGGCAGTCATGAATATCCATGCATTGACGGTTGTTGCAACTCGCTTGTAATATTTCGGAAACTTTCAGCCTCGTCTTGCAAGATGCCGGCAACGCTGCTCCTCCACCCCCACCCCCACCTCCGTCAGGAGTTCCGATGCATCGTCGTCGACGCGGCTCGGCGATCCTCGCCCTCGGCCTGGTCGCCAGCCTGCTCGTCCCCACCACCGTGGCGGCTCCCCCGGCCGTCGCCGCCCCGCCCGGCAGCAAGAAGGTCATCGTCCAGCTCTTCGAGTGGAACTGGCCCTCGGTGGCCAGCGAGTGCCAGAGCACGCTCGGCCCGAAGGGGTACGGCTACGTCCAGGTCTCGCCCCCGCAGGAACACGTACGCGGCAACCAGTGGTGGCTGGCGTACCAGCCGGTCAGCTACCGGATCGAGTCCCGCAAGGGCACCCGGGCCCAGTTCCAGTCGATGGTGAACACCTGCCACGCGGCCGGAGTCAAGGTGATCGTCGACGCGGTCATCAACCACATGTCCGGTCAGGACAACGGGGGCACGGGCTGGGCCGGCTCGTCCTTCTCGCACTACGACTACCCCGGCATCTACCAGACCCAGGACTTCCACCACTGCGGGCGCAACGGCGGCGACGACATCGTCAACTACAACGACCGGTACGAGGTGCAGAACTGCGAGCTGGTCAATCTCTCCGACCTGAAGACCGAGTCGGACTACGTCCGTACGAAGATCGCCTCGTACCTGAACGACCTGCTCTCCCTCGGCGTGGACGGGTTCCGGCTGGACGCCAGCAAGCACATGCCGGCCGCCGACATCGCTGCGATCAAGGGCAAGCTCTCCCGGTCCGCGTACCTCGTGCAGGAGGTCATCTACGGCGCCGGTGAGCCGATCCAGCCGACCGAGTACACCGGCAACGGAGACGTGCACGAGTTCCGCTACGGCAAGGACCTGGCCCGGGTCTTCCGCTCGGAGCGGCTGGCCTACCTGCGCAACTTCGGCGAGGGCTGGGGGCATCTGCCCAGCGGGTCCGGCTCGGTGTTCGTGGACAACCACGACACCCAGCGCGACGCCGGCGGGGTGCTCACCTACAACGACCGTGGGGTCTACGCCCTGGCGAACGCCTTCATGCTGGCCTGGCCGTACGGCTCGCCGACCGTGATGTCCAGCTACACCTTCAGCAACCGGGACGCCGGCCCGCCGTCCGACGGCGCCAACAAGACGCTGAACACGACCTGCTACTCCGGCTGGGAGTGTGAGCACCGCTGGCCGGTGATCGCCAACATGGTCAGCTTCCGCAACGCCACCGAGGGTGCCGGCGTGGCCAACTGGTACGACAACGGCAACAACCACATCGCGTTCAGCCGCAGCGGCAAGGGCTTCATCACCGTCAACGACGAGGACTCGGCGGTGAACGGGCGCTCCTACTACACCGGGCTGCCCGCCGGCCGGTACTGCGACGTCATCCACGGCACGTACGCGGGGGGCACGTGCAGCGGGCCGGTGATCACGGTGGACGGCAACGGCTGGTTCGTCGCCAACGTGCCGGCCCACGACGCCGTGGCCGTCCACATCGGCGCCCGGGTCTGAGCGCACCACGGAAAGGGGCCCCATTTGTGCAACAGGGGCCCCTTTCCGGGTAGACGGGTCCGATACAGTGAAATCGTGCTGTTTGACCGAATGTACCCGTACCGTCGGGTCGCCTGGGTGGTCGCCGCCGTCGCCGTGGCCGCGCTGCTGGCGGTCGCGCTGCTGATCGGCCAGGCCCTCACCCCGCGCTCGACGACCCCGGACCGGCCGGGTGCCGCCGCGCTCGGCCCGACGCCGAACGGCGCCGAGCAGCCGGACGAGCCGACACTGCCGGCCGCCCCCGCCCCGGCCGGGCTGCCGGTGGTCGACTACGACCCCGCCCCGCAGGGGTTCCCCACCGACCCGGCCACCATGGACACCACTCCGCTGACCGAGGGCGCGCACCCGACCCGTCGGATCGCCGCGTACGACGCGCCCGGCGGGCGTCCGCTGGCCTTCCTCGAACCGACGCTCGCCGGCGTGGAGCTGACCGTGCCGATCGCCCAGCGACGGTCCGGTTGGGCAGCCGTCCTGCTGCCCTCGGCCAATCGGCGGCTGGCCTGGCTGCCGCCCGGCGGGTTCGACACGGTGGCGCTGCGCGACCAGATCGTCGTGGAACGCAAGGTGCACCGGCTCACCTGGTACCGGGCCGGAAAGGCGGTGCGCTCCTGGGAGGTCAGCCTCGGCGAGCCGGGGCAGGACACCCCGCTCGGGCGGACCTTCATCCTGGGCCGCACCCCACCGCCGGAAGAGGTCTACGGCGGGGTGGACATCTACGCCCTCGGCTCCGTGCCCGACGACCCGGAGGCGGTGCCGGCCGGCCTACGCGGCGCGCACATCGGGGTGCACAGCTGGCACAACGACGACGATCTGGGCGAGAACACGACCAACGGATGCATCCGACTGACCCGCAGCGGCCAGCGGGAGTTGCTCGCCGAGGTCCGCCCCGGCAGCAGCCTGGTCGTGGTCGACAAGCTGCGCACCCCGCCGTCGACCGCCTGAGCGACGAGGTTCACTCGCCAAGCAACCAGCCGTTCTGCTCGGCGATCCGCACCGCCGCGGCCCGGTTGCGCGCCCCCGTCTTGCCGATCGCCGCCGAGAGGTGGTTGCGCACCGTGCCCTCGGACAGGTGCAGCACCCGCGCCAGGTCCGCGACCGCCCCACCGCCGCGGGCCGCCCGCAGCACGTCGGTCTCCCGCTCGGTCAGCGGACTGGCCCCGGTGGCCAGGGTCTCCGCGGCCAGCGTCGGGTCGACCACCCGGAGGCCGGCGTGCACCCGGCGGACCGCATCGGCGAGCTGTCGGGCCGGGGTGTCCTTGACCACGAAGCCGTTCGCGCCCGCCTCCATCGCCCGCCGGAGGTAGCCGGGCCGACCGAACGTGGTCACCACCAGCACCCGGCAGGTGGGCAGCGCGACCCGCAACGCTGCGGCTGCGGCGATCCCGTCCAGGCCGGGCATCTCCACGTCCAGCAGGGCCACGTCGGGCGTGCAGCGGAGGGCCGTGGGCACCACCTCGTCGCCCCGGCCGACCTCCGCCACCACGGTCAGGTCGGGCTCCAGCGAGAGCAACGCGGCCAGCGCGCCCCGGACCAGCGCCTGGTCGTCGGCGAGCAGCAGCCGGATCGGCGCCGACTGGTCACTCACCGGGACTCCGCCGGCAGGTGGACCCGCAGCAGGAACCCTGGCCCCTCCGCACGGCGACCGACGGTCACCGTGGCATCGAGTCGTCGCGCCCGCTCCCGCAGGCCGACCAGCCCGTTCCCGGTGGCGTCGGGGGTCGACGGGCCCTGACCGTCGTCGCTCACCTCGACCCCGTCCGGGTGCACCCGGATCGTGCAGTGTCGCGCCCCGCTGTGCCGGACCACGTTGGTCACCCCTTCCCGTACCGTCCAGCCGAACAACCGGTCCCACTCGTCCGGCAACGCCGGCACCTCGGTCGGCAGATCCGCCGCGATGCCCGCCGCGACCAGCGCGGTCCGGGCGCCGGCCAGCTCACCGACGAGAGTCACCTCGCGGTACGCCCCGACGGTCTGCCGTACGTCGGACAACGCCGCCCGGGCCAGCCCCTCCACCTCGGCGATCTCGGTGGCGGCCCGGGCCGGGTCCACCTCGATCAGCCGGCCGGCCAGCTCGGCCTTGATCGCCACCACGGTCAGCGAGTGCCCGAGGATGTCGTGCAGGTCCCGGGCGGCCCGGGCGCGCTCCTCGGCGACCGCGAGCCGGCCGATCTCCTGCTGAGCGGCCTGGAGTTCGCTGTTGCGCTGCGCCAACCGGGACACCCCGAACATGGCGAACGAGGCGAGCAGCACCGCGAAGGTGACCGTGCTCTCGCCCGTCCAGCTCGGCACCAGCCAGGCCCCCACCAGGGGAACCAGCGCGCAGAGCGCCACGATGATCAGCGCCTGCACCGCCGACAGCAGGAACACCGCGGCCGCGGCCACGAACACCAGCGTGGCCGTCCAGTCCCCGGCGGTGCCCGGAATGCTGGCCAGGCCCAGCAGGAGCAGCCCCAACAGCGCGATCCGAGCCCGGTCCTGGGGGATCGGTCGGAGGTACTGACGCAGGTTCCGGGCCCACTGGAACAGCAGCACATAGCCGACACCGAAGGCGACCACGGTGGCGACGCCGACGATCCGTCGCCACGGCTGCGGTTGGTGCAGCGCGGTGGAGAGCGGCACGTTCAGGAAGAACAGCCACACCGCGGCCAGCAGCCAACCGGTGATCCGCCATCGGCGGCTCACCGGCCAGGGCTGACTCGTCCGGGGGTTCATCGGGTTCACGCTAGCGGTCGGCGCGGTCAGACCCGAGCGGTGTCCCGGCGGAACAGCCGGGTGGCACCAATCCCGAAGAGCAGGGCCCAGAAGACCATGTTGGCCACACCGACAACGCTCACGCCGTCGCCGGTCAGCGGGGCGCGGGACAGCTCGCCCATGCCGTACACCGGGGTGAACTTGGCGACGCGCTGGAGCACCTCGGAGAGCAGTTCGACCGGGAGGAACAGCCCACCGAACGTGGCCAGCACGCCCAGGACCGGGCCGATGAACTGCATGACGTTCTCGGCCGGCACCAGGTAACCGATGAAGAGGCCGAACGCGGCGAAGACCAGCGAGCTGACCCAGGCGGCGAGCCCGGACAGCAGCCAGACGTGCGCCGGGATGCGAACCCCGGCGGCGGCGCCGACCAGGAACTCGACGACGATCGCGATCAGGCCGAGGGTCATCGCGGTCGCCACCTTGGTGGCGATGTAGGCGACCGGCCGCAGCGGGGTGAGCCGAAGCTGCCGGCTCCAGCCCAGCGCCCGCTCGGTGGCCACCGCACCCCCGGCGCTGGTGGTCGCCACCATGGCCGCGTACACGGCCAGGCTGATCATGACGTACGCCATGACCGGGCGGCCGTTGTCCAGGGTCTTGTCGCCCTGCGGCAGGCCGAAGATGAGGAAGAAGACCCCCGGCATGATCAGCGTGAAGGCGAGCGTGCGGCGGTTACGCAACACCCGGCGCAGCTCGATGCGCAGGGCACCCAGGGAGAAACCGCCCAGGGCGGGCAGCCGACGGTCCGGCTGGTCGGTACGGGTGGCGGCGGGGGCCGGCAGGGTGGTCATCTCAGGCTCCGGTTCGCTCGGTGGTGAGGGCGAGGAAGGCGTCCTCGAGGTTGTGGGAGGTGACCTCCACGTCCCGGGCCGCGGTCCGGGTGAGCAGGTGTCGGGCGATCGCGTCCGAGTCGCGGGTGCGCACCAGCACGCTGTCGCCGCGTACCTCGACGGCGTCGACGCCGGGCAGCGCGGCGAGTGCGGCCTGCTCGGCACCGGGCAGGGTGGCCCGGACCGTCCGGCCGGCGGCCAGGTTCTTGATCTCCGCGGTGGTGCCGTCGGCGACCACGCGACCCTGCCGGACCAGCACGATCCGGTCGGCGTACGCGTCCGCCTCGTCCAGGTAGTGGGTGGCGAAGATGATCGTCCGCCCGGCCCGGGCGTCGCGGCGCAGCGCCTGCCAGAAGTCCCGCCGACCCTCGACGTCCATGCCGGTGGTCGGCTCGTCGAGCACCATCAGGTCCGGGTCGGGCAGCAGGGCCAGTGCGAAGCGCAGCCGCTGCTGCTGGCCACCGGAGCAGCGCCCGACCACCCGGTCGGCGATATCGGCGATCCCGGCCCGCTCCAGCACCTCGGCGACCGGGCGGGTGTGCCGGTAGAAGTGGGCCGTCAACTGCACCGTCTCGCCGACGGTGAGGTCCTTGAGCAGCCCGCCGGTCTGGAGTACGGCGGCGACCCGCCCCCGGGCCACCGCGTCGTCGGGGGTGCCGCCGAGGATCCGGGCAGTGCCGGCGTCCGGCCGGGCCAGCCCGAGCAGCATGTCGATGGTGGTGGTCTTGCCCGCTCCGTTGGGGCCGAGGAACGCCACCACCTCGCCGGGCTCCACCCGCAGGCTGAGCCCGTCGACCGCGGTGACCGCGCCGAAGGTCTTGGTGAGGCCGTTCAACTCGACGGCCGGATGCGTACTGGTCATGTCATTCATGCTCCGGCGGCGCCGGCACCGGTACCCGGAGCGGGCGTCACGTTCCCGCCATGACATTTGTCAGGGGCCGGGCGGCCCGGGCATCACGGAGAGTGACCTCTGCGGGGGCGAACACCGCGACGAGCGGAGGATTTCCCCGCACGGCAGCGGGTAATCGCGCGGCCGGACGCCGCGACACCCGGGGGGACCAGATGGGTACGACACCACAGGGCCAGGTCGACACGGTCGTGTTGATCCACGGACTCTGGATGACTCCGCGCAGCTGGGAGGGGTGGGCGGAGCGGTTCACCGCCCGGGGCCTGAAGGTGCTCGCCCCCGCCTGGCCCGGGATGGATCAGTCGGTCGAGCGGCTCCGGGTCGATCCCGGCCCGATCGCCGAGCAGAGCATCGCCACGATCGTCGCGCACTACGACCGGATCATCCGGGCCCTGCCCCGACCGCCGATCATCATGGGGCACTCGTTCGGCGGGCTGTTCACCCAACTCCTGGTCGACCGGGGCCTCGGCGCGGCGGCGGTGGGCGTGCACCCCGCGGCGGTGAAGGGCGTGCTCAAGGTGCCGCTGAGCACGCTGCGCTCCGGGTTCTCGATCCTGCGCAGCCCGGCCAACCGGAACAAGGCCGTTCCGTTCACCCAGGACGACTTCGCCTACGCCTTCGGCAACGCGATGAGCCGCGAGGACTCCGACCGGGCCTGGCAGCGGTACGCCGTGCCGGGCGCCGGGCGGGTGCTCTTCGAGGCCGCGTTCGCCAACGTCGACCCCCGCTCGCCCGCCCGCGTGGACACCGGGCGCGACAACCGCGCCCCGCTGCTGCTGATGGCCGGCGAACTCGACCACGTGGTGCCGGCGTCGGTCGTCCGCACGAATGCCGGGCTCTACCAGAAGTCGAGAGCGCTCACGGCGTTCGAGGAGTTTCCCGCCCGCTCACACTTCACGGTAGGGCAGGACGGCTGGGAGAAGATCGCCGACTACGCCCTCGACTGGGCGCTGAGGGCAGCAGCGCTCCCCAGAGAGGCAACCATAACCAGCGAATCCCCCCGCCGCTGACCGCGCAAGGCCCGCCCGCCCGCCTTCGGTGATCATGAAGTTAGCGGCGCGACACGCCGACATCGACACCGCTAACTTCATGATCGACCCCGGAGAGGGGTGGGCCCCGGGGCGTTCGTGGGTGACAGGAGGCCGGTCAGGAGTGGGGGCAGGTGTCGCGGTATTCCTGGATGGTCGAGGCTGCGGGGGCCGGGCAGAGGAACTGCTCGTAGCGGGTGTCGTCGTCCACGAAGCGCTTCAGCCAGGAGATGCTGTACTTGGCGACCGTCGTGTTCGGCGAGGTCGGCGCCGAGTGGCTGGCGTTGTTGAGCTCCAGGTACGCCTTGTCCAACGAGGACGGCAGGCTCGTGTAGAACGGCTCCGAGTGCGACGAGACCGGCGCCACCGTGTCGTTCTCCGCGCCGATGACCAGAGTGGGCACCCGTACGCCCGACCAGTTCTTGACCGAGTGCCAACCGGTCAGCGGGATCGCGGCCTGCAACGCCGGCCTGGTGTTCGCCGCCGAGAGGCTGCCGCCGCCACCCATCGAGTGGCCCATCACGGCGAGCCGGCTGCGGTCGAGCCGGGTACGCACGCTGCTGGTGTTGCTCAGATAGTCCAGGGCGGCGAGCAGTTGCGTGCCTCGGCTGGCCGGCTGGTCGAAGCGCGACAGCGTGTCGATCGTGATCACCACGAAGCCCTGCGAGGCGATGCGCGGCCCGAGCCAGGCCACGCTGGACTGGGTGGCGGTGTAGCCGGGCGAGATCGCGACCGCGCCGAACGTGCCCTGGGCGGTGCTGGTCGGGTAGTAGATCGTGCCACCACCGAACCCGCTGACGCTGCCGGCGGAGACGGTGCTCTGCGCGATGGCGAAGTACCCCCGGCTGGCCTCGATGCTGGCCGTGGTGGGGGCAGGGCCGCGCTCGTAGGGGCTGGCGGCGGCGTGGGCGGCGGGCGCGGCGCCCAGACCGGCGCCGACCACGGCCAGGGCGAGCGCCCAGCGCAGCGCGCGCCGGGGACGGCGGCGGATCGTCGGGAGGGGGGTGATGGTGGGTACGGGCTGCATTCGTCGCTCCGACAGGACGAACGGACGGTCCCGGGGACAGGGACCGGTCGACGGCGGATCCATCGACACATGTCATCGTCCACTCGTGCGGGCAGTCACCACCAATCCCACCCGTCCACCCCTCACCGCGCTATGCCCCCTCCGGGTCAGCGGGGGAAGTAGTGGTCCAGGAGGTCGGTGCGGAACGTGCCGGTCGGGTCGAGGCGGGTCAGCAGCGCGGCGAAGTCGGCGTACCGGGGGTAGCGGGCGGCCAGCACGGCCGGGTCGGTGACGAAGACCTTGCCCCAGTGCGGGCGGGGCGCGTACGGCGCCAGCCGCTCCTCGACCGCGGCAACAACGGGCAGGACCGCGGCGGCATCGTCGGTCCAGGTGAAGTGGATCGCCAGGCTGTCCCGCCGGTGGTTCGGGCTGAGCCACAGTTCGTCGGCCGCCACCGTACGCAGTTCGCAGACGAGCAGCACCGGGGCGATCAGGTGCGCCACCTCGTCCAGCGCGGCGAGCGCGTCGGCCGCCGCGGCGCGGGGCAGGTGGTACTCGGACTGCAACTCCTCGCCGCTGCTCGGGGTGAAGCCGAGCTTGAAGTGCGGCAGCCGCTCGTGCCACGGCCCCGGCTCGCCGAGCTGCGGGCTGCAGTTCTGCGCCGGCATCCCGAGCACCGGGTGCCGTGGCTCGTCGGTGGCGGTGGTGCCGAGCCAGTCCGCCGGGGGCGGCGGCTGGTCCGCGCGCTGCTTGCGCCAGACCTCGCGCAGCTCCGGCGCGCGCCAGTCGGTGAACACGCTCACGCTGTACGCCGAGCCGAGCGCGTCGTCCAGCGCCTCCCGGGGCAGGCCGAGGCGCACGTACTGGCGTACCTCGAAGGTCGGCACCAGGTCCAGGGTTACCTGGGTGACCAGGCCGAGCGCGCCGAGCCCCACCACCATGCCGGCGAACAGGTCCCCGTCGGTGTCGCGGTCGACGCGCAGCAGGTCGCCGTCGGCGGTGACCACCTCCAGACCGGCGACCGAGGTGGCGAGGTTGCCGTGGGTCTGGCCGGAGCCGTGGGTCGCGGTGGCCACGGCACCCGCCACCGAGATGTGCGGCAGCGAGGCGAGGTTCGGCAGGGCGTACCCCTGGGCGTGCAGGTGCCGGGCGACGTCGCCGTAGCGCAGCGCGCCGGCGACGGTGACCTGCCCGCGCTCGGGGTCCACGTCGATCACCGGGGGCAACCCGGCCAGGGTGACCAGGTCCCCGCCGGTGTCGCCGAGCCGGTTGAAGGAGTGGCCGGTGCCCACCGCCCGGATCCGGTCGCTGCCGGCCACCAGCCGGCGCAGCTCGTCGGTGGAGGTGGGCCGGTGGAACTGCCGCGCGGAGTAACGCACGTTGCCCGCCCAGTTGCGGCGCGGCACGTCGGCCGCGCCGGTCAACGGGCCGTCACCCTGTCCCGACACGGTCACGAGCTGGCCCGCCCCTCGGTAAGCGCGGCCTCGAGGGCGTCGAGGACCTCGTCGACCTGCAATACGTGATAGCCCCGCTGGGCGATCGACAGACCGGCCGCGCGGGCCCGCTGGATCCCGCCCTGGGCCGCCTGCCGAGCCTGCGCGTCCCCGGACACCAGGGCGTCCTGGCCGCGGCGAACCAACTGGTCGACCTGATCCATCCGGCAACCGCGCAGGCCGACGGCGAAGTCCGGGTCGGGGAAGGCCGCGCGGCGCAGCGCGGGCAGGTCCACGAACCGGTCGCCGGCGTAGCGGGTGAGCGCGGCGACCACCTGCTCCGGCTGGTCCCGAACCTGGTCGAGGACGAGCAGCTCGACGGCGGGTCGACCGTCGACCGGGTGACGGGCGGTCACCGGTGACCCCAGCGACACACCGGCCGCGGGCACCAGCAGCAGTCGCGGCGGCACGGCGCGGCCGTCCTGTCGAGTTGGCTCGTCGAGCACCAGTGCGTCGACCTCGGACCACGGGATCGACCGGCGCAGGCCCGGCCGGCGGATGGTCAGCCCATCCGCGCCGATGCCGAACCGGAACGGCCGCAACGTGCTGACCAGCGCCACGACGCCGAGCACAATGGCTCCGACCGCGACGATCGTCCGCAACACGGCGCCGTCGTGGGGCAGGGCCAGCAACACCACCCCACCGAGTACGCAGACCAGGGCGAGCACGGGCGCCCCCCGACTCCGGCGCAGTTCCACGTCCGAACCCCCGTTCATGACCTTGGCGTCGGTGCCAGCATCTTGCGCCAGACCGGACGCCGAGGACACCGGTCGATCGGGCACGGTTGTTCTCGTCATCGTCGGGGAACCCTACGCCCATGAGCAGCTACCGTGATCCGGCCCCGCGCGGCGACGTCTTCCCCTCGGAGGAGGAGTTGGACCCGACCGGCAGCGACGTGCAACCGGCCAGCGCCCCGGTCGGCGGGTTCCCTGGCCATCCGTCGCCCACGCCCGGTCCCCGGCCGACGCCCGCACCCGCACCCGCCCCGACGCCGGTGCCGACGCCCGGCCCGCCGCCGCGCACCGGGGCGCAGTCGATCGTGACCCGGCATCTGGACGGTTCGGTGGAGGTGGTCACCGACCTCGACGGCGATGGCGTCGCCGACGTGGTGCAGGTCGATCTGAACGGCGACGGCGTACCGGACATCACCTACGTGGACAGTGACCGGGACGGTCAGTTGGACACCGTGCTGCGCGGAGCCCACCCGGGCCGTTGACTCAGAGCTTCGCCAGCACCTCGCTGGCGACCAGCTCGATCTGCTCCAGATCGCTGAGGTCCAGCACCTGGAGGTAGATCCGCTGGCTGCCGACCTCCGCGTACCGGCCGATCTTGTCGAGGATCTCGGCGGGCGTCCCGGCCAGGCCGTTGGCGCGCAGCTCGTCCGGGTCGCGGCCGATGGCGTCGGCCCGTCGGGCCATCTCGGCGTCGTCCCGCCCACAGCAGAGCACCAGGGCGTTGGACCAGACCAGCTCCGCCGGGTCCCGGCCGATCTCGACGCACGCCGCCCGGACCCGGTCGAACTGCGCCTCGGTGTCCGGCAGCGCGGCGAACGGCAGGTTGAACTCGTCGGCGTAGCGGGCGGCCAGCCGTGGGGTGCGCTTCGGGCCCATGCCGCCGAGCAGGATCGGCGGGCGGGGCTGCTGCACCGGCTTGGGTAGGGCCGGCGAGTCGGTGACCGGGTAGTACCGGCCCGCGTGGTCGAATCGCTCCCCGGCCGGGGTCGCCCAGAGCCCGGTGATGACCGCGAGCTGCTCCTCCAGCCGGTCGAACCGCTCACCGAGGGACGGAAACGGGATGCCGTACGCGGTGTGCTCGTCGGCGTACCACCCGGTGCCGATGCCCAGCTCCACCCGGCCGCCGCTCATCTGGTCGACCTGCGCCACGGTGATCGCCAGCGGGCCGGGAAGCCGGAAGGTGGCGGCGGTCATCAGGGTGCCGAGCCGGATCCGGCTGGTGTCCCGGGCCAGGCCGGCCAGCGTGGTCCACGCGTCGGTGGGGCCCGGTTCGCCGCTCGCCGCGCCCATCATGAGGTAGTGGTCGGATCGGAAGAACGCGCCGTACCCGGCGTCCTCGGCGCAGCGTGCCACGGCGAGCAACTGGTCGTAGCTGGCGCCCTGCTGAGGTTCGGTGAAGATCCGCAGTTCCATCCCCCGAGCATAGGGACGGGCCGCGGGCCCCCGCCGGCCTGCACCGGCGAGGGCCCGCAACGGCGGTTGGACACCGTCGGGCCGATCAGACGTACGGCGGGGTGGCGTACGCCGCCCGCAGTGCGGCGAGGCCGGTCGCCTTCGGCGTCAGGGTGCCCCAGCCCGAGTTGAAGTAGTTGGTGCGGGCGATCAGTGGCCCGCCCTCGGCGTTGAGTCGGCCGATGGCCGACGGCACGGTGGCGATCCAGGCAGCCTGGTTGGGGATCTCGGCCGCCCGGACCCCCCACTCGGCGATGATCACGGGACGGGACCGCGCTATCGGGCCGAGGTCGGCCACCGTCCAGTCCTTTGCCCGGCGGAACTGGGACAGGGCGGTGTGGTTGGCGTTGGTCGCGTAGGCGTTCCATTGCAGGAAGTCCAACCGGGCCATCAGCGGCTCCGGATGGATCCGCTGGAAGCATTCCCGGTTGAAGCCGGCGATCCCGACCGAGAACGTCGTGGCGGCGGGCAGCGTGCGCGCCTTGAACCAGCTAAGGATGTAGTTGACCGCCTGCACGGCGCGGGCATCGGATTGCGCCCAGGTGTACGCCACGCCGGCCTCGGTGGTGCCGAACTCGTGGTCGGTGTCGAACTCCGAGGCGATCTGGATGTTCACCCCGAAGCCGAGCGTCCGGTACTGCGCCAGCGCGCGGGCGAACAGCCCGTCGCACTGGTGGGCGAGCACCTGGCCGTATCCGTACGCCTTGGGCCAGGTCGTGCCGGGACGCTGCTGGATGGTCATCGTCGGGCCCGGCACCGTGTAGCTGGTGCCGTCCACGGTGAAGCTCTGGGGCCCGTCGTTCGGGGCACCGTAGTGCTTCAACTCCAGGACCATGTTCATCTGAATGCCGGACTGGCCCAGCGTGATCAACCAGGGCCGGTTGTAGCCGGGGAAGATGTAGCCGTCGGCGAAACTGCGGTACTGGGTCAGTGAGCGGAAGTTGCCCCCGGCCATGTCGGCTGTCGGGTCGGCTCCACCGGACAGGTAGTAGCCGCCGAGGACCGGTTGCAGGCCGACGACGTAGTCGGCGCTGGCGGTGGCGACGTGCCCACCGGCGTCCCGCACCTGCACGGTGACGCGGGACATCACGCCACCGACCGGTACACGGCGACGGCACCGTTGTCGGAGACGCGGGCCCAGACGCGCCCGGAGTCGTCGGTGACGGTCAGGGTGAGCGGATCGATGACCGCGATGGCCTCGACCGGAGCGCTCTTGTTGCCCCGCGCATCGGTGATCACGAGGGTGAGGGTCAGAACTTGGGTGTCGGCGTCGGCGTAGGTCACGGTCAGCAACATCTGTTGGCCCGGCGCGAAGACCGAGCCGTTCAGGGCTGCGGTCACGGTGGGAGTGGCCATGTCAGGCCCTCTCTGATTGGGTCGCCGGGGGCGGGCGCGATGAAGCGACGCCGGACCCGGCGGTGGTGCACGGATGTGCAAGAGGGAGGCGGGACGGCGGCACGGCCGAGAGGCGGCACCACGGGGCATGACGTCCCGGTGGGCGGTGACACCGCTGCGGGCGCCCGTAGCGGTGTCGGCGGCAGCCGCGGGCCGGGCCGTACGCGTGGACCGGCGGCTACGCCATGTCCGCCGCGACGGCGGGGCCGGGCTGGGTGGTGGCCTCGACGGTGCGGACGATGCTGTCCCCACCGGGCCGGAGGAATCGGATGCGTGGCTCGCTATCTGTACCCTTCCCACCTGCCCCTAACAGTGCTCTACCAGGGGCTTTACCGTCTTGTCCGGTTCCTGACAGTGCCCTCGATCGGCTGCCGGCCGTGGGGATAGCAGTTCGAAAGCTCGTCGACAGCGGGCTGTGCTGGACTGCGGGCGTGCCGCGAGCCGATGACACGTGCCTGCACGATCTGGTGACCGAGCAGGCCACCCGGACGCCCGACGCGGTGGCCGTACTGGCCGACGACGGGGCGCTTCGTTACGCCGAGTTGGTGGCCCGCGCCAACCGGCTCGCCCATCGACTGCGGGAGCGGGGCGTCGGTGTGGACACGCCCGTCGGCGTGGTCGCCGAGCGGGGTGTGGACCTGGTCGTCGCGTTGCTCGGGGTGCTCGTGGCCGGCGGCGCGTACGTGCCGCTCGACCCGGACCTGCCTGCGGAGCGGCTGGGCTACCAGGCCGGCGACGCCGACCCGCCGGTGCTGCTGGCCCAGCGGCACCTGGTCGACCGAATCCCCAACATGGTCGCGGAGCGGTGGTGCGTCATCGACGAGTCGCCGGAGCGGTGGCCGGCCACACCGCCGGAGCCGTTGGCCACCGTCGACAGCCTCGCCTACGTCATCTACACCTCCGGCTCGACCGGGCGGCCGAAGGGTGTGTGCGTGCCGCACCGCGGCATCGTCAATCGCGTCCGCTGGATGCAGGACGCGTACCGGCTGAACGCCGACGACGTGGTGTTGCAGAAGACCCCGTACGGCTTCGACGTGTCGGTGTGGGAGTTCTTCTGGCCGCTGGCCGCCGGTGCCCGGCTGGTGCTGGCCCGGCCGGGCGGGCACCGCGACCCCGCCTACCTGGCCGCCACCGTCGCCGCGTACGGCGTGACCACCCTGCACTTCGTGCCGACCATGCTGGCGCAGTTCCTGGCCGAACCCGACCTGCCCCCGCTGCCCACCGTCCGCCGGGTCATCTGCAGTGGCGAGGCGTTGCCGGTCGCCGTGGCCCGGGAGGCGATCCGTCGGATCCCCGGTGAGCTGCACAATCTGTACGGCCCGACGGAGGCGTCGGTGGATGTCTCCGCCCACCGGGTACGGCCGCCGGTCGAGGGGGCCAGCGTGCCGATCGGCGCACCGATCGCCAACGTCAGCCTGCACGTGCTGGACGACCGACTCGACCCGGTGCCCGTCGGTGTGGTCGGTGAGCTGTACATCGGCGGTGTCGGGCTGGCCCGCGGCTACCACGGTCGACCGGGGTTGACGGCCGAGCGTTTCGTGCCCGATCCGGGTGGGTCGGGACGGCTCTACCGCACTGGTGACCTGGCCCGCCGGCTGCCGGATGGCGAGTACGACTTCGTCGGGCGACGCGATGGCCAGGTGAAGATCCGCGGCAACCGGGTCGAGCTGGGCGAGGTCGAGCAGACGCTGCTGACCCACGATCGGGTGCACGAGGCGGCGGTGATCGTACGACACCTCGCCTCGGGACATCCGCAGCTCGTCGCGTACGTCGCGCCGCCCGGCTGTCCGGTGGCTGAGTTGCGTGACCACCTGGCCCGGCGGCTGCCCGACTACATGGTGCCCGCGCTCCTCGTGCACCTCGAACACCTGCCGGTGACACCGAGCGGCAAGACCGACCGGCAGGCGCTACCCGCGCCGACCGGCGCGACAGTCGGTGCGGGGACGGCGACGGGCGGCGTTCCGGCGAAGTTGGCCGCCCTCTGGGCGAGCGTGTTGGAGCGGGACGGGGTGGGCCCGGACGACGACTTCTTCACCCTCGGTGGCGACTCGGTGCTGGCGATGCGGGTGGTGGCGCTGGCCCGCCGGTCCGGGCTGCGGCTGAGCACCCGGCAGCTCTTCACGTACCGGACGGTGGCCGCGCTGGCGCCGCACGTCGAGTCGACCGACCCGACCGCGGTCGACGACCCGGCGCTGCTGGACGGCCCGGCCTTCGCGCTCAGCCCGGTCGACCCCGCGCTGCTGACGGCGACGCCGGGTGGAGCAACGGAGCGGGCAGGCGTGACGGTGGTCGACGCCTACCCACTGACCCCCATGCAGGAGGGCATGCTCTTCCACACGCTGCTCGCGCCGGACGAGGCCGACTACCTCCAACAGCACGTCTACCGACTGGACCGCTCGGTGGACGTGGCGGCGCTGGCCGACGCCTGGCGGGCGGCGTTCCGGCGACATCCGGCGCTGCGCAGCACGGTGCGGTGGGACGGTGTCGCCGAGCCGGTGCAGCTCGTCCACGAGGGACACCCGCCGGAGGTGCGGGTGCTCGACGGGCAGACCGACACGGCGCTGCTGCTGGCCGCCGAACGCCGTGCCGGCCTCGACCTGGGCGCCGCTCCGCCGGTACGGGTCACCCTGATCCCCCGGGCGACGGACCGCACCGATCTGGTGCTCACCTTCCACCACCTGCTGCTCGACGGGTGGAGCCTGGCCGTCCTGCTCGCCGAGGTACTCGACGACCGGCGAGAGCCGGTGGTGCCCTTCCGGCGCTACCTGCGCTGGCTCGCCGACGCGGACCGGTCGACCGGGTACTGGAAGCGGCTGCTCGCCGGCTTCCCCGAGTCCACACCCCTCCCCCACCCGCCAGCGTCGGCCGTTGCCGATGCCGCCGACGCGCGGCCGCAGGTCGGGCTGCCGGGCACCGCGGTCACGCGGCTGGTCCTGCCTGACCGGCTGGGTACCGCCTTGGCCGCGCGTGCCGCCGCGGCCGGGGTGACGCCGTACGCGGTGACGCTCGGCGCGTGGGCGTTGACGCTGGCCGGGTACGTCGGCCGCGATGACGTGGTGGTCGGGGTGACGGTCGCCGGTCGGCCCGACGACCTGCCCGGCGCGGAGGCGATCGTCGGACTACTGATCAACACGGTGCCGCTGCGGGTGCGCTTCGAGCCCGACGCGCCCTTCACCGACGCCCTGCACGCGGTGCAGGCTCAACAGGTCGCGGCCCGGGAGTCCGAGCACCAGTCGCTCGCCGACATCACCCGGGCCAGCGAGGTGCCCCCGGGCTCGCCGTTGTTCCACAGCATCGTGGTGTTCCAGAACCACCCGCCGCTGCCAGCCGGGCTGTCCCCGGTCGACGTGGTGGAGAGCACCGGCTACCCGCTCACCCTGATCGTCGAGCCGACCCCGGAGCTGGTGCTGCGCCTGCTGATCGAGGGCGACGCGCTGGCCCCGACCGAGGGCGGCCGTCTGCTGGCCGCGGTCCGCCGGGTGTTGGAGGTCGTCGTGGCTCACCCGAACGCGACGACCCGCGAGGTACGGGCGGCGCTCACTCCCCGCTGAGCACCGCGCCGATCACCTCGACCGCCCGGTCCACGTCGGCGCTGGACACCCCCGAGTGGGTGACCGCGCGGACGCGGCCGTGCCCCAGCTCGGCCAGGGCCACCCCTGCGGCGTTGGCCGCGGCGAGGAACTGCGCCCGGGTCAGCCGGTGCTCCGGCACCCGGAACATGACGATGTTGGTCTGGACCGACGTCGGGTCGACCTCGATCCCGTCGACGGTGGCCAACCCCTCGGCGAGCCGGCGGGCGTTCGCGTGGTCCTCGGCGAGCCGGCCGTGCTCGCGGATCGCCACGATCCCGGCCGCCGCGATGATCCCGGCCTGCCGCATGCCGCCGCCGAGCATCTTGCGGACCCGACGCACCCGGCCGATGACGTCGGCGTCGCCGACCACCACCGAGCCGATCGGCGCGCCGAGGCCCTTGGACAGGCAGAACTGCACCGAGTCTGCGTACTGGGCGATCTCGGCGACCGGCACGCCGGAACCGACCGCCGCGTTGAAGATCCGCGCGCCGTCGAGGTGCACCGGCACTCCGCGTTCGGTGGCGAACCGCCGGACCTCGGCCAGATAGTCCAGCGGCAGGATCACGCCCCCGCACCGGTTCTGGGTGTTCTCCAGGCAGATCAGCGCGGGCACGGCGAACTGCGGGTCGTCCGGCTCGTCGGGGAACCCGGCGGCCAGATCGGTCAACAGCAGCCGGCCATCGGGCCGGGTCGGTACCGGCAGGTAGGTCACCCCACCGCAGACCGCCGCGCCGCCGGCCTCGTAGATGTAGATGTCGCTCTCCGCGCCGACCAGCATCGCCGACCCACGCGGGGCGTGCGCCATGATCGTCGCCAGGTTGGCCATGGTGCCGCTCGGGGTCAGGCAGGCCGCCTCCTTGCCGAGCGTGTGTGCGGCCAACTCCTCCAGCTCACGGACGGTGGGATCCTCGGCGTACACGTCGTCGCCGAGCAGGGCCCGGGCCATCGCGTCGCGCATCGCCGGGGTGGGCAGGGTGAAGGTGTCGCTGCGCAGCTCGATCACGGCGCGACCACCTGCACCGTGAGCAGTTCTTCGGCCTCGGCGAGGGCGGCCAGCACCTCGCCGGTGTCGTCCCCGGTCACGATGACGTGCCCCACCCGGTCGTACGCGTTCTCCGGCGGACGCACCGGCATCCCCGGGCGGGCGGTGACGGTGACCCGCAGCACCCCGGGACGTCGACCGGCCCGGTCCACCCCGTCCACGCCGGAGAAGGTGCCGACACGGTCGGCGGTGAGGAACCGGATGCCGGCGTACCCCTTGGTGGTGGGGGTGAGCGTCACCGGCAGGCCGGTGGCCGCGCGGAGTTGCTGGTCGAGCAGCTCCACCCCGGTCGCGGCCCGGATCAACTCAGGGATCATGCCGCCGGCCGGTCGTGGGTTGACCTCGATCAGCGCGGGCCCGGCCGGGGTGAGCCGCACCTCGGTGTGGGTGGCGCCGACCGTCATGCCGACCGTGGCCAGTGCCCGCCGGACCAGGTCGGTCACCTCCGCGGCGACGGCCGGGGGCAGTTCGGCCGGGAACACGTGCCGCCGCTCCACGAAGTGCGGTGGAGGGTCGACCTGCTTGTCGGTGATGCCCAGGCAGTGCTGGGCGTCGCCGGTGCCGAACAGCTCCACGCTCACCTCCGGCCCGTCCAGGTATTCCTCCACCAGCACCCGGCGCGCGGTGGGCAGCCCGCGGACGTTGCTGCGCACGGCGAGGATCCGCTCGGCCTGGGCCACCGCCTCGGCGACGGTGGCGCAGCGCCGGACCCCGTTGGACCCGGAGTCGTCGACCGGCTTCACGACGCAGGGAAGGCCCACGTCGTCGACCGCGTCCGCGATCCGCTCGGCGAGGGTTGGTGGTGCGGCTTCGGCAACGATCACGTACCGGGGTTGGCGTACGCCGGCGGCGGCCAGCGCGGTCCGCAGCCGTCCCTTGTCGCGGCAGGTCAGCACCGCGTCGACCGGGTTGCCGGGCAGCCCGAGCCAGCCGGTCAGCTCGGCCACCGCCGGGATGAAGAAGTCGCTGGTGCTGGTCACCCCGGCCAGCTCGTCCCGGCGGTAGCCGTCCTGCACGTACGCCCGCAGGACCGGCACGTTTCCGGTGTCGCAGACCGCCACCTCGGCGCTGGTCTCCGCCAGACCGGCGTACCGGGTCGGGTCGGCGGTCAGCAGCACCGGACGGAAACCCAGGTCGGCGGCGCGACGCAGGGCGAGCATCCCGGTGCCGGTGGTGTTGGACTCGACGAAGAGCAGATACCGCTGCTCGGCCGGCGGGTCGAGGGCCGCCCGCGACCACGAGGTGACCACGGTGTCCGGGCCGACCACGGCCGGTTCGGCGGCCAGCGGCAGCGCGGTGAGCCCGGTCGTCGCCCAGTAGTCGTCGTCGTAGACGGTGTCGGCGTACCGGTCGCCGCGGTCCGGGAAGATGCCCACCACCCGAGAGCCGGGCGGGGTACGGCGGGCCACGTCGTGCAGCACCCGGTAGACGGAGCCGGACGTGTTGCCCGCGAAGATCTGCTGCTCGCGGGCCAGCTCCCGGGTGGCTACGAACGCCTCGTGATCGTTGAGCCAGTGCACCTCGTCGACGAGCCGGCGGTCCAGGTTCTTCGGCAGCAGGCTGTTGCCCAGGCCGCTCTGCAACCGGCTGGGCTGGTCCGGCTGGCCGAACAGCGCGCTGCCCACGCAGTCGACCCCGACCACCCGCAGGCCGGGCAGGCTCCGGCGCAGAGCTCGGGAGCTGCCGCAGAGCGACCCACCGCTGCCCACCGACCCGACCAGCGCGTCGAACGGGCCGAGGTCGGCGAGCAGTTCGTCGGCGAGCCACCGGTACGCCCCGGGATTGTCCGGATTGCTGTACTGCTGCGGCCAGAACGCCCCGGGCAGCCCGGTCAGCAGCTGCTCCAGCCGCTCGATCCGGGCGCTCTGCCAGCCGTGCGAGGTCATCGCCGACACCACGTGCACCTCGCAGCCGAGCGCCCGCAGCTTGGCCAGCGTCACCCGGTCGATCCGTGGGTCGGTGACGATGTGCACCGGATGCCCGAGCGAGCGGCCGACGAGGGCCACCCCGAGCGCCATCGTGCCGGATGAGCTCTCCACCACCGGGTCGCCCTCGGCCAGCACGCCCAGCCGGCGGGCCTCCAGGATCATCGAGCGGGCGACGCGGTCCTTCATCCCGTACAGGTTCTGCAACTCCAGCTTCGCGTACACCTCGACGTCCGGCGCGGTGGGCATCCGCAGCCGGACCAGCGGGGTGTGGCCGATGGCGTCACGGACCTGGTCGAAGCGCATCAGCGTCCCCCGGTGAGTTCGTCGGCGCCGAGCGAACGGTGCACGGTCACGGTGCCGGGCAGCACGGCGCACGCCGAGCGGACGTGGTCGACCTTCGCGGCCCGCTCCGGGTCGGCCTGGTCGAGCAGGACACCGAGGGCGGTGCCGCTGTGCGCGATGACCAGGCCGAAGCCCTCCACCTCACGGCACAGCCGGTGCAGGACGTCGAAGTGCCGGCGCGGGCGCAGCTTGCCGTTCAGCACCGCGCTGCGGGTGGTGACCTCGCCGACGGCGGGCAGGTCGCCCGCGCGAACCGCCGTGGTGAGCGCGGCGAGCAGCCGGGCGTACTCCCGTTTGTCGGCCTCGTCGAACGGCTTGGGGATCCGGTTGAAGCGGATGGTGTCCACCGCGCCGCCCTCGTCGTGCGCCACCACGGTGAGCGGGGGCAGCACGCCGATCCGTTCCCGGAGCCGCACCTCGCGGTGGTAGAAGGCGACGATCCCGTCGTACATCACGCCGTCGGAGGGCTCGATCTGGCGCATCAACGACTCGATGGTGCGTTCGTTCAACGTCATGCCGAACGCGTCTCCGACCGCCCGGGCGGTGGCCACCAGGTCGGCCGAGGAGCTGGCGAAGCCCTTGCCCTCGGCCAGTTCGCCGCCGAGCTCCAGCACACCGCCGCCGGTGAGGCCGAACAGCTCCATGATGGTCCCGGCCAGCCGGGCGGACTTCTGCTTGTGCGCCGGGAAGACCTGGATCCGGTCCAGCTCGTTGGTCGGCCAGAAGGTGGCGGTGGCCCACTGCGCCATCGGGAACGTCACCAGGAAGTCCCGGTCGGCGTCGGGCAGCACGCCCTGCAGCAGCTCACCGAAGGTGCCGAACGCGGTGCCGACGCCGAGCCGGCCGGTGGCCGACAGCAGCGCGTCCCGGTCGGCCGTGCACGCCCCCTCCCCCATCGCGTCAGCCGAGCCCGAGACCCGCGTCGGCCGGCACCAGCCCCAGCAGGCGGTCGGTCTCCTCCGCCGCGACCCGGTCGGCGCCGGCCCGCCGCGTCCAGTGCGCGCGCAGCTCGTCGTACTCGAGTGTCTGCGCGGCGAGCAGGTCGGCCACCGCCGACGGCCGGGCCGAACCGCTGGTCTGCCGAGCGGTCAGCCCGGCGTGCACGTCGAACGCCTCCCGCAGCAGGGTCGCCGGCTCGACCAGTCGGTAGCCCTCGGCGGCGGTGGTGGCCGCCAACAGCTCCGGGTCGGTGTCCTTGGGTGCCCGGCCGGTGGCCGCCGCGGCGACCACGTAGCGGCCGGCGAGCACCTGCGCCCGCCGCCACGGCACGCCCTCACGCAGGGTCAGCAGATTGGCCAGCGCGAACCCGCCCAGGTACTCCCGTTCGCAGGCGGCCAGCATCCGGTCCGTCCGGAACCGCAGGTTGTCGACCACGGCGGTGAGCAGTCGCAGCAGTGACCGGGCGGCGCCGATCGCGGCGTGCAGGTGGGTGCCCGCCTCCTTGGACACCTCGACCAGGTTGGAGTACGGGGTGTTGCGCTGGCCCAGCAGCGCGTCGGTGTGGAACGCGCCCAGGTGTGCCGAACGGCCCCGGATCCGTTCCAGGATCGGGAAGTTCTTCTTCTGCGGCATCGCCGACGAGATGCCACTCAACTCGTCGGGCAGGTCCAGGAAGCCCAGGTCGCTGCCGCCCCAGGCGAGCAGGTCGGTGACGAACCGGCTGGTCTCCGCGCCGAACAGGGACAGCTCGGCGGTGACCTCCAGCACCCAGCGCCGGGACGCCACCGCGGTCAGCGCGTGCGGCTGGGCCACCCGGAAGCCGAGCAGCCGGGCCATCCGGGCCCGGTCCCAGGGCAGGTCCTGCCCGGCCATCGCGCCCGCGCCCAGCGGGCAGGCGTCGATGGCGTCGTAGGTGGCCAGCAGCCGACGCAGGGTGTGCAGCACGTGCCCGGAGAACGCGGCGAAGTGGAACCCCGGTGTGATCACCTGCGCGGCCTGGAAGTGCGTGTAGCCGGGCATCGGCGTCGACAGGTGCTCGCCGGCCCGGCGGTGCAGGCTGACCCCCAGCCTGAGCAGCCCCTGCGCCACCTCGACGACCTGCTGCCGGCCGTACATCAACTGCGCGGCGGCCTGGAGGTCGTTGCGGCTGCGGTCGACGTGCCAGCGCGGCAGCGGCTCGGTCAGCGTGGCCTCCACGTGCCGCTCGAGCGCGAACGCCAGATCCGACAGGTTGGCCACCGGATCGGCGGTGAGCGCCTCCGGGCCGGCACTGGCCAACCCGGTTGCGACGGCCCTCGCCTGGTCGGCGGTGAGCAGACCCATCCGCTGATATTCCAGGGCCAGCACCTTCTCCACCGCCACGTACGACGGGAGCAGATGCTCGACCTCGAAGCGAAACTGCGGCGCCAGGACCTCGTCGTGGAGCAGCCGGCCGGGTGGCTCGTCGATCCGCCCGGTGAGGCCGGACGGCGCGGTGCTGTTCACGATCGGCCTCCCCGTTGCGCCGGCGGCAGAAACATACCCAGGCCCGCAGCGGCGTGACAACCCCCGTCGATATTCGCTGCCGGGCGACATACCGCGGCGAAAGCGCATCGATAGCGGGCTCTGGCACCGTGGCTGCCGGCGAGGAGGTGCCGTGACGTCACTGGACGAGATGTTCGCTCGACAGGCCCGCCGCACACCATCGGCGACCGCGGCCGTGGACGACGATGGGACGCTGGACTACGCGACACTGGACGCCCGGGTGACCGACGTGGCGGCCGCGTTGCGCGACGCCGGGGTCCGCCCGGACCAACCGGTCGGGCTGATCCTGGACCGCTCGGTGCAGATGGCGGTCGCCGTGCTGGCCGTGCTGCGGGCCGGCGGCGCGTACGTGCCGATCGAACCGGAGACCCCGCCGGCCAAGCGGGCGGCGATCCTGGCCGACGCCGCCGCGACCGTCTGCGTGGTGGAGCCGGCCCTGGCCGAGGAGGTCCGGGCCGCCGGCCGGACCGCCGTGGTCCCCGCCGACGTGCCGCGCGGGGCGAAGCCAGCAGAGCCGACGGCACCGCACCCCGACCAGCTCTGCGCGCTCTACTACACCTCCGGCTCCACCGGCCGGCCCAAGGGTGTGGCCTGCACCCACGGCGGCTGGGCCAACCGGATGCGCTGGATGCAGGAGCGGCACCACCTCCAACCCGGCGAGACCGTGCTGCAGAAGACCACGCTGACCTTCGACGACGCGGCGGTCGAGCTGCTGTGGCCGTTGCTGGTCGGCGGGCGGGTCGCTCTGCTGGCTCCCGGCGCGCACCGCGACCCGCGCGCCATCATCGACGCGGCGATCCGGCACGAGGCCGTGCACCTCCAGTTCGTGCCGAGCGTGTTCGACCTGTTCCTGGAGACGCTGACCGACGCCGACGTGGCCGGGCTGACCCGGCTGCGCAGCGTGCTGTGCAGTGGCGAGGCACTGCGCCCGGAGCTGGTCCGGCGGTTCTTCGCCCGGTTCCCCGACGGGGTCTCGCTGGACAACACCTGGGGCGCCACCGAGGTGTCGATCGACTCGACGTTCCACATCTGCCGGCCGGCCGACGGCCTCGCCGACGGCGCGAGCGTGCCCATCGGCGCGCCGATGACCGGCAACCGGGTCACCGTGCGCGACGATCGGCACCGGCCGGTCCGCGTCGGCGAGGTCGGTGAGCTGTGCATCGGCGGGGTCGGGTTGGCCCGCGGCTACCAGGGCGACCCGCGGCGCACCGCGGCGGCGTTCGTGCCCGACCCGGACGGCTTCGGTGCGCGGATGTACCGCACCGGCGACCGCGGCGCGCAGCGCCCGGACGGCACGCTGGCCTTCGTCGACCGGGTCGACCACCAGGTCAAGATCCGGGGGGTACGGATCGAGCTGGGCGAGGTGGAGACCGCGCTGCGCGGCCACCCGGAGATCGCCGACGCGGTGGTGCTCGCCCTCGGCACCGGCACGAAGCACCTGGCCGCCTACCTGGTGCCCCGGCAGGCCGGCGCGTGCTCGGTGGACGACGTGCGAGCCCACCTGCGCGGGTTGTTGACCAGCTACGCCGTGCCGACCCACTTCACCGTGCTGGACCGGCTGCCGCTGCACCCCAACGGCAAGGTCGACCGGGCTGCGCTGGCCGCGCTGCCGGTGCCCGGCGCCGACGAGGGCGCGCTGCTGGCCCCGCGCACGATCACCGAGGAGACCGTCGCGGAGATCTGGTGCGCGGTGCTCGGCGTCGAGCGGATCGGCGTCGACCAGGACTTCTTCGCCGCCGGCGGCCACTCGCTGCTCGCCGTGCGCATCCTGAGCCGGCTGCGGCAGGCGTTCGGCCTGGACATCCCGCTGCGGCTGATCTTCGACCACCCCACGATCGCGGCGTCCGCCAGCGAGCTGGAACGGCTCGTGCTGGCGGACCTGAAGGGAGCAGCGCGGTGACGAACGCAGCGGACGACGAGCGCCTGTCGTACAGCGTCGTGGTCAACCACGAGGAGCAGTACTCGATCTGGCCGGCGGAGCGGCCGGTGCCGGCGGGCTGGCGGGCCGAGGGCACCACCGGCAGTCGGGAGGACTGCCTGGCCCACGTCGAGCGGGTCTGGGTGGACATGCGGCCACTGAGTCTGCGCCGGCACCTGGATGGCGAGCCGGATCGAGTGGCCTGACGTGTCGAGCACGGCGGAGCTGCTGGCCGCGCGGCTGCGCGCCGCGCGGGAGGCCAGCCGGGCCGCTCCGGCGCCCGCGCTGCCGCGCTGCCCGGACGACGAGCTGGTCACCTCGCCGGCTCAGGAGTCGGTGTGGCTGGCCGACCGGTTCCTCGACGGCACCCCCGACTACAACGTCGCCGAGGTGCTGCGGGTCCGCGGCCCGCTCGACACCGCCGCGCTACGCCTGGCGTTCGGCATCGTGCTCGAACGGCACGAGGTGCTGCGTACCTGCTACCGCGAGGTGGCCGGCCGCCCCCGCCCGGTGCTGCGCGAGCTGGGGACCGTCCCGGTCGCCGTCCGCACCGTCGACGATCCGCTGGCCCGTGCCCGCGAGGTGGTCCGGCAGCCCTTCGACCTCGCCGGTGAGCTGCCGCTGCGCGCCGAGCTGCTGACCGCCGGCGGCGACGAGTGGTACGTGGTGCTGGTGGTCCACCACATCGCGGTGGACGGCTGGTCGATGGCGCTGCTCTGGGCGGAGCTGTCCGCCGCGTACCGGGCCCTGTCGGCCGGCACCGTCCCGGCGCTGCCCGAGCTGCCGGTGCGGTACGTGGACCACGCGCACTGGCAGCGGGAGCACCTGCGCGACGGGCGGCTGGACCGGCAGCTCGGCTACTGGCGGCAGCGGCTCGCCGGTCTGGCCCCGTTGGAGCTGCCGGCCGACCGGCCCCGCCCGCCGGTCTTCAGTGGCCGGGGCGACCGGCACGACTTCGCGGTGCCGGACGCGCTGGCCGACGGGGTTCGGGAGCTGGCCAGCCGGCACGGGGTGACCCTGTTCCACGCGCTGCTCGCCGGGTTCACCGCCGTGCTGCACCGGTGGAGTGGCCGATCCGACGTCGCGGTCGGCACCCTCTTCGCCGACCGGGAGCACCCCGAGTTGGAGTCGGTGATCGGGTTCTTCGGCACCACCGTGGTGATCCGGACCGAGGTGCTCGACGGCCAACCGTTCACGGCGCTGCTGTCCGAGGTGCGCGACGCCGTGATCGACGCCCACCAGCACCGGGACGTGCCGTTCGACCGGCTCGTGGAGGAGCTGCGCCCGGCCCGCGACCTGTCCCGCAACCCCCTGTTCCAGGCCATGTTCACCGTGCAGGACGAGGAGACCGCCCCGTTCGAGCTGCCCGGCTGCGTGGTGGAGCCGGTGCCGGTCGGCACCGGCACGGTGAAGTTCGACCTCGAGGTGGTGCTGACCCGCCGGGACGGCCGGCTGGCGGGCTTCGTCGAGTACGCCAGCGACGTGTTCGCGCCGGCGACCGTGGCCCGACTGGTCGACAGCTACCTGTGCCTGCTCGGCGACGCGGTCACGCACCCGGACCGTCCGGTCGCCGGTTTGGCGGTGCTGCCGCCGGCCGAGCTGACCCGAATCACCGAGGCGTGCAACGACACCACCGCCGCGTACCCGGACGACCGGCAGCTCGCCGACCTGATCGGCGAGCAGGCCCGGCGACGGCCCGACGCCGTCGCCGTCCGCTGCGCCGGGGCGGAGGTGACCTACGGCGAGTTGGAGCGGCGCGCCAACCGGCTCGCGCACCTGCTCGTCGCGCACGGCGTCGGCCCGGACGTGACGGTGGGCGTCTGCCTGGACCGCACACCGGAGCTGGTGGTGGCGCTGGTCGCCGTCCTCAAGGCCGGCGGGGCGTACGTGCCCGTCGACCCGGACCACCCGGCCGACCGGGTCCGGCACGTCCTCTCCGACAGCGCGGCCCGGCTGCTGCTCACCACCGACGAGGTGTGGGACCGCCTCGGCGCCCCGCCCGGCCCGGAGCTGCTGCGCATCGACCGGGCCGGTGACCTGCTCACCGGGCTGCCCGACACCCCGCCGGTGACCGCCACGACGCCGGAGCACCTCGCCTACCTGATCTACACCTCGGGCTCCACCGGGCGACCCAAGGGCGCGATGGTGCCGCACCGGGCGATCGTCAACCTGACCACGGCGTTCGTCCGGCTCTTCGAGGTCACCGACCGGGACGTGGTGGCGGCGGTGGCCTCGCACGCGTTCGACCTGTCGCTGCCGGAGCTGCTCAGCCCGCTCACCGTCGGTGCCACGGTGCTGCTGGTGCCCCGACGGACGGCCACCGACGGCGTGGCGCTCGGCGCGCTGCTGGACAGCGCTGGCGCCACCGTCATGCAGACCACGCCGACCATGTGGCGGATGCTCGTCGACGCGGGATGGGTCGGCGGTGACCTGCGGGCCGGTGCGTCCGGCGAGACGGTGCCGAGCGCCCTGGCCGCCGCGCTGCTCGGGCGGGTGTCCCGGTTCTGGTGCCTCTACGGCCCGACCGAGACGACGGTCTGGTGCACCGCGCACGAGGTGCACGCCGTGCAGGCGGACCGGCCGATGCCGATCGGCCGTCCACTGGCCAACAACACGGTGTACGTGCTGGACCCGACCCTGCGTCCGGTGCCGGTCGGGGTGATCGGCGAGGTGTACGTCGGCGGGGTCGGGGTGAGCCGGGGGTACGCCGGGCGGCCCCGGTTGACCGCCGAGCGTTATCTGCCGGACCCGTTCGCCTCCGGCGGGCGGCTCTACCGCAGCGGCGACCTGGCCCGGCTGCGCCCGGACGGGACGATCGAGTTCGTCGGCCGGGCCGACACCCAGGTGAAGGTACGCGGCAACCGGATCGAGCTGGGCGAGGTCGAGGAGGCGCTGACCGCACACCCCGCGCTGGCCGGGGCCGCCGTCACCACCTGGGGCGACGACGCCGACCGGCAGCTGGTCGCGTACGTGGTGTGGCGCGACGAGCCGCTGGACGTGGCGGCGTTGCGCGCGTACCTGCGCGGCATCCTGCCCGACGCGTTCGTGCCCGGCATCGTGGTCGAGCTGACCGAGCTGCCGTTGAGCCCGAACCGCAAGGTGGACCGGGCCGCGCTGCCCCCGCCGGACGTGCGTCCGGACGCTCCGGGGCACGTCGCGCCGCGTACCGACCTGGAACGCCTGGTGGTGGACACCTGGACCGAGGTGCTCGACGCCGACCGGATCGGCGTGCGGGACGACTTCTTCCAGTTGGGCGGCCACTCGCTGCAGGCGTTGCAGGTGGCCGCCCGGCTGCGCGCGGCGACCGGGGTGGACGTGTCGCTGCGGACCCTGTTCGCCCATCCCACGCCGGCCGCGTTGGCCGCCGCGCTGGCCGCCGCACGCGCTGCCGTGGCCGGCGGCGTCGACCAGGCGAATGCGCCGCTGGCCGCGCGGCCGGTGGACGCGCCCGCTCCGCTGTCGTACGCGCAGCGCCGGCTGTGGTTCCTCGACCGACTGCACCCGGGCGACAGCAGCTACCTGGTGCCGAGCGTGCTGCGCCTGCGGGGGCGGGTCTCCACGTCGGCGTTGACCGAGGCGCTGCGGCTGGTGCTGGCCCGGCACGACGCGCTGGGCGCCCGGTTCGTCGCCGAGCAGCAGCTTCCGGGGCCGCCCTGCGCGGTGGTCAGCACCGAGCTGCCGGACGCCGACCCCGCGACGGTGCACCGGCTCGTCGTCGAGGACGCCACCCGGCCCCTCGACCTGGCCACTGGGCCGCAGGCCCGAGCGCGGATCATCCGGGTCGCCGACGACGACCACACGGTGGTGCTGGTGCTGCACCACGCCGCGGTGGACGGCTGGTCGCTGCGGGTGCTGTGGCGGGAGATCGGCCTGACGTACGCGGCGCTGGCCGACGGCAGAGCGGTGGATCTGCCGGCGCTGCCGCTGACGTACGCCGACTACGCGTACTGGCAGCAGCGGCGGGGCGCGGCGGCGTACGCGGGACAGCTCGACCACTGGCGGGCTCGGCTCGCCGGCCTGCCACACTGTGCGCTGCCCACCGACCGGGCCCGCCCGGCCACCTGGTCCGGCCGGGGCGACCGGGTGGAGTTCACCGTGCCGGACGACACCGCGCAGGCCGTACGGGCGCTGGCCCGGCGCTCCGGCGCGACCACGTTCATGACGTTGCTCGCCGCCTTCCAGGTGGTGCTGGCCCGGTTCACCGGTCAGGACGACGTGGTGGTCGGCACGCCGGTCGCCGGGCGGGACTCCGCGGAGTTGGAGCCGCTGGTCGGCTGCTTCGTGAACACGCTGGTGCTGCGCGGTGACGTCGGCGGCGACCCGACCTTCGCCGGCCTGCTGGACCGGGTCCGAGAGGCAGCCGCGGCCGACTTCTCACACCGGGACGTGCCGTTCGAGCGGTTGGTCGAGGAGTTGCACGTCGAGCGGGACCCATCCCGCAACCCGCTGTTCCAGGTGGGTTTCCGGCCGGAGGAGCACGACGGCGCAGAGCTGCGGCTGCCCGGGGTGACGGTGGAGGCCGTGGACCTGGGCCCGGGTGGGGCGAAGTTCGACCTGAACGTGTCGGTCGCCGAGGACGCGGACCGGCTGTGCGGCACGGTGGAGTACGCCACCGACCTGTACGACGCAGCGACCGTCGAGGCGTTCGCCACCGCGTACGTCCGGATGCTGGAGGCCGTGGTCGCGGCGCCGCACCGGCGGCTGTCGGAGCTGGGCCCGACGCCCGCCGAGCGGCGGCTGCTGGCCGAGTGGAGCGGCACCGGCGAGCCGGCCCCGGACCAGCCGTCACTGCCCGAACTGGTGGCCCGGCAGGCGGCCCGCACCCCGGACGCGGTCGCGGTCTGCCTCGCCGCGCCGCCGACGCGGGCCGACACCAGCACCGGGGCGAGCGAGCTGACCTACGCCGAGCTGGACGAGCGGGCCAACCAGCTGGCCCACTGGCTGCGCCGGTACGGCGTCGGCCCGGACGTGGTGGTCGGCGTCGCGCTGCCCCGATCGACCGACCTCGTGGTGGCCCTCCTCGCGGTGCTGCGCGCGGGCGGCGCGTACGTCGCGCTGGACCCGGCCGCGCCGCCCGGCCGACTCACGCACCTGGTGGCGGACAGCGCGCCCCGGCTGGTGCTGACCTCCCGCGACGCGCTGGCCCGACGCGGGCCGGCCGCCGCGATCGAGGGCGTGCCGGCGTACTGCCTGGAGGAGGAGTGGCCGGAGCTGCTGACCGAATCGGCCGGTGATCCCGGGCCCGTGCCGCACCCCGACGACCCGGCGGCCATCTACTACACCTCCGGGTCGACCGGAGCACCGAAGGGCGTACCGACCCCGCACCGGGGCATCGCCAACTTCCTGGCGTACCTGACCGGCCCGATCGGGCTGACCGACCGGGATGTGGTGCTGCAACTGGCCGCCATCTCCTTCGACGCGTCCATTCGGGACATCTTCGGCCCACTGGTGGTCGGCGGGCGGCTGGTGCTGCCGTCGGACGAGACGGCCCGCGACCCGTACGCCCTGCTCGCCGCGATCGAGCGGCACCGGGTGACCGCGCTGCTGACGCTGGTGCCGCCGATGCTGACCGCGCTGGCCACCGCCGCCGGGCAGCGGCCCTCCGCCGCCGGGTCGGTACGGCTCGGCCTGGTCAGCGGCGAACCCCTGGGCGCGCAGCACGTCCGTGCCGCCCGCCAGCTCTCCCCCACGATCGCGCTGGTCAACCAGTACGGCCCGACCGAGGCCACCATGACCTCGACGTACCACGAGGTGGGCGACGAGCCCGGCGCGGTGCCGGTCGGGCGACCCATCCCGCACGTCCGCTGTCACGTCCTCGGCGCGCACGGCGAGCTGCTGCCACCGGGTGCCCTCGGTGAGCTGCACCTGGGCTCGCCCGGCCTGGCACGCGGCTACCAGCGGGCGCCGGGGCTGACCGCGCAGCGGTTCGTGCCGGACCCCTTCGGTCCGCCCGGTGCCCGGCTCTTCCGCACCGGCGACCTGGTGCGGTGGCGTGCCGACGGGCGGCTGGTCTTCCACGGCCGCCGGGACCAGCAGGTGAAGATCCGCGGCGTCCGGGTGGAGCTGGGCGAGGTGGAGGCCGCGCTGGCCGCCTACCCGGGGATCCACGCCGCCGCAGCGGCGGTGCACGACGGGGAGCTGGCCGGCTACGTGGTCGCCGGGCCCGACGTCGACCTGGGCGGGCTGCGCGACCGGCTCGCCGACACGCTCCCCGAGCAGTTGGTGCCGGCCCGACTCCAGGCACTGGACGCGCTGCCGCTGACCCCGCACGGCAAGCTGGACCGGGCCCGGCTGCCGGTGCCGGCTCCGGTCGCCCGTACCGACGCGCTGCCCCCACGCGACATCCTGGAGCTGGCCCTGGTGCGGATCTGGGAGCGGGTCCTCGGCCACGGCCCGATCGGGGTACGCGACGACTTCTTCGCAGTCGGCGGTCACTCGCTGCGGGCCGTGGACCTCGTCGAGGCGATCCGTGGGGAGCTGGGCGTCGCCGTGCCGCTCAGTGCGATCTTCACCCACCCCACGGTGGAGCGGCTCGCCGCGGTGCTCGGTGCCGGGGCGGCCAGCCCGGATCGGTTGCTCATCGCGCTGGCCGACGGGCCGGCCGAGCAGCCGCCGCTCTTCCTCGTGCATCCGCAGGGCGGCGACGTGGCCTGTTACGCACAGCTCGCCCGGGAGCTGGCCGGGGTGTGCGCCGTGCAGGGCATCGAGGCGGTCGGCTACAACACGGACGACCCGCCGCTGGCGGCCATCGAGGAGATGGCCCAGCGGTACGTCGACGAGATCCGCGCGGCGGCGCCGGGCGGCCCGTACCGGCTGGCCGGTTGGTCCTTCGGCGGAAATGTGGCCTTCGAGATGGCCGCCCGGCTGGAGGCCGCCGGCGAGCGCGTCGACTTCCTCGGCGTGCTGGACGCCCGCGCGTTCGGCCGCGAGGAGCTGGAACCCTGGTTCACCGGGCGCAGCGAGCTGGAACGGTACGGCCTGATCGCCGAACTGGACCCGGCACAGGTCACCGCGCTGGCCGACGCCGAGGAGCAGGAGGCGCTGGCCATCCTGCTGCGCGACGCGCAGCAGCGGGGCCGGGTGCCGCGCGGCGCGGACACCGCGACGCTGCGCCGGATGGTCGCCGTCTTCACCGCGAACGGTCGGGCCGCCGACCGCTACGCTCCACGCGCCCCGATCCGGGCGCCGATCCACCTGTTCACCGCGACCGAGCGGCACCCCACGCTGACCAACCCGCCGGTGAACCCGGCGAGTTGGCGGGCCCGCACCCGGGGCCCGGTGTACGTGGTGCCGGTGCCGGGCAACCACCACGACCTGGTGTACGCGCCGCACGCCACCGTGCTGGCGGCCCGGATCTCCGACGCGTTTCGGGAGCGGGGTTGGGCATCCGCAGACTAGGCGTGGTGGGCGGGGTGGGGCCGTTGGCCGCAGCCCACTTCTACCAGCGCCTCATCCAGCTCACTCCGGCCTCCGAGGACGACGAGCACCTGGAGGTGGTGCTCGTCGCCGAACGGGTGCCCAGCCGGATCGCGTACTTGAGCGGTGCCGGGCCCAGTCCGCTGCCGGCGCTGCTCCGGGCCGCCCAGCACCTGGAGGCCGCCGGGGTGGACGCGGTGGTCATCCCGTCGGCCACCACGCATGCCTTCCACGACGACGTGGCCCGGGCGTTGGCCGTACCGGTGCTGGACCTGCTGGCCGAGGTGGGCGCCGCGCTGGCCCGGCGAGGGCTGCGTCGGCCGGTCTTCCTGGCGACCGCGCCGACCGCCCGGTTGCGGCTGTACGAACCGCACCTGGCCGCCGGCACCCGGCCGCTCTATCCCACGACGGCGGCCCAGGGTCTGGTCGACGCACTGATCGACGGCGTGAAGCGGGGTGAGCCGGTCGAGGCGTTGCGTGCCGGGCTCGCGGCGCTGGTCACCGCCGGACCGTGGCCCGTTGAGGCGGACTGCGTGGTGCTGGCCTGTACGGAGCTGCCGGTGATCGCCCCGCTCGGCGCGACCGGTCCGCTGCCGCTGGTCGACGTCACCGACGTGCTGGCCGACGCGGTGCTGGCCCGCCGACCGATGCCCGCCGGGCGCTGAGCCGGTCACGTTACGTCGGTGCGACCGATGCCGTCGGCGGCTGGTCCGACTAGCGTTCCAGCCGATGACGACATTTCCGAAAGCAGCATCTGACGTGCGAAAACTGACGTATTACATCGCCACCAGCCTGGACGGGTTCATCGCCGGGCCGGACGGCGAGTTCGACTTCTTCGCGTTCGAGGGGGATCTGGCGGCGGCGATCCTGGCCGACTATCCCGAGACCCTGCCGACCCACGCGCGGGAGCCGCTCGGCATCGCCACGGCGGCGAACGCCACATTCGACACGGTCCTGATGGGCCGCGCGACGTACGAACCGGCTCTGGCCCTCGGCGTCACGAGCCCGTACGCCCACCTGCGGCAGTACGTGTTCTCCCGGACGCTGCGACAGCGCGACCCGGCGGTGGAGATCGTGGCCGGCGAGCCGGCGGAGTTCGTCCGGGAGCTCAAGCGCCAGGACGGCCTGGGCATCTGGCTCTGCGGCGGCGCGACGCTCGCCGGTCACCTGGTGGACGAGATCGACGAACTGGTCATCAAGCGCTATCCGGTGGTCCTCGGCTCCGGCATTCCCCTGTTCCGGGCTCCCTTCGCGGTGACGGGCTTCGCGCTGCGCGACACCCGGGTGTTCAACACCGGCGCGACCATCTCCACCTATGCCAAGCACTGAAAGAGGACCAATGTTGTTCCGCGCCACCACCGGGGCCGATCTCGATCGGGTCACCGGCTTCACCGTCGACGACCCGGTGAGCAAGATCGACGCCGATCGTTACCTGGACGAGCTGGGCCAGGGCATGTACCGCCCGGAGTGGACCTGGATCGCCGAGCACGACCAGCGGGTGGTCGGCCGCGCGCTGTGGTGGGGACAGGCCTCCAGCGCGCACCCGATCGCCCTCGACTGCCTGCACGTCGACGGATCGGTCGCCGACCGCGCGGCCGTCGCGGCCGGCCTGCTCGCCGCCGGGCTGAAGGCGTTCGCGGAGCAGGGCGCGCCGAAACCGCCGCTGTACAACCTGACCCTGCCCAACGGCTGGCGCGACGACGAGTCGGTCTCGGCCGCGGTGGCCTGGCGGCGGGACGCGGCTCTGACCGTCGGGCTGACCGACGAGGTGGAGCGGCTGCGGCTGGAGTGGACGCCGGAGATCGGGGTGCCCGCCTCCAGCGGTCGGCTGGTCTTCTCGGCGGGCTCGGACGACGAGTTCCTGGACGTGTTCCGCCGGATCGCGGTGGGCAGCCTGGACCTCGAGACCCGCCGGAACCTGGCCGTCAAGGGCCCCGAGGTCACCGCTCGGGAGGAGATGGACTTCTACCTGGGATGTCCGGGCGAACGATCGTGGTGGCGGCTCGCCCACACCACCGACGGGACGCTCGCTGGGCTGGCGATTCCGTCGGCGACGCCGTACAACCGGAACGTCGGCTACCTGGGTGTCGTGCCCGAGCTGCGGGGGCGTGGCTACATCGACGACGTGCTCGCCGAGATCACCCGGTGCCACGCGGAGCAGGGGGCCGAGCTGATCACGGGCACCACCGACACGACGAACGCACCGATGGCCGCCGCGTTCGCACGGGCGGGCTACCGGACCGCGCAGATCCGACTGCTCTATTCGGCTCCGGCGTCATGAGGTGAGCACCGTGGCGAGTTCGGTGCGGGAGGTGACGCCGAGCTTGGGGAACGCCCGGTAGAGGTGGTGCCCCACCGTGCGCGGGCTCAGGAACAGCCGCGAGGCGATCTCCCGGTTGGTCGCACCCGCCGCGGCCAACCGGACGACCTCGCGTTCCTGGGGGCTGAGCCGGCTGAACGGCCCCAGGGACGGTTCCACCGCTTCGCCGCTGGCCCGCAACTCCGCACCGGCGCGGCGGGCCCAGGGCTCGGCACCGAGCGCCGCGAAGGTGTCGAGCGCGTCCCGCAGGTGACCGCGCGCTTCGAGTTTGCGGCGCGCCCGGCGCAGCCACTCGCCGTAGAGCAGACCGGTACGGGCCCGGTCCACGGCACTCCCGCCCCGGTGCGGCCGGACCGCCGTCGTGAAATGCTGCTCCGCCTCGCCGTCCGGGGTGATCAGGGCGCGGCAACGCCCGGCCAGCGCCGCGAGTGCTGGTCGGGCGGTCGCCTCCGCCCACCCCTCGAGCTGGCGTACCGGTTCGGCGGCCCGCTCGGGACGGCCGGCGCGCACGGCCGCCTCGACGAGATCGGGCAGCAGGAACACGCCGAACAGCCGGTGACCCGAGGCGTCCCGCGCCGCCTCGAGCCGCTCCAGCGCCGCGTCCGCGCGCCCCAGACCAAGGTCGAGCAGGCCCAGCGCCCACAAAGCGTCCGCCGTGCCCCGGCCGACGCCGCGTGGCTGCGTGTACGCCAACGCCTCCCGTGCCAGCCGCCGGGTCTGCTCCTCCTCGCCCCGTACGGCGGCCAGGGTCGCCAGAACGGCACGCAGGTGAGCGGCCCGATGGGCCAGGTTGTGGCCTTCGGCCAGCCGGAGCCCCTCGGCGCCGTGCGCGTACGCGGCGTCGTGCCAGCCGAGGGTCAGCTCCACCCGGGCGAGGAGATGCAGGGCGGTGGGCAACCAGCCACCGATGCCGTTGCCCCGGCAGTGCTCGACAGCCTCGACCGCGATCTCGTGAGCCGCCTCGTCGTCGCCGGTCAGGTGACAGTAGATGCCGATCATCAACCGGTTCATGAACCCGGACTCGACCGACACGAGTGGGCGGAGCGCGCGCAGGGCACCGGGCACGTCGTCGGCGAACAGGCGGGCGGGCACGGTCAGCACCGGTTCGGCGGGGCCCCGGGCCGCGACCGCCACGATCAGATCGGCGTTGCCCGAGGAGAACGCGGCATGCAGGGCGTCCACCAGCAGCGCGGGGAGCTTGTCCGGTCGTCGGGCACCGATCTGGTCGGCGCTGTCCAGCAGCAGGCGGCCGGCGACGTCCGGTCTGCCGATTCCCAGCTCCACCACCGCCCGGACCCGCGCGAGGTCGGCCGCCAGACCGGGGTCCTGCGGTGGCGCCTCGACCAGCGCCGCCAGCAGGCCACCCCGCTCGTCCTGGCCCGCGTCAGCGGCAGCCTGGGCGGCGGCGACGAACCGGCGGGCCCGTCTCTCCGGCTCGGCCGTCAGCTGGGCCGCACGCTCGTACGTCGCGGACGCCGAGGCGAGCGCCTGTCGGCCGCCGGCCCAGACCGCGACGCGTTCCAACTCGTCGGCGACCTGCTCGTCCGGTCCGGTCGCCGCGGCGGCGAGCTGCCAGGCGCGCCGATGAGCGTGCTCGGGGGCGAAGAGCACCGCCGCCAGCGCCCGGTGTGCGGCGACCCGATCGGCGAACGGGCTGCCCTGGTACGCGGCGTACCGGATCAGCGGATGCCGGAAGCGCAGCGCATCGCCGGTCAGCACGACCAGCCCGGCGCGCTCGGCCGGCGCGAGGTCGTCGACCAGCGCGTTCGCCGCTCGCAGGATCAGGTCGAGCGTTCCGGTGTCGTCCGCGGCGGCCGTCAGCAGCAGCGCCCGAGTGGCCTCGGGGAGCCGACGGAGCTGCGCCAGGAAGATGTCCTGGACCCGGTTCGACGGTGCGGACAGCGTCAGCGGGCTGAGCTGGCCGGCCCGCTGTGTCGGGGTCAGCGTGGCGGAGAGTTCCCGCAACGCGAGCGGATTGCCCTGGGCCTCGTCCACGATCCGCTCCCGGACGTACGGCGGCAGGTCCGCGACCAGCGCCGCGGCCGCCTCCGGATCGAGTGCCGCGAGGCGCAGCTCGGGAAGCCCGCCCACCCCCGGCAGGCCGGCGGCGTCCCGGACGGCGAGGATCAGCACGATGCCCTCGGCCTGCAACCGGCGGGCGGCGAACGTCAACGCGTCCACCGATGCCTGGTCGAGCCATTGCGCGTCGTCCACCAGGCAGAGCAGTGCTCCGTCGCCGGCAGCCTCCGCCAGCATGCTGAGCACGGCCAGGCCGATGATGAAACGGTCGCGCACCGTGTCGTCGGTGAGCCCGAAGACCGCACGCAGAGCCCTGGCCTGCGGGCCGGGCAGCTGGTCGACGAGGTGCAGGATCGGCAGGAACAGCTGATGCAGGCCGGCGAAGGCGAGTTCGGTCTCCGATTCCAGACCCTCGATCCGCAGCACCCGCAGACCGGCCGCGTGAGCGGCGGCGTGTTCGAGCAGCGCCGTCTTGCCGATGCCCGCTTCGCCGTGGATCAGCAGGACGCTGCTCGTGCCGGCACGGGCGTCGCTGAGCATCCGGTCGATCCGGTCACACTCCGCCACCCGGCCCTGCACCCCGTACCCCCGTCGTCGCCGTTCCCCCCGGCCGCGTCAGAGCCGACGCGTTTGCCGAAGAGCCGCACGTCAGGAGCCTCGACGACCCGGATCATGAACCTAACTCAACGGGCCGCTAGGCCGATTCGGCGGGGGCGTGCGTGGTCGGTTCGCCGGCCAGCCGCTCCGCCGCGTAGAGCCGCACCAGGCCGGACAGCCGGTACCGGGTCGGGCCGACCCCGACCTCCACCAGTTGCGCGTCGACCAGCTCCTCCAGGGCGTCCTCGACATCCGCCTCGCGGGCGCCCGGCAGCCACGGGGCGGGCGGGGTCGGCAGGTCCGCGTCGGGTAGTGCGCCCAGCGATCGGAACAGCAGCCGTGCGGCCGGCGCGAGCGCCGCGTAACTGGTGGCCAGTCGGGCCCGGACGTCCAGCCCGCCGAAGCTCAGCTCGTCGAGGCGACGGCTCGGATGACGCAGCCGGCCGGCGAGCTGCGCCACCGTCCAGTGCGGGCGGGCGGCGAGTCGGGCGGCGGCGATCCGCAGCGCCAACGGCAGGCCGTCGCACAGCCCGGCCAGCACCGCCGACCCGGCCGGGTCGGCGGCCAGCCGGGGCCAGCCCAGCGCGGAGGCGAGCAGCCGCACCGAATCCTCGACGCCGAGCGGGTCCAGGTGCACCGATCGGGCGCCGGTCAGGCCAGCGAGCCGACGCCGGCTGGTGACGAGCACACCGGCGCCGCCGGTGCCCGGCAGCAGGGGCAGCACCTGCCGCTCGTGCGTCACGTCGTCCAGCACGACGAGCACCCGCCGTTCGGCGATCCGGTCCCGGTACAGCTCGGCACGCTCGTCGAGGCCGGCCGGCACGGTGGCGCCGGGCAGGCCCAGCGCGCGCAGGAACCGCCCCAGGGCGGCCTCCGGCGGCACCGGTCGGCCGTCGGCGCCGAGCAGGTTCAGGTAGAGCTGCCCATCCGGGTACGCCGGCGCGAGCGCGTGCGCGGCGCGGACCGCGAGTGTCGACTTGCCCACGCCGACCGGGCCGGAGATCGCCACCACCGGGACCGGGGCGGCACCGCTGGTGGCCAGCGTCGCCCGGATCAGGGCCAGCGGCCCGTCCCGCCCGGTCAGCTCGGCCGGGTCGGCGGGGAGCAGCCGGGGCACCGCGGCGGGCGGAGGCGGCGCCTCGGCCGGCTCGTCGGCCCGCCCGTCGGTGAGGATGGCGCGTTCCAGCCGGCGCAGCTCGCCACCCGGCTCCAACCCCAGTTCGTCGAGGAACGTACGCCGGGCCGACCGGTACGCGGCCAGCGCCTCGGCCGGCCGGCCTGCGCCGGAGAGCGCCCGCATGTGCTGCGCGTGCAGCCGTTCCCGCAGCGGGTACGTGGCGACCAGCTCGCGCAGCTCGCCGACGACGTGCTGGTGCCGCCCGCGTTGCAGCTCGACGTCGAGCCAGTCCTCGGTGACGGCGAGCCGCCGCTCGTCGAGCCGGGTCGCGGCGACCCGCAACGCCTGGCTCTCCACACCGGCCAGGGCCGCGCCGCGCCACAACGCGAGCGCCCCGCTCAGGGCCTCCGCCGCGTCGTCGAGCCGCGACTCGGCGAGCGCCTGCTGACCGGCCAGCACCAGCCGGTCGAAGTAGTGCAGGTCCAGGTCGCCGTCGGACACCGCGATCAGGTAGCCGGGCGGGCGGGTGATGATGCGGTCGGGCAGGCCGAGCCCGGCGAGCGTCTTGCGCAACGCGGACACACAGATCTGCACCTGACCGCGGGCGGTGGTCGGCGGCTCGTGGTCCCACAGAGCGTCGGCGAGCTGCGCGGCGGAGACCACGCAGTTCGCGTCGAGCAGGAGGGTGCTCAGCACCACCCGCTGGCGTGCCGCGGTGACCGTCAGCGTGCGCCCGGCGCCGGAGATCTCGAGGGGGCCGAGGATCCGGAAGCGCACGAGCTACCTCCGCGCCGACGCCGCGATCTCCAGGCGCTGGCGAAGCGGATGCCGCAGCGGCTTGCCCAGCGCGTTCTTGGGCAGGATCCGGACGAACTGCAGCCGGTCCGGCCACAGCACCCGGGCCACCCCCTCCCGTTCGAGGTATTCGTGCAGGCCGGCCAGCGTGGGGGTGTCGCCACCCGGGATCACCACGGCGCAGACCAGATCCGCTCCCGGCACGGCCGGGTCCGGGTAGCCGACCAGGACCGCGTCCACCACGTCCGGGTGCCGCTGGAGCACCGCCTCGATGTCCAGGGTGGACACGCGTAGGCTGTTCGCCCGGGTGATCAGGTCGACCCGACGGCCGGTGATCCGGATGCCGCCACGCCCGTCGTCGCGCGCCAGGTCACCGGTGTCGAACCAACCGTCGTCGTCGAGCAGCGACTCGTACAGCTCGCGCTGGTTGAGGTAGCCGAGGCACTGGGAGGCGCCCCGCGCGTACAGTCGGCCGGCCTCCTCGCCCGGGTCGGTGTCGATCCGGACCTCCATCCACTGCACCGGCCGGCCGTCGCTGTGCGCAGCCCAGTCGTCCGGGTCGTCGAGCCGGGTCACGGTGACCGCGCCGTTCTCGGTCATCCCCCACAGCGCCCGCATCGGCACCCCGAACGCCTCGCGCACGTCCGCGATGAGCTGCGGCGCGATCGGGGCCGAGCCGGAGACGATCTGGCGCAGACCCGGGGTCTGCACCGGTGCGCGGCGCTGGGCGGCGAGCATGCCGATGACGAAGCCGGGTGCGGCGTACACGAAGGTGCCGCCGTGCCGGGCGATGAGCGACACCATCAGCGCCATGTCGTCGCCGGAGTCCATCACGACGGCCGTGCAGCCCAGGTGGACCGGGAGGTAGACGGCGTGCGTCACCCCGGCCATGTGGGTGAGCACGCTGGGCAGCAGCACCACCTCGTCCGGGGCGAGGCCGAGTGGGTCCGCCGAGGCGCGCACACAGGCGTACATGGTGTTCTGGCTGTGCACGACGCCCTTCATCGGGCCGGTCGTGCCGGAGGTGTGCAGCACCAGCGCCGGGTCGTCGGGGCCGAGGGCGTCCGACCCGTCGTCCGGGTCGCGCTGCTCCCAGGGGGTGTCGACGAACACCTCCTGGAAGTCGACGGCGCCCACCCGCGCCGCGTCGCCGATCACCACGCGGTGCTCCAGCGTCGCAACGCCCAGGTCGGCGAGGCGCGTCGCGTAGTCGGTGCCGGCGAAGGTGTCCAGGGTGATGCAGACCTTCGCCCGGGTCGACTCCAGGACCTGGCGCAGCTCGCGGGTGCTCAGCATCGGGAAGCCCGGCGAGCTGATCGCCCCGATCTGGTTGCAGGCCAGGTAGAGCGGGGTGAGCACCCACCGGTTGGGCAGGTAGATCATCACCACGTCACCACGCCCGACGCCGAGCGACCGCAGCGCGCCGGCGAACCGGGCGACCATCGTGGCCAGCTCCGCGTAGGTCAACGTGCGCGAGTGCTCGCCGGCCTCGTACGTGATGAGCGCCGGATGGTCCGGACGGTCACGCGCCGCCGCGGCCAGATCGTCGAGGAACGTCTCCGTTCGCCACCAGCCCGCCGCCACGTACTCCTCGGCGCGCCGCTTATCGACAGGTGCCAGTGAATCCCACATGTTCGGTCGCCTCCCGGCCATGCCCCGTCACGTCCACAGGAGATGTGTCTGCGGGCGAAGCTACCACCCGGACGGGCCTCTGTCGCGTCCGGAAAATCTTGGCTACGCAGAGCAAACTCGCAGCTAGTGCCGCCGACGCGCAGCGTGATCCATTGACCTTGACAACTGATCAGACATGGACGAGTCTCACCAGAGCCATAGATGCCTGTCGGGGTGCGCGGAAGCGTGGAGGTGTCATGAGGATCGGCGTTTTGGCCTGGGATCACGGCGAAGAGGATGACGATTCGCCGGTCATCGCGGAGTTGGGCCGGGAGCGCGGGCACGACACGTCCCTGTTCACCGTCGAGGAGATCGACGTCGGGGCGGCCCCGGGCGGCGGCCCCGAGGTGCTGTTCAACGGCGAGTTGGGGCGCTCCTTCGACGCGGTCATCTCCCGGGCCCAGTTGCACGGCGACTGGCGTGACCGGGTCGAGCGGCTGATGCTGGCCAGCAACATCCCCGGCGTGGCCATGTTCGACCCGATCGAGGTCTGGCAGGCCGCCTACAGCAAGTTCCGGATGATGCAGGTGCTGGCCGACGCCGGCCTGCCCGTGCCACCCACCCGCGCCTGTCGTACGCCCGCCGACGTCGAGGCGGCGAGCCGGGAGTGGGGCACCGTGGTGGTGAAACCGTCCTACGGCCGGGCCGGCATCGACGTGGAACGCATCACCAACGTCGCCGACGACCTGCCACTGATCGAGACGCTGCTCGCCCGCTACGGCGTGCTGGTCGGTCAGCCCTACTACCCCACCCAGTACGGCGAGTACCGGCTCACCGTCGCGGGCGACACCATGCCGATGAACATGGTGAAATACCCGGCCGTCGGGCAGTGGAAGACACGGACCCTGCTGGGGGCGAGCTTCGAGCGGGTCGACATCCCACCGGAGCTCGAGGACATCTGCATCCGGGCGACCCGGGCCATGGGGATCACGGTGTCCGGGCTGGACATCCTGCCGACCGAGGACGGCTACGTGATCCTCGAGTGCAACGCCATCCCCGGCAACCTGAACATCCTCGGTAAGGAGTCCCAGCGGCTCGCCTTCGAGGCGATGTACGAGTGGGTCGAGGCACGTACCCCCTGCTGACCTGGATCCGGTCCCCTCACCCGCGACGGACGGAGTGTCGATGCAGCATGCCCTCGCCGACTACGACCTGACCGAGCACGGCCCGGGCGAGCAGTTCGCCCGCGCGGTGCTCGCCGCCGACGGCGGTGACGTCGACGTGTCGATCGGCGCCTCCCTGCCCACTCTGTTCCCGCTGGCCAAGCATCGGCCCCGCTACACGGTGCGGCACCTGCTCAAGAGCGCGACGGTGACCGAGGAGCCGGTCACCTACGTCAGCGAGGCGCCATCGGCGGACACCCCGGAGTTCGCCGGCACCAGCTACCAGGCCAGCCCGGAGGCGACGTTCGTACCCCGGCTGGTGGAGACGGACCTGACCGAGGTGAGCGCGGCGGTCGCCGTCCCGCCCGGGCTGCTGCGCGATCCGGCGCTGCTGGCCGGTTTCGTCGACTACCGGGTGCTGGTGCGGTTGGGCACCATCGAGAACGAGGTGCTGCTGCACGGCAGCCGCGACTCGGTGATTCCGGGTCTGGTAGGCCTGCCCGGTGCCCGGCGTCGGGCCGCGCCGGGCGAGCTGACCGCCGAGGTGATCACCGCAGCCGGCGAGGTCGAGGAGATGGGCGGCTCGTGTGACGCGATGGTGGCCCATCCCAACCGGTACTGGGACCTGCTGGGCAGCGGGATGCTGGCGCGGCTCGCCGAGGTCGGCATCCGGGTCAGCCGCACCAGGATGATCGCGCCGGACCAGGTGCTGCTGGGCGACTTCCGGGCGGCGGTCACCCTGCTGGAGTCCGGGACGTCGCAGCTGACCCTGCGCCGGGGCGCCGGCCCGGACGGGGCCGACGTGATCACCGCGGGCCTGCGGTTGGGCCTGGCCGTGCACCTGCCACAGCATTTCCTGTTGCTGGACCTGCGATGAAGGTGCTGTACCTGACCGGGTGGTGCCGCAGCGGCTCGACGGTGCTGGGCAACCTGCTCGGCGAGCTTCCCGAGGTGGTGCACGTCGGCGAGCTGTACTACCTGTGGCGCAACGGGGTGCTCGGCATCGGCACCAACACGTCCTGCGGCTGCGGTGAACCACTCACCCGCTGTCCGCTGTGGAGTGTGGTCGTCGACCGGGTCGCCGGGCGATCCCCGGCACAGGCGGCCCAACGGATCATCGCCGAGCAGCAGCGCCACGTCCGGGTCCGGCACACTGGCGCCCGGCTGGCCGAGGTCACCGGTCGCCGGCCGCGACCGGCCGGGGTGACCGAGGTGGCCCGCCGCATGCTCGCGACCTACCGGGCGGTGGCCGAGGAGACCGGCGCCGAGGTGATCGTCGACGGCTCGAAGTACCCGGCGGAGGCCGCCGTGCTGCTCGGCGACGCGGGTCTGGACCTGCGGGTGCTGCACCTGGTCCGGGACCCGCGCGCGGTGGCTCACTCGTTCGCCCGCCCCAAGCAGTACCTGCCGCAGATGGGGGCCGCCCGCAGCACCGGGATGTGGACCGCGATCAACGTGGCCTCCGACCGGGTCGGCCGGGCCGCGCCGGAGCGCTACCTGCGGCTGCGCTACGAGGACTTCGCCGCCGCGCCGCGCGACGTGCTCAGCCGGGTGCTGCGCTGGGCCGACCTGCCCGGTGAGCCGCCCGTGGGTGCGGACGGCCGGGCCGTACTGGGTGTCAACCACACGGTGACCGGCAACCCGGACCGGCTGCGCCAGGGGCCGACGACGATCCGCCCCGATCTGGCCTGGCGGGACGCGTTGCCGGCCCGCACGGCGGCCGTCGCCACCACGCTCGCCGCGCCGGTGCTGCACCGGTACGGCTATCCGATACGACCCTGAGGGAGTGGCTGACATGGATCTGGGCATCGCCGGGCGGGTGGCGCTGGTCGCCGGCGCCAGCAGCGGTCTCGGCCGAGCCACGGCCCGCGCGCTCGCGGCCGAGGGCTGCGCGCTGTCGGTGTGCGCGCGGAACCCGGAGCGGCTCGCCGAGGCCGCCGAGGAGCTGCGCGCCGCCGGTGCGCCGGACGTGCTGACCCGCTCGGTGGACATCACCGACGAACAGGCGGTCACCGGCTGGGTCGCCGACACGGTCGCGCACTTCGGCGCGCTGCACATCGTGGTCGCCAACGGGGGCGAGGTCCCGGGCGGCACCGTCGACAGCTTCGGGCTGGCCGCGTACCGGCAGGCGCTGGATGCCGCGTTCCTGCCGCACGTCGGCCTGACCCTCGCCGCCCTGCCGCACCTGCGGGCGGCCGGCTGGGGTCGGGTCCTCATCGTCGCCTCGGAGACGGTCCGCCAGCCGATCCCGGAGTACGGGCTCTCCGCGGCCGCCCGGCCGGGCCTGCTGGGCTTCACCCGCGCCCTGGTGCAGGCGCTCGGGCCGGGCGACATCACGGTCAACGTGCTCGCACCCGGCTACCACGACACCGAGGGGGTACGCGCCGACTACGGCTCAGCGGCCGACGCCCGGCTCGCGGAGATCGGCGCGGGCATCCCGCTCGGCCGGGTGGGCCGGGCCGGGGACTTCGGCGCGGTGGCCGCGTTCCTGGCCAGCGAGGCCGCCTCGTTCGTCACCGGCACCTGCCTGCTGGTCGACGGCGGCAGGACCCGCGGTCTCGGCTGACCCGCCCGGGGCGTACGCGTCCATCGCGTGCAGCGATCTGCCGCGCAGCGCCACCGCGACGAGCAGCAGGTACGCGGCTCCGAAGCCGGCCAGCGTGGGCACCAGCCCGGCCGCGCCGACCGACCAGCCGGCCAGCAGCACCGACAGTGGCGCGCCGCTCAACGCCACCGCGCTGCCCAGCCCGAAGACCCGACCCCGCGCCTCCTCCGGCACGTGTTCCAGGGTGACCGTGGTGAGCAGCGGGTTGAGTGGGCCGGCGGCGAGGCCGAGCAGCAGGCAGATGCCGACCATGACCATTGGCGGTGGGGTCGTCGCCATGGACAGGCGCAGCGCGCCGATGGCCACGAAACAGCCCAGCATGGTCCGCCGCCGACTGGCCAGCAGACGACGGCTGGCCGGCGCGTAGAGGAACGTGCCGAGCACCGCGCCGCAGCCGGACGCGGCGATCAGCCAGCCCAGGTACCGCCCGTCGTGCAGCACGTCGTGCGCGTACACCGGCAGCAGCACCGGGGTGAAGGCGGCGTCCAGCAGATTGGTGACGAAGACGAACGCGGTCATCGCGGCGATCACCGGGATCCGCCGGACCAGCGCCGCGCCCTCGACCAGTTGCCGTACGAAGCCGGTGCGCCCGGTCGACGTGGCGACGGCCAGGCCGGGCACCCCCACGGTGATCAGCAGGGCGGCCAGCAGCAGGCCGGCCGCGTCGACGTACAGGCCGACGGCCGCGCCGAGGGCGGCGACCAGCAGCGCGGCGAGCGGCGCGCCGATCACCAGGCCGAGCCGGGGTGCCGCCTGGTACCAGGAGTTGGCCGTCTCCAGGCGTACGCCGGCTGCCGTGGCGACCGGCCGGATCAGGCTCACCCGGGCCGCGTTCGCCGGGGTGGCCACCAGGCTGCGGGCGAACAGCAGCGCCAGCAGGGCGGGCAGGGGCAGACCCACGGTGGCGTCCAGCACCGGCACCAGGCCGGTGAGCAGGCCGGCGAGCGCGTCGGAGAACACGCTCACCCGACGCCCACCCAGCCGGTCGATCCACACTCCGCCGACCGCGCCCGCGAAGATCAACGGCAGGGTCCCGGCGAAGCCGGCGAGCCCGGTCGCCGCCGCGCTGTCCGTGCGGGCCAGCACGTAGAGCGGCACGGTGACCACGGTGATCGCGTTGCCGAAGGACGACAGGTAGTGCGCGGTCAGCAGCGCCACCAGGCTCCGGCGTCCGCCCGGGAGGCTCATCGCAGCGCCGCCACCGCCCGGTCCACCACCGCGGCGGCGGTCACCCCAGACCGCTCCAGCAGGTACCGCTGATCACCGGCGACGGCCACGAACCCGTCGGGCACCGCCACCCGCAACACCCGGGCCGGTCGCCGTTCGGCGAGCGCCTCCGCGACGGCCGAGCCCAACCCGCCGCTGGGCCAGTGCTCCTCCACCGTCACCACCACCTGACTGCTGGTCGACCGCACCGCGTCGTCGAGGGCGTCCACGTCGAGCGGGCGCACGGTGTGCACGTTGAGCACGGTGGCCCGTACACCCCGCCGGGCCAGGTCGTCGGCCGCCGCCAGCGCGGCGAGCACCGGGTACGGTCCGCAGGCGGCCAGCACCAGATCACCGCCACCCCGGAGTTGCTGCACCCGGCCCAGCTCGACCGGCGGCGCGTCCGGACCGCCGGCCGCGGCGAGGGTGGCCGCCAGATCGGGCGTGGCCGCGCGGCCGAGCCGCAGGTAGACCGGCCCGGGCAGGTCCAGCGACTGCCGGAACAGGTGGGCGCACGCGTCGGCGTCGGCGGGCACCACCACCGTCATGTTCGGCAGGGTCCGCATGATCGCCAGGTCCTCCAGCGCGTGGTGGGTCGGCCCGAGATGCCCGGCGGCCAGCCCGCCGTGGGTGGCCACGATCCGCACCGGCAGGTCGTTGAACGCGATGTCCACCTTGACCGCCTCCAACGCCCGGGTGCTCGCGAAGGTGGCCATCGTGTTCACCATCGGGATCCGCCCGCAGCGGGCCAGGCCGGCGGCGACACCCATCAGGTTCTGCTCGGCGATGCCCAGGTTGACGTACCGGTCGCCGGCCGGCCCGAAGTCGACACCGGTGAACAGGCCGGTGTCGCTGTCCAGGCAGACCAGCCGGGCGTCGGACGCCATCAGCTCGACCAGCAGATCGCGGTAGACGTCGCGACCCGCGCGGGGGGCGACGTCCGCCGCGCTCACCGCACCCCCCGGCGTACGGCCCGCAGTGCCCGGCCGCGCTGGGTCTCGCCGAGCCGGGCGAAGTGGCTGCGCACCTGACCCTCCACATAGGGCAGGCCGCGCCCCTTGACGGTACGGGCGATGACGGCCACCGGCCGCCCGGCGCCCGGCTCGTCCAGGGCCTGACGCAGCGCGACCCGGTCGTGGCCGTCCACCTCGCGTACCGTCCAGCCGAAGGCCCGCCACCGGTCGGCCAGCGGCTCCAGCGTGATCACGTCCTCGGTGCCGCCACCGAGTTGGAGGCCGTTGCGGTCGATCACCGCGACCAGCCGGTCGAGCCCGAGGCTGCCGGCCGCCATCGCCGCCTCCCAGACCGAGCCCTCCTGCAACTCGCCGTCGCCGAGCACCACGAAGCAGCGCCTGCCGCTGCCGTCCAGCCGGCCGGCGAGCGCGTGCCCGACGCCGAGGGCCAGCCCGTGTCCGAGCGACCCGGTCGGCATCTCCACGCCCGGCACCGCCCGGTTGGGGTGGGCCAGGAAGGGCCCGCCGGGCGCGGCGTAGTCGTCCAGCCAGGCCACCGGGAAGTACCCCCGGGTGGCGAGCACCGCGTAGAGGGCGATCGCGCCGTGACCCTTGCTGAGCAGCAGTACGTCCCGATCGGGTGCCTGCGGCCGGTCGGGGTCGACCCGCAGCACCTCGTGGTAGAGGGTTACCAGGATCTCGACCAGCGACATCGACCCACCCAGGTGGCCGCCGTCGGTGCTGGCGCACATCTGCACGATCAACTCCCGTACCCGTACCGCGACCGCCGCCGGTTCGACGGCGTCGACCGGCCCGGGCTCCGCCGGCCGCTCGGCCGGATCGGCCACCGCGAGTGGTTCCCGGGGCACCACGTCAGGCCCTGCTCGGTGTGCGGCGGACGCCGTTGACCCGGGCCGCGACGACGGCCGGCGGTGGTGGCTCGGCCGGTGCTGGAGGGTTGCGGTCCAGCTCCCACAGCGCGTGCCGCAGCACGGCGATCCCGCGCAGGTAGTCGGCCAGCACGATGTGCTCGTCGTCGGCGTGGTCCAGGCTGCTGTCACCGGGGCCGTAGGTGGCCATCGGGACGTCCCACTGCTCGGCCAGCACGTTCATGTCCGAGGTGCCGGTCTTCACCTTGAGGCTGGGCCGGGCCCGCTGGGCGCGGATGCCGGCCGAGAGTGCCCGTACCACCGGGTTTCGGTGGTCGGCACGGCACGCGGCGACGCGGTTGACCACGGTCAGTTCACCATCGGGGGTACGCCGGGTCAGCTCGTGCAGCAGGCCGTCCACGTCGTACCCCGGTGGGGTGCGGACGCTCAGCTCGGCCTCCGCGTCGACCTGGTCGGCGCGGAGCGAGATCAGGGTGGCGCCCGGCTGGTCGAACGAGCCGTTGCCGCGCTCCGGGCCGAGCACGTCCAGCAGGGTGTTCCAGCACTGCACCGCCAGCTCGGACGCCTTCGGCACCGGGTTGCTGGGGTGGGTGGCGGGCACCGTCACGCGGTAGCGCAGGTCGAGCTTGCCCTTGTAGCCGAGGGTGATCGTCGACCAGCCGCTCGGCTCGCCGACCACCACCGCGTCCGGCCGGGGCAGCCGCCGACGGATCTCCCGCGAGCCACGCGAGGCGATCTCCTCCTCGACGGCGCCCACCACCACGATCCGGCCGCAGAAGTCAGCCGAGGCGGCCGCGCACACCATGGTCGCCAACGGCCCCTTCGCGTCCACCGCGCCCCGGCCGTAGAGCCGGCCGTCCTCGGCCCGCACCGGCGGGCCGCCGGGCACGGTGTCCAGGTGACCGATCAGCAGCACCACCGGCCCGTCGCCCCGGCCGATCTCGCCGACCACGTTGCCCACCGGATCGATGTACGCCTCGAAGCCGAGCTGCCCCATGACGTCCACCAGGGACCGCGCCAACGCCGCCTCGTGGTACGACGGTGAGGGCGTCTCGACCAGGCACCGCAGCAGCCCGGCCGCGAAGGTGTCGGTGATGGCCCTCGGCCCGGTCACGTCGTCAGGCATCTGCGCTCCTCGTGGTGATCTCGGTGGCAGCGCCGGTGAACGCCGCCCGGACGGGGTTGTCGTGCCGGCCGTCGGCGACCAGCACCCGGCCGACCCCGCCGAGCAGCGCCTCCCGGCCGGCGATCAGCTTCATCGCCATCCCGCCGCCCACACCGGGTGGCGCGCCGGTGGGCGGCAGTGCGTAACTGGGCAGGACCGACCGCTCGTCGGCCGGGTCGGCGAGCACCCCGGGCGCGCCGGTGAGCAGGACCAGGGTCCGCGCGCCCAGTGCGGCGGCGAGCGCGGCGGCCGCGCGGTCGGCGTCGACGTTGACGGGCCGGCCGTCCTCGCCGAGGGCCGGCGGGGACACCACCGGCACGGTGCCGGCGGCCAGCAGCACCCGGAGCAGTTCGGCGCGCACGCCGATCAGCCGGCCGCCGTGGTTGTCCCGCAGCACCATCCGGCGGCCGTCGACGACCGCCCGGTACGCGGCGGTGCGCCGGGCCCGCAACAGACCCGCGTCCAGCCCGGTCAGCCCGACCGCGTCGACACCGGCGCGGGCCAGGGCGGCGACCAGCCGGGGTTTGACCGCTCCGGCGAGGGCGAGGACGACGACCTCCAGGGCCGCCGGGTCGGTGTAGCGGGTGTCCACCCCGTCGTCGCTGATCATCCGGCGCTCGGGCACGCCCAACCGGGTGCCCAGCGCGCCGATGTCGGCGGAGCCGCCGTGCACCAGCACCACCCGCTGCCCGGCGCGGACCAGGTCGGCGACGTCGGCGCAGACCGCTTCCGCGTCCACCCCGGCGGTGCCGCCGCACTTGACGACGGTCAGCTCCCCCCGCGAGGCCGCCGAGGGCGACGCTGCCGACGGGGCGCTCATGCCGGGTGCAGGCCGGGGAACTCCAGCCCCAGCCGCTCGGGCCAGCCGTACCGGACGTTGAGACACTGCACCGCGTTGCCGGCGCCGCCCTTGACGAGATTGTCCAGCGCCGCGACCAGCAGAGCCCAGCCGCCGTCCGGGTCGACCGCGAACCCGACGTCGCAGAAGTTGGAGCCGGCCAGGATCTTCGGCTCGGGCAACCGGTAGGTGCCGCGTCGCCCGGCGACCACCCGGACGAACGGCTCGTCCCGGTAGTAGCGGCGGTAGACGGCCCGTACGGCGGCCTCGTCCAGGCCCGGGGCGAGCGGCGCCCGGCAGAGCACCTGCACTCCCCGGACGGCCTCCACCCCGGTCGCGGTCATCCGCGCCGGTACGCCCACCGCCTGGGCGATCTCCGCCTGATGCCGGTGGCCGGTCGGGGCGAACACCCGCATCGCGCCGCTGCGTTCGGCGTGCACGTTGGCCGGCGAGGGGGTGCTGCCGGAGCCACTGGAGCCGGTCCGCCCGTCGACGGTCACCTCCCCCGCGCCGAGCTGGCCGGCGTCGGCCAGCGGGTGCAGGGCGAGGATCGCCGCGGTGGCCATGCAGCCGGGCACGCTGATCCGGTCGGCGTCGCGCAACTCCTTGCGGTACAGTTCGGGCAGCCCGGTGACGAAGTCGGCGAGCAGCTCGGGGGCGCTGTGCGGGCCGCCGTAGTAGGTGGCGTACACGGCGGGGTCCCGTAGCCGGAAATCCGCCGACAGGTCGACCACCGTGTCGGCCAGGTCGAGCAGGCCGTGCATCGCACCCATCGCCAGCCCGTGTTCGGTGGCCAGCAGCAGCACGTCGTGCCGGCCCAGGTCCTCGGGGGCCGTGAAGGTCAGCTCGGTGAGACCGCGCAGGTTGGGATGCGTGGTGCTGACCCGGCGGCCGGCGAGCCGGCGTGAGGTGACCGTGGCCAGCTCGATCCGCGGGTGGCCGAGCAGCAGGCGGACCAGCTCGCCGCCGATGTACCCGGCGCCGCCGACCACGGCCGCCCGGACCGGGCCGCCCCGGCCGGTCACGCCAGCCTCGCCAGGACGTGGTCGACGATCCGGTCGGCGACGTTGACCTCGCCGTCGTACGCCTGCTCGAAACCGGCGAACTCCACCCCGGAGTTGACCTCCAGCACGTACAGCTGGCCCGTCTCGTCCTCGACGAGGTCGACGCCGGCCAGATCGGCCCCGACCGCGGCGGCGGCCGTGGTGGCCAGCTCGACGATCCGGTCGGTGAGTGGGCACCGCTCGGTGCGCGCGCCCCGGGCCACGTTGGTACGCCAGTCCGCGCTGCGCCGGTACACCGCACCGAGCACCTCACCGCCGACGACCACCACCCGGATGTCCCGGTCGGGTTTGCGGACGTACTCCTGCACGTAGACGATGTGCGCCTGCGGGCCGGGCAGCGCGGCCACGTACTCCAGCACGGTGCGGGCCAGGTCCGGGTCCGGCACGGTGGTGACCAACCGCCCCCACGAGCCGACCAGCGGCTTGACCACGGCCGGGTAGCCGATCGCGGCCAGCGCGGAGAGCGCGGCCTCCGGGGTGGCGGCCAGCGCCGTTCGAGGGGTGGGCAGGCCGGCGGCGCGCAACGCGAGGGAGGTGTGCCACTTGTCGGCGCAGGTCTCGATGGCGGCGGCCGAGTTGACGCCGATCACACCGAGCCGTTCCAGCGCGCGGGCGGCGTAGCCGGCGCGGATCTGGCCGATCTCGCGGTTGAGGACCAGCCGCCAGTCGGGCGCGGCGCCATCGAGTGGCCACCAGGCGGTCCTGGTGTCGACGTGGGCCACGGCGACGGTACGACGTTCCAGCGCCTCCAGGATCCGCTTGTCGTCGATCCGCAGCCGGGAGGTGAGCACGGCTACCGAGGCCGGTTCACTCACCCCAGTCCTCTTCGACCTCGGGGGCCGGCGCGAGCGTCAACGGCTGCACCGCGACGACCTCCAGCTCGACCTGACATTCTCCGCACTCGACCAGCTCGCTGAGCCGGGGCGGCTCGGCGAACGTCACGTCGGCGGCGCACTCGGGGCAGCGGGCGAGGGTCTGTTCCTGGACTGTCACGGACGGCATCCAATCCTGCGCGGCGGGCGGGGGACGCTCCGACCATAGAAATCCCACGATGGATGCGCGTCCGCGCGCCGTCGACACCCGGTCAACGCCACGATGACCCCCGGGACCGGTGGCGTGACACGGCTGTCGCAGCAGCGTCGAACCGAGTAACATCGCGATCATCGATGTGTGGAATTCACCGGCATGGTTCCGTAAGGCGGGGGAATGTCAATCCGGGTTCTTGTCTGCGACGAATTGCCAATTGTCAGAGATGGCCTCCGTACGCTGCTGGGCAGCGAGCCCGACGTCTCCGTTGTGGACACTTCAGACAGTGGCAACCACGCGATAATGCTGGCTCGCACACACCGGGTCGACGTCATCGTCACCGGCCTGAAATTGCGCGGTATTTCCGCCGTCGAGCTCATTAACAAAATCAACGGCGAAAAGTTGAATCCACGACCCCGTTTCGTGGTGTTCGCCTCCACCGACAGCGACGACCTGGTCAGCAGCGTGTTCCAGGCGGGGGTCAACGGGATCCTGATGCCGGACGCGACCTGGGAGGAGGTCGCCGCCGCGGTGCGCGCCGCCGCGGTCGGGCAGACCACGCTGGCCCCACAGATCGCCGACCGGCTGGTCGACTGGTTCCGGCGCCGGCAGCCGTCTCCGGACGAGGTGTTCCAGCCCGCGGTGTCCACCTTGACGCCACGGGAACGCCAGGTCTTGTTGCTGATGGCCGACGGCAAGTCCACCGACGAGGTTGCCGCCGAGCTGTCCATCGGCCTGACCACCGTGCGCACCCACGTCTACCGGCTCCGGTGCAAACTCAACGTCAAGGACCGGGCCCAACTGGTGTCCTTCGCCTACCGTGCGGGCCTCATGCAGCCTGCCTGAGAGTCGACGCGGTGCGGTCGCCCGGCGCGGTGCCCCGGACGGCCCAGGCACGAGCGGTGAGTCGGATCGAGCTGTCCGACGTACGCCTCGTACGCCCACACCGGGGGCGCCATTGCGCAACGCTCAATCGAGGTGTTCGGCCGGGGCCGTCTGGAGAAGCCACGCCAACGGCATCCGCGCCTTCTGCTCGTAGGCGCCGCCCCCGCCCAGCCGATGCAGCGTGACCGTCTGCGCGCTGTCCCGGTCGACCACCCAGTACTGCGGAATCCCCGCCGACGCGTATTCGCGGACCTTGGTGACCGAATCCATCGCCTCCGAACCCGGCGAGACGATCTCCACCACGAGTACGACGTCGGCCACCGCGGCCCAGACGCTGCGCGTCGGCGGCTTGCGCCACACGCTGAGGTCAGGAATCCGGCCCCCGTCACCCTCCGGCCCGGAGATCCGCACGCCAGCGGCCTGGAGCACCTGTTCGGCGGGCCAGCCGGCCATGATCAGCCACGCGAAGAGCCGACTGGCGATCATGGCGTGGTCCGAGTCGGGTGGCGGCATGACCGACAGAACCCCCTCGGGGCTGGTCTCGTAGCGGTGGCCGTTCGAATCAGCAGCGTTCATCGCCGCCACGTCGTCGAGCGTCACGACGGCAGGCATGTGCATGCCAACGGCCTCTGCGCTCATGAGCCTCATCCTAGGCGACCAGCAGCTTCGACTCCGACAGCGCCGAACCCGTCCGACGATTCGTACGCGGACGGCGTCCAGGGTCGGGTGCCGTCCGCGTACGCGGCCGTACTACTTGACCTTGGCGGCGACGGCGCGCAGTTGGCCGAGAGTGGTGCGGAAGCCGTGGCCGGAGGCGGCCGGGTCCTCGGTGAGCAGGCCGGTGACGGCCATGCTCTGCGAGCGGGTCGACGCGGTCGCCGCGTCGTCGGAACCGGTCACGTCGAACACGCCGAAGTCGGCGCTGAGCGTGCTGAACGTCGTCGGGTTCGCCACCGTCGTGTCGTGCGCCAGGTACAGCACGACGACCTGCCCCGCCTTGAGCTCCGACATGTTGGCCATGTCCGCCGAGCGGCGGTTCAGGCCGGTGAGGGTGATCCGGGACCCGGTCGGCACCGAGGATCCGGCCGCCGCGCGCAGCACCTCGTCGACCCGGAATCCGGCCGCCTCGACCTCCCCGCGTACGACCAGATCCGCGGTCTCGCTGAGCTGCTGGACGGTGGTGTACCCCCGCAGCTTGCCCTTGATCGGCGGCGGCGCGGCGGCACTGCTCGTGGCCGGTCCGGCAGTCGGCTCAATCGGCGCGGTGGCGTTGCTCGTGGCCGACCCGGCGGACGGTGTGGCGGCGCTGCCGCAGGCGGACAGTGCCGCGACGGTGAGCACGGCGGCGGCCGCGGCCCACCCGATCCGGGCACGGGAAGTGGGGTCGACTGCCATGGAACGCTCCTCGCGTCTGGGTGCCGCTCCGGGTCGTCTCGCCCGGGACGCGGCACTGCTTACGCCTCTTATCTGTGCGCCCCGGGCACCGAGTTCCCACAATCTTTCAGCCGCGCTCCCGGGCGAGTTGGCGGAGGTCGGCCAGCGTGGCGGCGAACGGGCCGGTGCGCTTGGCGGCGGCCTCGGTGCGCAGTCCGGTGACCGAGTTGGTCAGCGAGCGGCTGGTGGCCGTGTCCCCGGTGACGTCGAAGATCCCGAAATCGCCGCTGAGGGCGGCGTAGGCCGGCCCCGTCGGATCACTGACGGCCAGGTAGAGGACGGTGGACTGACCGGCTTCGAGCCGCGACATGCCGGCGGATTCCGGGTCCAGCAGCGTGATCTCGGCACCGGCCGGCGCCGCCGACGCGCGGTAGAGCACCTCGGCGACCCGGTAGACGGCCCGCCGGTCAGCGCCTGCGCCCGTCACCGACACGACGTCGCCGCGCACGATCAGGTCGGCGCTGTCGGTGAGCTGCCGCACGGTGCCGTACGCCCGGATCTTGGCCGCGGTGCGCGGAGGGGGCGCGGCGGTCGGTCTGCTCGCCTCGGGTGTCGGGAGCGCGGTCGGCGGATGGTCATCGCTGGTGGCGGCGAGCCCGCCGCCCACCCCCGCGACGACCAGGACCAGCGCGGCACCGACCAGCGCGGGCCGCAGCCGCCGCGCGGCGCGGGCTGGTTCGGGGGTACGCGTCTCCTGCGCGATCGCCGCCAGCATCCGGTCGCGGTGCAGTTCGTGAGTACCCGGCGGCAGCTCACGGTCACCCGGATGGGGAGCGAGTGCGGCGAGCTCCGCCCACTCGGACGGTTCCAGTGGGGGCTGCGCCTTCATCGGTTGCCCTCCTGCGCCAGTGGGGCGGTGCTGTCGGAACGCGCCGACGTCCGGGGCGTGCGCTGCGCCGCGTCGACGAGTTTGCGCAGCCTGGTCCGGGCCCGCGACAGCCGGGACCGGACCGTGCCGATCGGGATGCCCAGCGCCTGCGCGGCGGACTCGTAGTCCAGGCCCTCCCACAGGCACAACGTCAGCACCTCGCGTTCGGGCCGGCGCAGACCGGCCAGCGCGTCGATCGCGGCGGTGACCCGGTCGCCGTCGTCGAGCCGGCCGGCCACCTCGTCGGCGTGGTCGGGGACGGTGAAGTCGGCGGCGCGGAGCGCGGCTGCCGCCCTGCGGTAGCGGCGGTTGCTGCGGGTGTGGTTCCGCGCCTCGTTGGTGGCGATGCCGAGCAGCCACGGCCGCAGCGACCCGCCCTCGTCACTCACCCGCGCGCGGGAGCGCCATGCCTGGAGGTAGGTGGCGGCCATGACGTCCTCCGCCGTGGCCCAGTCGGCGGTGAGCCGGAACGCGTGGTTGTAGACCAATCGCGCGTGCTGGTCGAAGAGCTCGGCGAACGCGCCGGGATCACCGGCTCGTATCCGAGCGCGCAGACTCGACTCCATGACCTTTTTCTTCGGGTACGGACAAGGTCCCGAACCTATCGGTACCTGCTGTTGAGCAGGGTCCCACGGTGACGTGGCCAACGGCACAGCGCCGGCGCCGCGCGCTAAGCCGTGGTGGCGATGGGTGCCGCGCGGCGCTGCCCGACGCGCTGTCGGAGCAGGACGAAGCCGAGGCCGGCCAGGAACCAGGTGGCCAGGACGACGAGCGGCGCCACCGCGTGGGACCCGTCGAAGTAGCCGAAGTTGTTGACCGCTCGCACGGCAGCACCCGGCGGCAGCTTCGCCGAGATCGCCTGCGCCCACTGCGGCAGCAGGTCGACGCCGATGGTCGCGCCACTGGTGGCGTTGCCGATCGTGGTGAGGGTCAGGACGGCGAGGCCGATACCGGCCGGGCCGAGCCACGCCCCGAGGGCTTTCGTGGTGAAGGCACTGGCGGCCGACAGGAGGATGAGCGACAGCGCGAGCAGCGGGAACGGGGCCGTCAGCGAGCCGTAGATGGGTCCGGCGATCGTCGCCGCCGTCACGCCGATCGCCACCGCGAACCCGCCCATCGCGTACAGGCGGTGGCGCAGGCGCACCTTCGCGGTGGCCGCGGTGAGCCCCTGCGCGAGGACGAACGACGAGAGGGTGACGCCGAACACCACGTAGAAGGCGGACAGCCCGCGACTGTCGTAGCTGGCCAGGGGCACGATGTCGTGCTCCTGGACGGTCGCTCCCGCCCGTGTGGCGAGGCCCGCGACGAGTTGCCGCGCGGCGCCGCTCTCGCTGAACCCGCTGGCACCGGCGTAGTCGAGCGTCAACGTGGCGGGCGAGGTCGCACCGAGGACGGCGATGGCATCCCCGTTGCGCACCAGGGCCCCGCCGTCTTCGATGTTCGCGACCTGACGGACCGCGACGGCGTCGCCGAACCCGGCGTGGGCTGCCGTCGCCAATTGCTCGCCGACCACCGCGATCGGCAGGCGGCTCGGCTCCGGATCGCGCTGAAGCCCGACATAGATGGCGATGAACGCTGCGCCAATGATCAGTCCGGTGAGCACGAGCGAGGTCCAGGCCCGGTGCTGTGTGACCATGGGCTTGACCTGGGCGGGATTTGGATCAGGTGACGATGACATGGGCGCTTCCTCAAGTAGGGTGGTTTGAATGTCCAACCAAACGAACCCTAGCACCGGTGGTTTGAAATCCAAACCAGAACGGGACACCCTCGCTGTGGCGCTCGACGCCATCAACGACCGGTGGTCGCTGCACATCGTGCGAGCGCTCGCATTCGGCGCATCCCGGTACACCGAGATCCTGCGGTCCGTGGGCGCGCCCCGGGACGTCCTCGCCTCCCGGCTGCGCAAGCTCACCGAATCCGGGATCGTGCAGCCGCGCTCGACCGAGACTGGCGGAGCATCGGGGTACGAACTCACCCAGAAGGGACTGGACCTCGGAAAGGTCATTCTCGTGCTCAAGCGCTGGGGTGACACCTACAGCGACGCCGATGTGCCGCAGGCCGTCTTCACCCACGACCTCTGCGGCGAGATCTTCGTGGCCGAGGTCTGCTGCCAGGCCTGCGGCAGGCCCGTCCGGTCCGGGGAGTTGTCCGTACCCGAACAGTCCCTCGGGTGCTGACTTCGAGCGACAGTCCGAGTGCGCTGGGATGAGGGCCTCGCCACCGACACGGAAGGCAGGCGTACGCCTCAGGTGGGCGGTGCGGCGGTTTCCGGGGGCCTCCCCTTGCCGCGTGCCGCGTCTTCGACGGCGAGTGCGGCCAGGACCAAGGTCGTCGAAGCCAACGTGACCTCCAGCGGCAGGTGCACCACCGCGGGAGAGAGACCGGCCAGGACGAGGATTCCGATCAGCCGCGGCATCGTCACCCGCCCGAAGATCACGTATTCGAAGCCGGAACGCCCGGCCAGGAAGAGGGCGGGGCCGCCCACGATGCCGACGACCCAGGACCACGGCATGCGCTCGATCGGATGCTCGATGGCCAGAGTGAAGCCAACGGCGGTCAGGATGATCCCGGCAATCATGGCCATGTGCGCGTAGGCGGACCACTGGCTGAGGCGGTGCGGATTCTCGGATGCCGCGATCGCCGGGGAGAGTTGGGCTCCTGCCTGGTAGATGTAGAGCCGCCACATGAGGGCGGCGCTGGCGAACGCCAGTGCGAGCACCACCACCCGTCTGGGTGTGAAAGCGTCGTAACCAGTGCTGGAGAAGGTCATCCCCATGGCCAGGACGATCTCTCCCAGGGCGATGATGAACACCTGCCGGTAGCGCTCGGCGACGTGGGTCGCGACGATCTCCAGCGCCGGCCCTACCGCGTGACCCAGTTTCCACGGAGTCGGCCAACGCAGCGCCGCCGAGACGTAGTCCACGGCCAGGGCCGACAACCACAGGACGCCTCGGATCCAGTCTTCCGCGAAGGCCCCGGGAATCCAGATCAGCGTCGAGAGGACGGACCAGAAACGGGCGCGCATCACGTGGTTCAGAACCGGAGTGCCTCGCGCCGCTCGCGCGACGAACAAAAAGCGACCGAAGTTGATCAGAGTGAAGGTGACGGCGAAGAGCAGTCCGTTTCCGTGGAACCCTTTGGGCACCTGGATGGCCATCAGCAGGATGCCGAACATGACCAGGACGACATACCACTGGACGCCGGCGTGCTGTGGGTCGAACTGGTCCGTGGTCCACGCGGTAAGGACCCAGACCCACCACAACGCCAACAGCAGCACGAGCGCTTCGAACCCACCCTCCAGGGTGAGGGCGTCGACCAGCAGGTGAGTGAGCTGGATCAGGGCGAAGACGTAGACCAGGTCGAAGAAGAGCTCGATGAACGCGGGCTGCTTCCGGGCATCCCGTACGCGCAGCAGCTGACCGGTCCTCGAGTTCTGATTCATCGATGGCCGGCCTCTGATAGGAACACTCTTGGTGTCCGTTATATACGACCTTCGGATACCGGGATTCAGAACGAAGGACTTCTACCTGACCTCTCGGCCGGCTCCGGTGAGCGCGACGACTCGCCCCCGGCCGTCGCTCGTGCTGGGGCGGCGGGTGACCAGCCCGTCGCGCCCGTCCGGTCACGCCTCGCCGAGATCGGCGCAGTGCACGATCGTCGCATCGTCCGCCGCCACCGCTTGGCGGGCCTCGGCCTCCCGGACCCGCTGCACGATGTCGGCGGGTCCGTTCGACGCCAGGAGGGCCAGGGCACCGGGCCAGTCGACGAGCTGGAACCGGTCCACAATGCGGCTGGCGCCGTTGCTGAGCAGGACGGCACCGTGCAGCTCGGACACCGGGCAACTTCCGGTGATCGCCTCGTCCGCCGCGCGCGGGTCGTCCTTGGCCAGCCAGAAGCCGCCGGGCTGGTTCCGGTTGGCGCGCAGCTCCCGCAGGAGTCGGTGGTACTCGGCGCTCCCCTCGGCGACGGTCTCGAGCGCCGATTGGTACGACCGGCTGACGGTCACCTCACGCGGATCGGTGACGACGAGCGGCACACCGTCTGCTCGGTCGAGCACGACGAACGCGTCACCGAGCACCAGGTGCTCGACGAGGCCGTCGGAGAGGCGCAGGATGGCCACGGTCGCTGACGGACTGATGGGGTTGGCGACGTCGCAGGTGTCCCGGTGCTCGTCTGTCACCTGCTCGATGGCCTCGGCGAGCACCGCCGACAGGCCGAGATCCCGCTCCCGTGCCACCAGGCTGAGGAGGCTGCCTCCCAGGCGGCTGGCGTACCAGGCCACGCCATGTCGGCAGATCGACTCGGTGCCGGCGATGCCGGCGCCGTCGATCACCACCGCTGCCATCGGTACGGCCCCAGCGAAGTCCTCGTTCGCGCGTCCGGCCCGTGCCGGGGCGCTCGCCATCGTCACGCGCATGTCCTGCCGCCGCCCTCGACTCAACCCGCTCTGGCGAGCAGGAACGCCTGGTCGTCCTTCTCCCTGCCCGCGCGCCGCACCAGGCGCCCCACCTCGCGCAAGCCGGCAGCCTCAAGGTGGGAAGCGATCTGGTCCGGGGTGTAGAGGTGGCGCTCGAGCACGACCTCATGACCGAACTGGCGGTACGCACCAGACACGTCCCGCGTACCCTCACCGGCCTGGAACCCGACGAGCAGGTGGCCGGTGGGGCGGAGAACCCGGGTGGCCTCCGCGAAGATGCGCGCCAGGCCGGCCGGCGGCGTGTGGATGATCGAATACCACAGCAGTACGCCGACGAACTCGTCGTCCGGATAGGGAAGCTCGGTCAACGAGCCCACGGTGAACGCCAGGTCGGGATGGTCCCGCCGCGCCATGGCGACCATGCTCGACGACAGGTCGACCCCCTGCACCAGACACCCGCGCTCGGTGAGGTACCGGCTGATCCGGCCCGCGCCGCACCCGGCGTCGAGGACCCGCCCGTCGCCGCTCGACGTCACCGCCGCCGCGAAAGCGTCGAGCATGGCGCGGTCGAGTGGAGCCTCGGCACTGGTATCCGGGAAGTACGCGGCGTAATCCTCCGCCACGGTGTCGTAGGCGCGTCGCACACCACGGACGTCGAGTCGATCCGAGGGCGAGAGAGTCACGGGCCGCATCATTCCACCTCGGCTGCCGCTGGCCGGGTAGCAGCAGACGGCTGTGCCGCGTCAGCAGGCGGAAGCCCGCCGGTCGCCCGTGGCAAGATCTGCCAGGTGCAGATCGGGATGCTGGGGCCATTCGAGGTTCGCGGGGACGACGGCGTCCTGGCGGACGTGCCGGGCGCCCGGCTGCGCGGGCTGTTGATCGCCCTCGCACTCGAAGCCGGTCACGTGGTCCCGAAGGCGACGCTCGTCGACTGGATCTGGGGCGAACGGCCACCCTCCGACGCGACGAACGCCTTGCAACGCCTGGTTTCCCGGCTGCGAAAGGCGCTGCCGGACGGGTCGGTCGAGGGGCAGACCGACGGCTACCGGTTGACGGTGGAACCCGACGCGGTCGACGCCGTACGGTTCGAACGCCTCGTGACCGCCGGCCAGGTCCGGGACGACGACGAACCACGGCGGGTCCGGCTGCTGCGCGACGCCCTCGCACTGTGGCGCGGTGCCGCCCTGCAGGACGTCGGCCTGTCGGACAGCGCCGCGTTCGACGCGGCGGTCGCCCGGCTCGAGGGGCTACGCCTGACCGCCCTGGAGCAGCGCTTCGCTGCGGAGATCAACCTCGGTCACGGCGCCGAGCTGGTCACGGAACTGACCGACCTGGTCGCCGCGCATCCGGTGCGCGAACAACTTGTCGCCGCGCTGATGCGTGCCCTCGTCGCGGCCGGTCGCAACACCGACGCGCTGCTCGTCTACCAACGCGCCCGGGAGGTGCTGGCCGACGAGCTGGGCGTCGACCCCTCCGCGGAGCTGTCCGCGTTGCACGTCGCGCTGCTGCGCAGCGGGTCGGGACGACGGGAGGAGACCCGGAAGACCAACCTGCGGGCCGAGCTGACCAGCTTCGTCGGCAAGGACGCCGATGTCGCCGCGGTCCGCGAACTCGTCGCCGACCATCGGCTCACCACCCTGATCGGGCCGGGCGGTTCGGGGAAGACCCGGCTGGCCACGGAGACCGCGCGTACGGTGCTCGGCGACCTGCCGGACGGGGCCTGGCTGGTGGAGCTCGCCGCCATCGGCGCGGACGGTGACGTGGCGCAGGCGACGCTCAGCGGGCTCGGCCTCCGGGACGCTCTGCTCGGCGGTGCCCCGAACGTGGAGCTGACCGACCGGCTCATCGCCGCGATCCACGAGCGCGAGGCGTTGCTGATCCTCGACAACTGTGAGCATGTGATCGAGTCGGCGGCGGCGTTCGCCCACCGCGTGCTCGGGGAGTGCCGGCGGCTGCGGATCCTGGCCACGAGCAGGGAACCCCTCGGCATCACCGGTGAGGCGCTGTGGCGGGTCGAGCCGCTGGCCCTGCCGGCGCGGAGCGCCAGCCCCGACGAGGTCGAGTCCTCCCCCGCCGTCCAATTGCTGCGGGACCGGGCGGGCGCGGTGCGCAAGGATCTCGGCGCCGACGCTCGGACGTTGTCGACGATGGTGCGCGTCTGTCGGGCACTGGACGGGATGCCGCTGGCGATCGAACTGGCCGCGGCCAGTCTGCGCACGATGACCATCGAGCAGCTCGCCCACCGGCTCGACGACCGGTTCCGCCTGTTGACCAGCGGCAGCCGTACGGCACTGCCACGGCACAAGACGCTGCGTGCGGTGGTCGACTGGAGTTGGGAGTTGCTCACCGACGCCGAACGGATGGTCCTGCGCCGGCTCTCGGTGTTCTCGGGCGGTGCGAGCCTGGAGGCGGCGGAGCGGGTCGGTGTCGGCGATGCGGTCGAGCAGGACCAGGTGCTCGAATTGCTCACCGCTCTGGCCGAGAAATCGTTGCTGCGCACCGAGGACGACGACGCGCCGCGCTACCGGATGATCGGCACGATCAAGGAGTACGCGGCGCAGCGGCTCGCCGAGGCGGGGGAATCGGACCTGGCGCGCCAGGCGCATCTCGCCTACTTCACCGAGCTCACCGAAGCCGCGGAGCCGCATCTCCGCCGTGCCGAGCAGTTGGAGTGGCTCGCCACGCTCGAGGTCGAGCACGACAACATCGGCTCCGCGATGCGTGGTGCGCTCGCGGCGGGCGAGGCACACGCGGCGATGCGGCTCGCGGCCGGCGCTGGCTGGTACTGGTGGCTCGCCGGGCACAAGGCCGAAGGCTTCGAGCTGATCACCGCGGCCACCGAGACGCCCGGCGAGGTGACCGATGAGATCCGGGCCACGGTGTATGCGCTCGTCGTGCAGTTCGTCAGCTCCGGGCGGGGCGACGAACACCAGGCGGCGGAATGGATCCACAAGGCGCACCGATTCGGCCAGCGCAGTCACAGCCGCCACCCGACGATCGCCTTCGCCGCCGCGCTGGAACGCCTGCTCCAGGCGCCGGACGCGTTCCTGCCCGCGTTCGAACAACTGCTGGACCACGACGACCCCTGGGTACGCGCGCTCGCCCGGCTGCACCTCGGCAAGATGCGCATCATCCTCGGCCAGGGCGGGCGGGATGCGGACGCGTACCTCGAGGCGGCGCTCGCCGAGTTTCGGGCACTCGGCGAACGGTTCGGGATCTGGTTCGCCCTGATTGAGTTGGCGGACCGCATCACCGTGCGCGGTGAGTTCGCGGCCGCGTGCGCGCACTACGAGCAGGCGATCGCCGTCGTCACCGAGCTCGGCGCCACCGAGGACGTCATCCGGTCGCGGTCGCGACAGGCGCGGCTGTACTGGCTGCTGGGCGATGAGGCGTCCAGCGCGGCTGCGATAGCCGAGGCGCAACGCTGCGCGGAACGCGTCACCTGGCCGGATGCGCTGGCTGAGCTGGCACTGTCGAAGGCGGAGCTCGCTCGGTGGGCGGGCGACGCCGAGGAGGCGTACCAGCAGCTCGGCATCGCGAGGACCGTGTTGGGCGACGGCGCGGAGGAGGCGAACGTCCGGGCGGCGACGCACGACCTGCTCGGCTACCTGGCCGACGATCTGGGTGAGGCCCGTACGCACCACGCTGCGGCCCTCGATGCGGCCGTCGAGGCGGGGCACGCCCCCCTGATCGCGCAGACACTCGTCGGGATCGCGGACGTGGCATTGCGCAGCGAGGAGTACGAGCAGGCCGCACGGCTGCTCGCGGCGAGCGCTGACGTACGCGGGCTGTCGGATCGGTCCCACCCGGATGAGGCCCGGATCGAGCAGGCAGCGCGGAGCCGCCTCGGCGACACGCGGTTCGCCGAGGCGGCTCAGGAGGGTACGCGGACGAGCTGGCGTCAACTGGTCGACGTCACGCTCGCTTCTTGAAGGTGGAACCGGCCCACAGGTATCCGACCAGGGCGATGCCGACGCACCAGGCGACCGCGATCATCGCGTCGGTGGACGATGGCGTGCCGTTGAGCAACCCGCGCAGGGTTTCGATGATCGGCGTGAAGGGCTGGTACTCGGCGAACTGTCGGAGACCCGGCCCCATCTTCTCCGCCGGCACGATCGCGCTGCTGAAGAACGGCAGCATGACCAGCGGCACCGCGGCCAGACCCGCCGTCTCCGGCGACTTCGCCGCCAACCCCAGGGCGACCGTGAGCCAGCCGGCCGCGAAGCCGAGCAGCACGACGATGCCGACCACGCCGAGCCAGTCGAGGCCACTCGCTGACGGGTCGAAGCCCAGGAGGAAGGCCACCCCGATGAGCGCTCCGATGGCGATCACGTTGGTCAACAGGCTGGCGATGACGTGCCCGGTCAACACCGCGGCACGGGAGACGTCCATGACCTTGAACCGGTTGATGATGCCCTTCGTCATGTCGGAGTTCACCGACGTCGCGGTGGCCCCCAACCCGTAACAGACGGCCAGCAGCATCAGGCCCGGCGTCGCGTAGTCGATGTAGTCGACACCGACGTTGAACGCGTCTCCGAACATGTACACGAACATCAGCATGATCACGATCGGCATCAGGACCGCGTTGAACACCGAGGTCGGGTTCCGGGCGATGTGCTTGAAGTTGCGGCGCAACATGATGATCGAGTGGGTGCTCATTTCGCGACTACCTCCGTGGGCTGGCCCGTCAGGGCGAGGAAAACGTCATCGAGGTCCGGCGTGTGGACGGAGAGTTCTTCGGCACTGAGCGAGTACTCGTCGAGCCGGTCCAGCAGGGCCCGCAGCGACCTGGTCCCACCGTCGCTGGGCACCCGTAGGACCATTGCCTCGTCGTCGCGCGTGGCGTCGGTGAGGATCCGCGCGGCCGCGTCGAGCTCGGCGACGTCGGTGAACCGAAGCCGGACGTGACTACCGGGGACCTGGCGCTTGAGGTCGTTGGGAGTGCCCTCGGCAACCAGGCGGCCCTGGTGGAGCACCGCGATGCGGTCGGCGAGCTGATCGGCCTCGTCGAGGTACTGGGTGGTGAGGAGGATCGTCACACCATCGGCGACCACCAACTCGCGGACGATCTCCCACATCGTGCGGCGGCTGCGCGGGTCCAGACCCGTCGTCGGCTCGTCGAGGAAGATGATGCGTGGCGGCCGACCGACCAGTGTCATCGCCAGATCCAGCTTCCGGCGCATGCCGCCCGAGTAGGTCGACACCGACTTCTGCGCCGACTCCACCAGATCGAACCGCTCCAGCAACTCCGTGACGACCCGCCTGCCCTCGCCGGAGCCGAGGCGCTTCAGATCGGCCATGAGCTGCAGGTTCTCCTGGCCCGTCAGCAGCTCATCCACGGCTGCGAACTGACCGGTGACCCCGATCGCCGCGCGTACCGCCTTGGTCTGGGTCGCCACATCGTGCCCGGCGACACGTACCGTCCCGCCGTCGGCCTTCATCAACGTGGTCAGCACGTTCACCGTCGTCGTCTTGCCCGCCCCATTCGGGCCGAGCAGGGAGAAGACCGTGCCCGCCGGGACATCGAGATCGATGCCATCGAGTACGACCTTGTCGCCAAATGCCTTTCGCAGCCCTGAAACTTCAATCGCTGAACTCGTCATGTGCCCACTGTCGGCACCCGGCCTGTCACGCCCCTGACACGCCCCTGACACGACCGCTGACGCCGGGGTGCCACGGGCCGCGCGGCACCCGGTGTCTCGCTCGCGCGGAGGAGTCGCTCACCCGTACGAGGGAGGTGCCGAGCGCTGGCAAGATCGCCGAGCGGAGCGATGCCCTCGGGGTGGTGAAACGGCAGGCTGAACACGTCGAACACACACCGCAGACATCACTTGGAGACACCACAATGGAGTTCCGCCGCCCCGCGTTCATCATCGCCCCGGTCCTGGTGATGGGCTATGGGATCATCCGTCTCATTGACGGCCTGGACGGCGTTCGCGGTCCCGGCCCGGCCTGGACCATCGGGCACCTCGCGTTCATCGGGGCGCTCATCGCGTTCATCTCGGCGTTCTGGCAGATGCGTCGCCTGGCTGGAAGCCGGGTCTTGGCGACAGTGAGCGCCACAGCCGGCACCCTCGGAGCGCTGGCGCTCATCACCCAGTTCTCGATCGACATGGCAGCCGGTTTCATGGCCAACGACAACTACGCGATGAGCATGATCATTTACGAGGTACGCACTCTGCCGGGCATCTCGCAGCTGGCCTACGACTTCGGGCCCTACGCCTTCTATCTCGGCCAGCTCGTGCTGGTCGTCCTGCTCGCCGTGCAGCGCCGGATCAAGCTGTGGACGCCGGCCCTGGTGCTGGCCGACCTCACCACGCCATTCATCGACAAGGACTTGATTCCGCTGGGCGCGGTCCTGCTGCTGGTCTCCTTCCTCCCGCTGGCCCGGGGCACCGCCGCCGCCCCGGCGAAACCGGTGCCCGCCCTCGCCTGAGCGCAACCGGAACCGATCCCCCCGAGACCGGGGGGATCGGGTGCCCATCGAAGGAAGTCAGGGGTTATGCATCCTGCCGCGATGTCGCTCGCCCGCTTCGTGCGCACCACGAATCCGTACGTGGTGGACGCCGCGATCACCGTGTGCGTCCTCGTCGCGGTGTCCCTGCCGTTCGCGCTTCCCCGGCCGGGTAGCACACCGGGGCTGCTGGCGTACCTGCTCACCGCGGGTACGGCGATCCCACTGAGCTGGCGCCGGCGGGTGCCGTTCACCGTCCTGGTGGCGGTCGCACTGGCCACGATCGCGGGCAAAGCTGTCGACGCGCCAGGGCAGTCCCTCGCGTACGGCGGGCTGGTCGCGCTCTACACGGTCGCCGCACTCGGTGGCCGCCGGCAGCGCTGGGGCGCCCTCGCCGCGACCTTCCCGGGCGTGGCGGCAGGAGTCGCGTTCAACACCAACCGCATCAGCGAGTACTTCTACACCTTCCTGGTCTTCTTCACCGCGTACGTCCTGGGCCGGCTCAGCCACGCCCGCCAGGAGCGCGCGACCGCCCTGGAGGACCGGGCTCTGCGGGCCGAACGCGAGCGCGAGTTCGAGGCGGATCGGGCCGCCGCGCGCGAGCGGGCCCGAATCGCCCGGGAGATGCACGACGTGCTGTCCCACGCGGTGAGCCTCATGATCGTGCAGGCCGAGGCCGGGCCAGTCGCGGTGCGCACCGCCCCACACCGGGCGGAGGCGGCGTTCGACGCGATCGCCGCCGCCGGCCGCGACGCCATGGTGCAGCTGCGCGGGATGCTCGGCCTGCTGCGCTCGGAAGCCGGCCCCCGCGGTCCGCAGCCCACCCTGGCTCAACTGCGGCCGCTGATCGACGGTGTACCGGCGGCCAGCCTGCGAGTGACCGGCGAGCCCCGACCGGTGTCGTCCGACGTGGAGCTGGCCGCGTACCGCATCGTGCAGGAGGCCCTGACCAATGCCGTCAAGCACGCGGCGGCCAGCAAGGTCGACGTACACCTCGACTGGTCGCCCGATGCCCTCACGATCACCGTGACCGACGACGGTGCCGGGATCGGCGGCCCAGGCGGCGGACACGGCCTCGTCGGCATCCGGGAACGCGCGGCCGCCTGCGGCGGTACGGCGAGAACCGGGCAGGACGTAGGTGGACGTGGGTTCACCGTCGAGGTCCGGCTACCGTTTCCGACGTGACGATTCGGGTGGTGATCGCAGACGACCAAGAGCTCGTGCGCAGCGGATTCTCCATGATCCTCGATGCCCAGCCGGACATTACCGTCGTCGCCGAAGCCGGTGACGGCGAGGCGGCCGTCGCCACTGTTCGGGAGCACCGGCCGGATGTGGCGCTCCTGGACATCCGAATGCCGACGATGGACGGCATCGAGGCCGCCCGCCGTATCTGTGCGGACACCGTCAGCCGAGTGATCATGCTGACCACCTTCGACCAGGACGACTACATTTACGAGGCGCTGTACGCCGGTGCCAGCGGCTTCCTGCTCAAGGACGTACGCCGCGACGACCTCGTCCACGCCGTCCGGGTCGTGGCCGCCGGCGATGCGCTGCTGGCCCCCTCGGTGACGCGGCAGATCATCGCCGACATCACCGGCCGCCACCGGCCCGGTGCGACCCGGCTGACCGACGCGCCCGACGCCCGCCTCGGCGTGCTCACCACCCGCGAACGCGAGACCCTGCACCTGCTGGGACGAGGCCTGTCCAACGCGGAGATCGCCCAAGCCCTGGTGGTGAGTGAGCACACCGTGAAGACCCACGTCAGCAACGTGCTGACCAAGCTCGGCCTCCGAGACCGCACCCAGGCGGTGATCTGCGCCTACGAGACGGGCCTGATCACCGCCGGCGAGAACTGAGCTCTCGGCGTACTAATCGATGCTTTGGATCTTTGCCAGTGCCGTGCTGAACTCGGCGTCGGTGAGCGCGCCCCGCTGGTGTTGCCGGGTCAGCGCGTGGATGTCGCGCCGCTGGTCAGCGGTCAGGCCATCGGGGGTCCGGTCAACCCCAGCGGAGCGCCTGGTCGTCGGGACGTCGACGGCGGCGGGCCGCGCCGGCTGATCGGTGGGCACCGGTTGCCGGCTGCGCTGGGCGTCGCGGTGGTGTGCCCGCAGGGTCGTCAGGATCTCGTCATAGTGTTCGGGCCAGGTCGCCACCCGGCCCAGTTCGGGCCGGAACGTGAAGGGCCGGAAGAAATCGCCACGCTGCACCGGGGTCTGCACCGAGACCCCGTCGGTGCGTTCGATGATGATCGCGGAACGGCCCATGTCCATGCCTGCCATGGTGGCCACACCGCTGTGAATCTCCGACACGAACTCCCACGGCACGGTGGTCGTCCGCAGGATGGACCGGGACCGGACCCCGACGTCACTGACGTAGACCCCGAGCATGGCCTGCCGTACCCCGACGGCGGCGCAGATGGGCAGCCAGAGTGCGAGGAAGACCGCGCCGATCGTCGGCACCCGTCCGTGCAGGTACTGGATCACCACGAACGTCGTGAACGCCGCCATCCCGACCAGCCCGAAGATCGCGAAGCCGGTCGCGGTGTCGAGTGAATACGGACGTTGCCATCTACGCATGCCGTCATGGTGACCGGCAGTGTCCAGCCGCCAACGTGTCGGTGGCCGCTCGTACCGCGCTGGGTGTCGGTTTAAAGACTCCGCACAGCGGCGAACAAACCTCCGTGTGGAGGCATCGAACCCTACGACAGCAACCGCGTGGAACGAGCCAGGAGCCAATGATGCGTGCAAGACCGTTGATCGGAACTCTCACCTGCCTCCTGCTCGTAGGGGCGTGCTCGTCACCCGCGCATCGGAACGGTGACGCGGCACCGGCCGGTTCGCCCGAGCAGACGACCAACGCGCCCACCACCGGGACGCCCGCGTCGCCCACGTCGTCTGCGTCGCCCACCTCGTCGTCGCCGTCCGCACGGCCGTCGACGGGCGCCACCACCCCTGCTCGGCTCGTCCTGGGCCCGAACGGCATCGGCTCGCTGAAGCTCGGAATGACCCGTCAGCAGGCCACCGCGACAGGAATGGTGCGCCCGTTCGACACCACGAGCCGCTGCGGTGTGTCGTTCCTGCGCGCCGCCCCGCCCGAAGAAGGGACCGTCACCCTCTCGCCGACCCTGGGGGTCGCCGCCATCAGCGTGTGGCCCGGCATCAGGACGCCCGAGGGTCTGCGCATCGGCACGTCGAGCGCCGAGATGCTTCGGATCTACCCGGCCTACGAGGCCGCCGAAGACGCGGAGGCGACCAACGCTCGCGGCTACACGAAGGTGCCCGGCAATGGCAATGCCTTGTACCGCATCCAAACGAGCAACGGCAAGGTCACCGCGCTGACCCTGCAGCTCAGGCGTCAGGACTGCTACGAATAGGCGGACCCGACCCGGCCGGCCTGCGGCACCAGCGAGCTGGAGATCCGCAGGCCGGCCAGGATCTCGTCGGTCACGTCGACGTCACCGACCTGCTTGATCTGCACGTAGACGCCGAAGCTGCGCTGCGGCACGGCGATTACCACCTCGCTGAAGGAGACCGAGGCACCACACGATGTCCACCGCCGTACCCGCGCCGGGTTGCCGCCCACGTCCACGGTCCGCTCGGGCTGTGGGACGCACGAGGTGTGGCTGGGTAACGCGGGCACCGGGCCGCCGCCAGCCAGGGCCTTACTCACACCGACGAAGACACCGGGGATTGCACTTGCCGGGTCCGGCCAGACAGCAAGGTCCGGGGCGACCACGAGACCCGGTGCGTGGCCGGCGGGAAGTCGCAGCGCCGACGGGTCCCAGCCGGCGTCCTTCAGCTGGCCGGCCCAGCTCGGCGGGACCGCGACCGAAAGAGCACGAGACACGTCGTGTACGCGTACCCAGCCCGACCGTGCCGGCAGCGTGGAGCTGGACCCCGTCGTCGCCAGTACCGCGGCCAGCGCGACCCCTACGCCGACGACCCGGCCCAGTCCTCGCACGAACCGGCCACGGTTCGTGCCCCGATCCATGGAGGCGATGACGCCGTGCAGCTCCTCGAGCAGAGACGTCGTGGACGCCCAGCGTTGCCGCGGGTCGTGATGCAGCGCCCGTCGCACGATGTCGTCCACCGCGGACGGGATGCCCGGCCGCACCTGGGACGGCCGGGGCAACGACCGCCCGCCCCTGCCCGCATGACCGGGCTGGTGCGGCGGGCTGCCGGTCAGCATGTGGTACAGGGTCGCGCCAATCGCGTACACGTCAGCGCGGATGTCCAGGCCGCCACCGGGCGTTGCCTGCTCCGGCGGCATGTAGCCGGGTGTGCCGGCGGCGATGGTGAAGCCCGACGCGTTCGCGAGCGCCTTGGCCAAGCCGAGGTCGGCGACGAGCACCCGATCCCGATCGGCGGCCGGCTGGAACAGCACGTTGGACGGCTTGAGGTCCCGGTGCACTACACCGGCCCCGTGCAGCACCGCGACCGCACTGACAATGTCGGCCGCGACGAGCAGAGCTTCACGTACCGGCATCGGCCCCGAGACGAGCCGATCCGCGAGGGTGCCGCCAGCGGCGTACGGCATCACCAGGTACGGCCGCCCGTCGGGCAACTCACCGACGTCGAGCACACGCACGAGCAGGCTGGAATCAGTTCGCCGCATGATCCGCGCCTCCTGCTCGAAGCGCTCCCGCAGATCGGTGTGGTACGACCAGTTGTCTGCCAGCACCTTGATCGCGACGGACGCGTCCAGAGCATCGTCGGCGCCGAGCCACACCGTGGCGAACGCTCCCGAGCCGATACGCCGCAGAACGCGATATCGGCCGATCCTGTCGGGGACTGACACGCCCGTATTATCAACGACAAGACGCTGAGGAACGGGGCCTGAGCATGTCTGACGATATCGACACCGAGGAGCTCGCCGGCCGTGCCGCCACCGGCGACGCGGCAGCTCTCGACGCGTTACTGACCAGGATCGGCCCGCAGGTCATGCGGCAATGTCTGCGCGTCCTCCCGTGCCGGCAGGACGCCGAGGAGGCGTGCCAGGACGCCCTCCTGCAGGTCGCCCGCAACATCGGCGGCTTCGCGGGCCGGTCGAAGTTCTCCACCTGGTTGTACGTCGTCACGGCCAACTGCGCTCGACAGACGTACCGGAGCCTCAAGCGCCGAGCCGACGAGCAGCCGACGCCGCTCCTTCCGCTCGACGCCGCCGACCCGCGCACCACCAGCGTGATCGCGGGCTCCCGGCTCGACCTGCTCGACGCGTTGGAACGGCTGGAAGCTCACCGACCCGAGCTGGTCGCGCCGTTGGTGCTGCGGGACCTGTGCCAGTTGACCTACGACGAGATCGCGGACCACCTCGCCATCCCGGTCGGCACCCTGAAATCCCGCATCCACGACGCGCGCCGACACGTACGCGCCTCGCTCCAGGCCGCCGCCTGACACCAGCAGAGCGGGCCACCTTGACCGCGCCGTTCAGGGTGAAACCGCCGAGGCGGTACCAATCGACCCCTCGGGCTAGAGGCAGATCCAGCAGTAGATGCGGTCCCCGTGCGCGCGTGCGCGACCGGCCAGCCCAACGAACTCCCGCAGGAGCGACAGCATGACGTCCGGCTGCATGTCGTCGTAGTGGGACAACTCCTCGATCCGTGACCACCGGTCGGCGAGCCCCGGCATCCGGTCGTCCGGGATGTCGGCAAGCACATCCCGGGCACGCTCGCTCAGTGCGACCACCCAGGGCCCCTCGTACTCAAGGTCCTCACGGACGCCGTCCGGCCAGATGAGGCGGTCCCCGATCAGGTCGGTGGCCCACGGCACATCGAGAGCGAATGAGACCACCTTGCCGAGGGTCACCGTCGGATCGATCCCCTTGGCATCCACCGCGTCCACGATCGGCGAATCGCCCGCTCGCACCAGCGGGCCGCCGTCCGTAGCGGCCATCAGCTTCGCGACCGCCTCCTCGTCCGACGCGCGGAAGTAGTCGTACAAGACACCCACGGAATCCCCCGATCGACTGCCCAGCCCCACGATCCAGGGCGACCGAGGGAACCTACGACCTCGGTGCGACAACTCGGAGCACAGCGCTGATGACCGAGCCATCGACGCCTCGTCGTGGTTGCCCAACAGACGGTCAGTCGATACGGTCTGCCCCGATGCGATCGATAAGTGGACAACGCGTTCTTGCCGTCATCCTGTTGCTGCTCGCGTTCCTGACGTTGGCCGCCTCGCGCGCCTTCCCGTTCCTGGATGATCTTTCCGGGGCCGCGAAGTCTGGGGTCGTGGTCGTGGGCGCGGGACCCGATGCGGATGCCTAATGACCCACACCTGCGCGTTGATTTAGTCCGCTTTCTCCGAAGCCGTTTTCTCTGCTCCGCCCTCGAATTCTTCGGTATCGCAAGCCATGGTCATCAAACGTTCCTTGACTCCCTTATCGACTTCTCCATTCGACCGGTTCACATCCCCCTGCTGATCGATCTTGTACTGCAAGATGGCGGCCGTATCGGCTGGCGCCGGCCCGACCGGCCCGAGACACGGCACCGCCAGGACGGTTGCCACGACAGGGGCTTGGCGGTTTGGGAGCAGATGTTTTCTCGTGATTGATGGATCCCACTGACTACTGAACCCTCCGGCCTGATCAGTAGGACCCGAACCAACCCAACGAATGTCGCTCCCTGCCCGAAGCGCCTCGGACGGAATCGCTAGGGCCATACCAATCCACACGGCGTGGTCTGCTCGCGCCGTAAACTTCATCTTCCCGCCTTCCGCGGTGGCCGATTCGACCGTTAACCTTCCGGGCATGGGGCGCCCAGCACGACAGACCTCAGGCCCGAGGTACTTAAGATCCCTGTTGGCACTCTGGGGCTTAACGTAGGCCGCCGTCGTAAATCGCTGATCAGCCGGCTCCCCAGCAAGTCCGCGAGCGATCCATCTACCTGGCAGGCCACTGTGTTGTGACACCAGCAGCCAACGCGTCTCTACCCATGGTTCCACCAAGGGGTCCTTGACGGGATCACCGATGCAGTATCCGGCGAAGCCGACCATGCAGTTACTCTCGAATCGGTCGGTCTGGGAGTAAGAAAGCCCAGGACCACTACGGGTAGCGTTCCCGATTGGCCCCGTGGTGACCCCAAGGTATGAAACATTGTGTGTCTGAGCTTTTCGGCACGGCGGCACTGCCAAGTTAGCGGGTGACGCTGGTGCGGCCAGGTTCAGCAGTGATGTCAGCAGCACTGGGACACCGACAACTGCGGTAGCGGTCGTCAGCAGATCATTGAACGGGGCAGTGTCACCTTTATTCTGCTTGTCCGGTGCCCGCTGATCCCTCCGGTACTTCGTATACCCGAGCACAATAACGAAGACTGCACCGATCGCCAGATCGACAAAGAACACACGATCAGAGCCGAACAGCCAGCCCTGTCGCACAAGCAGGACCCGAAGCGCACCTAGCGAGAGCGCCCAAATTAGCGCAGGCACCAGGAGCAGCGGCTTCGTTGCAGGCGCACCGGCCGTATTTGGCCGTGGGCGTGCCCGGGGGATACGAATTCCCGCAAGTCGAGTCATCCCAGCATGATGGCAACATGAACACGAGAACCGCCATCAACCTTTAGTCTTCTCACTCTTCAAACTCAGCCCGTTACCTAAACCCGTCTCGGTCGTTAAGAATTACTTCATCCCGCTCTTGTTAACAAGCAAGACGACGCCCGTTATTAACACTCAGCTCCTTGCTCCGCGCAGCCGGCGGCCGCTCCAGGCTGTCGCACACGGCAAACCACGCGGGAGCAACGGGTGCGGACGGATCGAGCTCGAACCGCAACTCCCGCAGTACACCGCGATGGGCCGAGGATCTTCGTCGCCCGTCAGCGAACCGTGGTGACATCGAACCGAAGCGGGCTAAGCTGTTAGCTAACCTAGGAGGTCTCGTCATGTCGGCTGAAGCCATGCACTACAACATGCACGACGCCAAGACTCACCTGTCACGCATCATCGAACGGGTGGAACGCGGCGAGGAGATCATTATCGACCGCGCGGGCACTCCGGTGGCGAAGGTCGTGCCGTTGGTGCGGCGAGTCAACCGAAACGCAGTCGGCTCCCTCGCCGGGCAACTGAATCTGTCGGGCGATTGGGACTCGCGTGAGACCAACACCGAGATTGCTGCCGACTTCGGCATCGGCGCATGAATCTGTTGCTGGACACGCACGTCGCGTTATGGGCCATCACCGGGGACCAGACCCTCGGCGTCGAGTTTCTCGACCGACTCCGCCATGATCCGGACATCTACCTCTCCCCAGTCAGCTTGTGGGAGATCACCATCAAACAGAGCGCCGGGAAGCTCGCCGGACCGCCCGACCTCGCGGAGCGGATACGGGACATGGGTTTCCGTGAACTGCCTGTGACTCACATCCACGCCATCGCGGCGGGCCGCCTGCCACCCCATCACCGCGATCCCTTCGACCGCATGCTGGTGGCCCAAGCGATCAGCGAAGGATTGACTCTGGCCTCCCGCGATGGGTCGATAGCGCTGTACGACGTGGACGTCCTCAAGATCTGACCGCCCGCACGTCCGGCGGTTCACCCACGAAGCTCTGACTGTCCGGCCGCTATTCGGGAAGAGAGGACGCGGCGCGCCGAGGCCGCGGTGGACGAGGGGCGAGCCCTCGTCCGGCGGCACCCGGCCCAACCGCCACCGGCGTCGTCGTTAGCCGGTGTACTTGCCGTTGCGGGTGTCCCCCGACGTGCCGTCGTAGACCACCTTGCGGTAGCGGTGCACCGAACCCTTCTTGACCGCCTGCCAGTGCTAGGACGCCACCCCGTAGTCGTGGTGCTTGTAGTAGTCACCGAACGACTTGTAGTAGATGCGGTGCCGGGCGAACCCGCCGCAGTTGGCGAGGTAGCTGTAGGAGTACATCTTCATTCCGCCGTAGCTGGACGAGTAGTAGGTCTTCGCCGGGTGCCACACGCTGGCCCGGTTCGGGTAGCCGGGTAGCTCGGCCCAGTTGTACGAATTCCAGTACAGGTCCCAGCAGGTCATCACCGCCGCCGTGGACATTCCGGGCGACGTCGGTACGGCGAGGTCGTCGGCGACGACCAGGGACGCGGCGATGGTCCGATAGGCCAGTTCCGGCGGGGTCGGCGTGCCGGCCGGTGGTTCCGACAGCAGCACCCGCGGCACCGGCACCGACCTGGGCGTGATGGCCAGGTACGTCGCCAGGATGCCCTGCTTGTCGTCGTACGCCAGGGGCGCGTTGCGGCACATGTCCCCGTCCTGACGACTGCCGGCCGGCAGGGCGAGGGCCGCAAAGGCCTATCGACGGTACGTGGACGCGATGGCTTCCATCGGAGTACCGGCTCAGGCGCGAGGCGAACTAAGCGGCGGCCAGCCGTGCTACCGATACTCCCCGGAGTTAGCTTGCGCTGGTCCAATGCGCGATCGGCCGTAGGCTGACCCGTACCTGTCGATGCTCTCGGTTGTGACACGGAGGAGTGCGCAGTGACCACACGTGGCGGCACGGTGATCGCCGACCAGACCATCACCGCCGACGGGTACTCGGCCGGGCTCAACCAAACCGAGGAACGCCCGTTCGGCGACGACGGCGGTGACGGCTGGGGCCGCGGACTGCATGCCTGGATGTTCGGCGCTGCTGAGGAGAATCGGGCCGAGGTCGAACAGATCAATGCCGCCTCGGCGGTCATCATGGGGCGCAACATGTTCGGCCCCGTGCGGGGCGAGTGGGATCGGCTGTGGAACGGCTGGTGGGGTGACGATCCACCGTTCCACACGCCAGTGTTCGTGCTCACCCACCACGCGCGCGAGTCACAGCCGATGGGAGGCGGCACCACGTTCCACTTCGTCACCGACGGAATCGAGTCGGCACTCGCACAGGCTCGCGCGGCGGCCGGCGACGGCGACATCTTGATCCACGGAGGTGCGACCACCATCAACCAGTATCTCGCCGCCGGCCTGGTGGATGAGCTGCGGCTGCACATCGTGCCACTCACTCTTGGCGTCGGCGTGCGGCTGTTCGAGGGCGTCCCTCCGCTGAAACTCGAACAGGTGACGTCGCGCGCCGCGAGTTCAGTCCTGCATGTGACCTACCGCGTGCTGCCCTGATCTGTCGCCCCCTCCCAGTAACCTGCGGCGGGCTGACTGGAAGCTGTCGGAGGGTGTGTTGTCGGTTATCGCGTCAATGACCGTGGTCTCCAGGGACAGCGTCACCGAGCTGGCCCGCCGGGCCCGCACATCGCCATCGTCGCTTCACCCGTACCTGGCCGAGCACGGGGGCAAGCCGCAGCGGGAGTACGACTGGTCCGGGTACTGCATGCTGTGCGTCCTGACCTACCTGGAGGAGCGCGGCGTCGACCTCGAGCAGTCGGAATACGGTGCCGAGTCGGAGGCCACCATCGCCTACAGTGCTGGGCTGTGGATTTCGCTGATTGTCTGGAGCGGGTGCTCGAACTTCGGACCCTCGACCTCGCAACGCAACCGCCACCTGGTCCGGACAGCGCTGCCTCACGGGTGGTGGGATACGACTTTCTGGTCCTGTACCTGAGCGCCACCGAAGAGTTCGACGACGATGCGCGCGCCCTTGAGGTTCTTACGCGCTTCGAGCAGCGCTGCGCCGCTGTCGAAGAGGCGTTGAGCCGGCTGTGGGGACCAGCCGAGAGCCTCGACCTATGGCCGTACATGGAGCGGATGGCGCGGGGGGACTCTGTGCCGGAACTTCCCAGCTTCCTTCTCGGCTGCCTGTCGGAGGTGGCTGCGTGGCGCTTCGACGATCGAAGCATCTGCGTCGGCGCAGGCGTGTGGGACACCCACGGCCCGGTGGTTCTGGTGGCCGCAGCGGGTGAGCTGTAGCGGATGCTGGACATGTCTCTGCCGGCCGGGCTCGAAGCTCAACATGCCGGCGATGGGGCCTTCGCGGCGCGGACGTCGACCGCAGCGGCCGGCGAGGGCTGGTGGCGGTGGTGGCTCCGGACCGCCGACATTCTCGGATGCACACACCCGAGTCCGAAGGTGCGCTGCGCTGGCTAGCCAAACAGGGTGTAACGCCGCTCGGTGAGGGACGCTGGCAGGAGTCCACCCCGTCGGGTCACCTTGAGCAATCCGCTAACGATCTCGCCCACGAGGGGAACGCCGTGGCTCTGGGAGACGACGGGCTGACCCCGATGCAACGGCTACGCACGGGCCTTGGCCCACTCGATCTACTCGACGAATACTGGACAGCTTTCGAGCTACGCCTCTTCATCGCTGAGCAGGCGGACCCGGTGGTCACTGATGCCTTCTGGGCCGGCTACCGACGGCGCCTCGAAGCCACAGAGCCGGCCAAGCAGGTGCTGCACTCGTTGTGGGTCGACTGGTTCGAGGACCTCGAGACCCCGGCCAGCGGGCCGCCGGTGTCCGCATCGGCCATCACCGCGTACGCGAGGAGACCACTCGGACCAGGCGCGTGGCCCGCTATCCGCGGGTGCGGCACGGATGGCGGTACGGTCGCAGCGAATCATCGACGGCGGCGGGGAGGTGACGATGGCCGAACCGGCTCGGGCGCTCGCATTGGCGACGTTGGCCGACTTGTGGGACCGGGGGTGCCCGGTCGCCTCGCCCGACGACCGCGAGCACCTCGTCGACGTCGGGCTTCGCCGTTGGCGCAGCTTCCAGCGGCGGCATCCTCGGGTCCGTCAGCCATCGCACGAGGCCAGGATCCGCGACCTGGTGCGTGGGTTGGTCGAGGCGAACGAAGCCGCACCTCGCTTGGTCGGCCCGCTGGTCAAGGACTACGAGTGCGTTGCGGAGGCGATAGCCGCAGCCGCCGCGTCATAACCGTGGCAGCCTTGAACCGCCCTGACCTTTTGGTCGACTCGACCGATCCTCCGTGCACTGACCTTCGAGCCGACACTGCGCGATGGTTGAGCCCAAGCGGTCCGCGAGGGTGGCTGATAGCCTGCTCAGCCCGCTGGCAATGAACGACGCAGCGGATCAGACGGACTGGAGGTGCGGTCGGATGAGGTCGAGGCTCCGCAAGCTGCACGTCGACGGTCGCGAGTTCACCTGGAAAGCCGACCTCCGCGACACGTCCGGGGTGGATGGTCGTCTTTATCGCTGCATCCGGGTCCGGGTCTGGGGTGCGGGAAAGAACGGCCGCGCCCTGCAGGCCGACCTGACCGAGTGGCCCTACCCGGCGCACTGGGAGGAGAAGTACCCGTACCCGACGGCCGAGAATGTCCGTGAACTTGCCCGGTACGCCATCAGCATTGGCTGGGCGCCTGAAGCGGTCGGCGGAACCTTCAGGATCACTGCTGCCGCCGACGTCGCGTTGCCCGGTTTTGCCGTCACTGATCTTCTGTCAGCCACCGAGGAGCCGCACCAGCTCTGACGGCGTACGCGTACCTGCTCGAAGACGACCTGGACCAGGGTCGCTTCCGCTGTCATGCCGAGCGAGGTGCGGTCAGCGTTGGGTTTCCCAGACCGGCGTCTGGGGTTCGTCGTTGTGCACGATGATGTTCGCGTGATGGGTCGGGCGGGCTGTCGCGAAGTAGAACTGTTGGGAAGGGATGTAACGCTCACGCCAGCGCCGTTCGACTTCGGCCCGAGTTGACACCCGGCGCTCTCGAATCACGGCACGTTCCACGGTCTTCTCAAGTGCCGTCGACACGAAGATGCGCAGTTCCCAGCGATCAATCAGTTCGGGGCGCATGAGGAAGACGCCGTCGAAGACCAGCACGGCGTCGGCGGGGGCAGTCGTGACCGCCGGGGACAGCACAGTATCCGTGGCGCGGTCGTAGACCGCGTGCTGGAAGCGTCGATCTCCGTCCGGGCCGAGTGGGTTGAGCAGTACCCGGGTCAGCGCGTCGTAGTCGTGGGTGTCGTAGTAGCAGCCTTCGGCCGAGTACTCGCCACGCGGATAGCGCTGCGCCCGAGGAAAGAGAAAATCGTCGATCGACGCGCGGATGACGTCGCGGCCCTGTCCGCGCAAAACGACGGCCAGCTCGTCGGCGAGGGTGGTCTTGCCGGCCGCGGGCGGTCCGTCGATGGCAACGCGCGTCGGGTGTACGGCCGTGACGGACCCGACTGCCTCAGCCAGGTGGCCGAGCAGCTCGCCGCGGGTGCCTTGAACCATGCCCTGCCCCGTCCTGATCTCGCGAAAGGTCGCCGTGTCCGGCCGACCTTATGCGCGCCAACTCTTACGCGCCTGCCCCAGCCAGCGAGATTGCCGCGTGTGGAAGGGGCTGCGGTCGAGCCGAGCTGCTTCGCGTCAGGGAGTCGTCGGCAGTGCTCCAGGGGTGAGGGGCCGTTCGGACGTCCCGACAATCCGTCGGGCTTCAAGGCGGATCTGCTCGTCGACGTCCTGCTGGGTCAGCCTCACCACGGCTTCCTGCCCGGCTTGACTGCCTCTTGGACCAAGGCTCCACAGGGCGGCGGCTTCCTGCATCGAGGAGCAGCCGCCGTCAGGACGGCGCGAGCAGTCGGATTTCGCAGCGGACACCGCTAGCCTTGGCGAGCCGACCATCACCGGTCACAAGCGGACAGGCCAGCAACTCTGCCGCCGCGACATACGCTGCGTCGTACGCCGTGACATTGCCCCGCAACTGCCACATTCGGTCGAGCAGCACCGAGACGCCAACCTCGTCGATGACCAGTGAAGGCAGAGTGTCGATCGCCTCTTGAGCGCGGGCAAGGCCGAGCTTCCCACCCAGGACCTTGCCTCGAATCACCGACATGACCTCGACCAGAAGATGTCCTGGCGCTGCCCAGTGCGGATCTGCGGTCAGTTCGGCCCGCGCCGCGTCGCCGACCGGCCCGTCATCGACCAGAGCATCAGCCAAGGCCGAAGCGTCCACGACAATCATGCGGCACTGCCCCATGGCCCCCGCTGCTCCCGCTGGTCAGTCAACTCGGCGGCGCTCTCCCCTGGCAGGGCGCGAGCGCCATCAGACCGGCCCGCGAAGCGGTCAAGGGTGGCTGTGTTGTGCAGACGTCGAGCCTGCGTCTCCACCAGTTCCAGCAAGTACGCCTGGAGCGACTGCCCACGCGCCTTGGCTTGGGCAGCCAGGGCGTCTCGTACTTCCTCCGGCACGTCTCGAATCTGGAGAGCAACCATGCATTCATTATGCATGCAATATCGCCTCGCTGCCGAGGAAAAGCCCGACCCCCTGACTGCACCACTTCTCGCACCGCAGGTCCTTCGGGACCGAGTCAGGATGTTCGGCGAGCATGCCTTGAGGTGCAGGCAGCAGGCGGGAGTGTCGGTCAGCAGCGTTGCGGACACAAAAACCGCCCGTCACATCGACGAGCGGGTCGTGTGCCTCTAGATGGAACCGCGAACGTTCACGGCGCACCACTGGCCCACCACTCGACCTCGAGCGCACTGTCCTCGGACACGATCGCGCGCAATGCCACATTCGACCAGCATGAACATGCAGGCCAGGCGTTAAGTGGGGCGGGCGGGGCTCGAACCCGCGACCGAGGGATTATGAGTCCCCTGCTCTAACCGGCTGAGCTACCGCCCCGAACACCGAGCCGGATCTTATCCCGCCCGGTGGATCACCGGCCAGCACCGATCCGGCCCCACCTCATCGCCGCCGCCGTCGCCATACCAGCACGATGGGCAACGCGAGAATAACAGCGAGCAGCCAGAGCACCGCGACGACGCCCCACAGCCACTCGTCGCCCGGCTCGGTCTCGGTGGTGAACATGGCAAGGGTCAGCAGCAGGTTGAAACCGCCCACCAGCAGGGTGGCCACCCCGCTGAGGGCCATCACCGGCACCTCCCACCAGGAGCGGTCGGCGGACTGGCCGGGTTGCCGTTCGGCGGCCTGCGGCTGTGGGATCGACTCCGGTGTGCGAGCCGGCATGGCGATCTGCCGGTCGGCCGGCACCTGGGCGTCGATGACGGGGAGCGCCGCCGGGTGCAGGTTGAAGAGGGTGGGTTCGATGTGCAGCGCGATGGCGTCCGAGCCGATCAGTTGCCGCGCGCCGTCCGGCCAGACCAGCATGGCGGAGCAGTCGGCGTACCGGACGGTGAGCGGGCTGTCGGCGCGCAGGAGGCTCACCCCGTCCACGCCGATCCGCAGCCCGCCGTTGCCTCCCCTGGAGGCGTAGGTGGTGCCCTGCACGACATCGGCGGAGTGGGTGGGCGCCGCGACGAAGCCGGCCCAGTCGGCGGTGAGGCCGCCGGGCACCATCAAGAGCGCCGAGGCCATCACCTCTCCGGCGACCTCGTGCAGGTCGGCGAGGTCGACGGCTTTCAGCTCGGCCCGGTGCTCGTCGATGCTGAGGTTGGGCTCGCCGGTCAGCACGTTGAGCGCGTACGACGGCAGCCGCGCCGCGTCCACCTCGGCGATGCCGAGGAAGTCTTCCCGCTTGGCGATGGTGGCGTCCAGGTCCGCCTGCTCGATCCGCCCGACCCGCATCTTGGCGAGTACGTCGATGAAGCCGCCGAGGACCGCGTCCTGCTTCTCCGGCAACGCGTCGGCGAGCGCCCGCAGCGTGGCGTACCCGTCGCCGCGCGGGTCGTACCCCGTGGTGGTGGTGTAGGAGAGGCCCGCGTCCTGGCGCAGCGAGCGGTACAGCTCACGCTCCAGCACGGCGGCGAAGACGCCGGCGGCGGTGCGGCGCCGCACCACCGAGTCGAGCACCACGGCCCGGGAGCCGCTGACGAAGTACGCGGGCGTCCGCGGCAGTGCCGACGAGGCCACCGGCACGGCCTGGCGGGTCCCGGCGGGCAGCGGCAGCCGCAGCCCGGCGGGCACGCGGTCACCGGCGATCCAGAGCACCGCGTTCTCCCGGGTGAACCACCGGGCCGACCACGCGCGCAGGTCGTCGGCGGTGAGCGCGTTCAACCCCCACTCCGGGTAGCTGGTCAGCCCGTAGTCCCGCGCGCCGTGTCGCCACAGTGGGATGTCGTCGACCGCGGCGGCGCCTCGGCTGCTCCACTCGGTCCGGAGAATGTCCTTCTCGATGTCCAACCTCGCCACCGGCAACTCCCGCAGGTGTCCGCAGACGGCGGTGAGGAAGGCGGCGATGTCCGTCTCGGAGCCGGTGGTGTGGAACGTGGTGAACGCCTGGGCGGTCGCGCCGTTGACGTGGTAGTCGGCCAGGCCGAGCGGCGCCAGCGCGAGGTGTTCGAGCAGGTGGGTGATGCCGGCGCGGCCGAGCGTCTCGTCGGCGGTGCCGACCCGGAAGGTCAGCCCGGCGCGCATCGGCCCGCCGGTGGGGGCGAGCAGCGTGGGCACCCCGTCCACGTCCAGGTGCTGAATCACGACCGGCCACCCTTCGCGTACGCCAGGTTGCGGTACTTCGTGAAGCCTTCGGCTCCGTCGACGTAGTCCCAGGGATAGTCGGTGCCGAGGTTGCCGAGCACGGTGAACTGGCTGGCGGCGGGCCCCCATTGACCGGTCAGGCTGAACATCAGCGCGAACACCGAGCGGATCCAGACCCAGTCGTCTCGGTCGACGTAGGCGGGGTGCAGCACCGACCGCAGCCCGGCCTGCATGATCTCCGCGATCACCGGCGCGCTGTGCACGTACGCGATTCGCTCCCGGTCGGTGTCGAAGTCCAGCCAGCGTTCCAGGTGCGCCTCGGCGAGCACGACCGCGTTCGGCGCGCCCTCGGGCGCGGCCTGGCCGCATTCCCGGGCGAAGGCGAAGGCGCGGTCCCAGTCGCCGCTCCACTTCGGGCAGAGCTTCTGCAGCAGACTCGACTGCGCGGGGGCGTGGTGCGGATGGTGCTGGGCGAGTCGGTCGTAGCGGCGGCGTGCTTCGGCCTGCCCCAGCTCCAGACCTCGGGCGATGGTGATCCGTTGGGTCCAGGCGGCCGAGTCGGCCGGGTGCCGGGCGGTGACGTCGATGAGCACCTGCTCGGCGCGCCGCAGGTGGTCGTGGAACTGGTCGAACTGCTCCCGGCTGACGTGCTGGGCCCGGTAGCTGCTGCGGATCCGCCATCCGGTGCGGATGAGGCTGTTGCCGAGCAGCGCGCCGGCGAGGGCGTCGGTGGGGTCGTGGTCGTACACCCGCCGGAGGAACGGCTCGGTCCCTGACCGCTCGCCGGCCATTCCCACGAGCATCGCCCGGTGGCCGTGGTCGCGGTTGGCGAACACCGCCTGCACGGCGGGCCAGTCGGCGGCGACGAGGGCCTTGTGCAGGTCGTTGACCTCGGGGTAGGCGGCACCGGGGTCGAAGGTGGGAGCCGGAAGAGGGGCGGGCATGGCGGGGATCATAGATGATCAACTACGGCTGCGGCGTCCGCATTCGAGGCCGGGGTCAGCCCTTCCGTAGCTCCGCCAGCACCTCTCCGGCGGCCCGCCAGCCGCTGGCCAACGCGCCCTGGATCGATGGGCTGTCCCGGTGGTCACCGGCCACGAACAGGCTTTCGCCCAGCGCCACCGGCTTGCGCAGTCGCCCCTGCGGTGGTGGCGCGGCGGGCAGCGCGTCCGGGACCGCCACGGTGGTGAGGTGGGTCCAGTCGGCGGTGGACCGGCCGTACAGCCGGGCGATCTCGGCCCGAACGGTTGGCTCGGGTGGGGCCGTGGGGCCGACCACCGAGGTGGCCACCAGGTGCCGCCCGGACGGCGCGTACGTGGGGGCGGCGTTGCTGAGCACCACCGTGTTGGCGAGGATCTCCCGCCGGTCGCCGTCGACGAGCAGGATCGGCTCGCTCAGCGGGGGCTCGGGCGCGCTGTGGTAGTAGGTGGTGTAGCTGTGCATTCGTACCGTCGCCAGGGCTGGCAGCAGCGCGGCCGCGGCGGGCGGGTCGACGGCGACCACGACGGCGCGGCAGCCGATGTCGCCGGCCTGGGTGCGGACCCGGTGGGGGGCGACCTCGGCGACCGGAGTGTCCAGCTCGATCAGGTCGGCCGGCAGTGGATCGGCGATGGCCAGGGGCAGCGCGGCCATTCCCCCGGCGGGCAGGCCGATCCGCCCCCGGGCGAAGGACCGCAGCACCATCGCCAGCACGTGGCTGGAGGTGGCGAGCTCGCGGTCGATGAGCACGCCGGACAGGAACGGCCGCAGCAGCTCCTCGATGATCGCGTCGGAGAGGCCGGCCCGCCGCAGCGCCACCTCGGAGCTGGTCTCCGGCGCGGTGAGCAGCCGGGACGTGGGGAGAGTGGCGCAGCCGGTGGCGAGCGCCGCGAAGCGCAGTCGGTCGAGCAGGGAGCCGACCCCGGCCAGGGCGGTCCGTGGCCCGCCGGCCGGTTCGCGCAGCGGGTTGACCAGCCGCAGCAACGTGTCGCCCTTGCGCACCAGCACTCCGGAGGTGAAGTAGCCGAGGCCGAGGCGGTCGGTGTCCACCAGCGTGCCGAGCCGGGGGTAGGCGGTGTTGAGCACCTGGAAGCCGCGGTCGAGCAGGTAGCCGTCGACGACGTCGGTGGCGATCCGGCCGCCGAGTCGGCCGCCGGCCTCCAGCAACCGCCACGGCACGCCGGCGCGGTGCAGCCGGCGGGCGGCGGCGAGGCCGGCCAGGCCGCCGCCGACGATGACCACGTCGGTTTCAGCGAGCATCGCGCGCCTCCCGCTCACCGTTCGCCCGGGACAGCCGGCCCGGCCACCAGATCTTAGGCCCGATGTCGTACGCGAGCGCGGGCACGAGCAGCGACCGGACGATGATGGTGTCGACGAGTACCCCGACCGCGACCGCGGTGCCCAGCTCAACGAGGGCGACCAGCGGCAGGACGGCCAGCGCGGAGAAGGTCGCGGCGAGCACGATGCCGGCGGAGGTGATCACCCCACCGGTGACCGCGAGGCCGCCCAGCACGCCGGCCCGGGTGCCGCGCTTGGCCGACTCCTCCCGCACCCGGCTCATCAGGAAGATGTTGTAGTCGATGCCGAGCGCGACCAGGAAGACGAACGCGAACAGCGGGAACGACGAGTCCACGCCCGGAAAGCCGAAGACGTGGCGGAACAGCAGCGCGCAGAGACCGAGCGTGGCCGCGAAGCTGAGCAGCACGGTGGCGATGAGCAGCAACGGGGCGAGGATCGCGCGCAGCAGCAGGGCCAGGATGACCGCGATGACCGCCAGCACCACCGGGATGATGATGTTCTGGTCGCGCTTCGCGGCGTCCGAGGTGTCCACGTTGATCGCGGTGAAGCCGCCGACCACGGCGTCCGCGTCGGGCACCTGGTGGACGGCCACCCGCAGCTCGCGGATGGTCCGCTCGGCGCCGTCGCTGTCCGGCGGGTCGGCCAGCGTCGCCTCCAGTTGGACCCGCCCGTCGATCACCTTCGGGGTGGCGTCCCCCGTCGGCGGGCCGCCCTGCTGACCCGCGCTGAGCGGGCGGACGGCGGCGACACCGGGTACGCCCTGCGCCACCTCGGTCACCTGCCGGGCGGTCTGCTCGGTGACGAAGATGCTGGCCGGGCTGCCGGTGCCCGCCGGGTAGTGCCGGGCGATCACCTCCTGGCCGTCGACCGAGTCGGTGGGCTTGGTGAACAGGTCGGACTGGCCGAGGGTGGTGGCGCCGAGCTGGGTGAGCCCGATTGTGAGGACGGCCAGCACGACCGCGGTGCTCAGCCAGATCGGTCGGGCGTGCCGGGCCACGAAGCCGGCGATCCTGGCCCAGATGCCGTGCTCGGTCTGCGGGTCGGCCTGGTCCGCTCGGGGCCGTCGGGGCCAGAACGCCCACCGGCCGCCGAGCACCAGCAGCGCGGGGAGGAAGGTGAGCATCACCAGCAGAGTCGCGGCGATGCCGATGGCGGCGACCGGGCCGAGCGCCCGGTTGGAGTTGAGGCTGGACAGCAGCAGGCAGAGCAGGCTGACGATGACCGTCCCGCCGGAGGCGATGATGGCCGGCGCGGCGCCCTTCCACGCCGTACGCATGGCGCCCCAGGGCCGGTCGTGTCGGTGCAGCTCCTCCCGGTAGCGGGCGATCAGCAGCAGCGCGTAGTCGGTGCCGGCGCCGAAGACCAGCACGGTGAGGATGCCCTGGGCCTGCCCGTTGAGTTTCACGACGCCGGCGTCGGCGAGCAGGTAGACGAAGACCGAGGCCAGCGCGTACGACATCCCGGCCGCCAGCAGCGGAAAGATCCAGAGCACCGGGCTGCGGTAGACGATCAGCAGGATGATCAGCACCACGACCAGGGTGACCAGCAGCAGGGGTCCCTCGATGGCGGAGAACACCTCGATCAGGTCGGCGAGCAGGCCGGCCGGTCCGGCGACGTCCACGCTGAGCCCGTCCCGGTCGCCGCCGGCGATGTCGCGCAGTTGTGTGACGACATCGCCGATCTTTTCCCCCTCGGCGTCGTCCACCGGCACGACGACCTGCAGCGCCTGACCGTCGTCGCTGGGGATCGGTGGAGGCAGCGGGGTGACCACGCCGGGCACCTGGGCGAAGCGTGCGGCGTCGGCGCTGACCCGTTGCCGGTCCGCGTCGGTGATGCCGGAGGTCCGCTCGTAGACGACCAGCGCCGGGGTGGTCGGCCGGTCGACGAACTCGGCGGCGAGGTCCTGGGCCCGGGTCGCTTCGGCGTCGGTGGGGAGGAAGGCGGCGTTGTCGTTGGTGGCGACCTCACCGAGACGACCGGAGTACGGCCCTGCGACGCCGCCGATCACCAGCCAGGCCAGCACGACCGCGACCGCGACCAACGTGGCCCTGCCGCGTCGTCCGGACATGCGCTCATCCTGCCCGGCCCGCCCGGCGCAGAGGGGCGAAACCTCCAACCGGGTGGTTGGGGGTCGGAACACGACGACGCCCGCCGGCGTACTGCCGACGGGCGTTGGGTGGAGGAGCTCCCCCGATTGGACTCGAACCAATAACCTGCCGGTTAACAGCCGGCTGCTCTGCCAATTGAGCTACAGGGGATCGTGCACCGCTCGGCTCCGGATCTCTCCTGCGCCGTGCGACGGGACAACAGTACAGGACATCCGGGGGTGTTGGTCCAGTGGGTTCCGTGTCCGGATCAGCGCCGGGACGCAGCGAGAATTCGGGCAATTCGTCATCCCGGCACAAGCAGGTATGAGCGGAGAGCAGGATGGGTAGTTAGGTGCGGACAGAGGACGCAGGCGCGATTTGGTCGCCACCGGCGGGGCAACCCGCCAGGGGCGACGGCGCGTCAGGTACGGAAGGAGCCGCCATGCGCGGAAAGATCATGTTTCTTGGCGGGCTGGCTGCGGGATTCGTCCTGGGCGCCCGTGCCGGCCGGGAGAAGTACGAAGAGCTCGTGGTCCGGGGTCGCAAGGTGCTCGATCACCCGACCGTCCAGGAGGCGGCCGGGGTCGCGCAGGCCCAGGCCAACAAGCTCTACAGCGAGGGCAAGGACAAGCTCGGCCAGTCGAAGCTGGGCGAGAAGCTGGGCACCGGCAACGGCAGCACCAGCAAGCAGCAGCTGACCGCCGCTGACGACGCGTACGCCGGCACGCCGGCCACCGTGGGCGCCAAGGCGGGCACCAGCACGACCGGCACGACCTCCGGGTCGCCGTCGGCCAGCACCACCCCCCGCACCAAGCCGTCCGGCTCGGGCACCAACGGCAGCACGCTCTGATCAACCGTACGTTCGACGGGCCGGTCGCCACTGGGCGACCGGCCCGTCGACTGTCCGGGTGCGGTCAGTCCTTGCTGCTGAACGCCGCGTCGAAGGCGGCGGTCGGAGCATCGAAGGCGAGCCGGCGGACGAACTGCAACGCCTCGGGGGCACCGACGAGCCGGTCCATCCCGGCGTCCTCCCACTCGATGGAGATCGGCCCGTCGTAGCCGATCGCGTTCAACGCCCGGAAGCAGTCCTCCCAGGGCACGTCGCCGTGGCCCGTGGAGACGAAGTCCCAGCCGCGGCGCAGATCCGCCCAGGGCAGGTGGGAGGCGAGCCGGCCACGCCGGCCGTCACCGGTGCGCACCTTGGCGTCCTTGCAGTCGACGTGGTAGATGCGGTCGGCGAAGTCGAAGATGAAGTTCACCGGGTCCAGCTCCTGCCAGACGAAGTGCGACGGGTCCCAGTTCAGGCCGAACGCCGGCCGGTTGCCGATCGCCTCCAACGTCCGCTTCGTCGTCCAGTAGTCGTACGCGATCTCGCTGGGGTGCACCTCGTGCGCGAAGCGCACGCCCACCTCGTCGAAGACGTCGAGGATCGGGTTCCACCGGTCGGCGAAGTCCTGGTAGCCGCGCTCCAGCATCGCCGGCGGCACCGGCGGGAACATCGCCAGCGTGTGCCAGATCGACGAGCCGGTGAAGCCGACGACCGTCTTCACCCCGAGCTTCGCCGCCGCCCGCGCGGTGTCCTTGATCTCCTCGGCGGCCCGCTGACGGACCCCCTCGGGCTCCCCGTCGCCCCAGATCCGGCCGGGCAGGATGTCCTGGTGCCGCTCGTCGATCGGGTGGTCACAGACCGCCTGGCCGACCAGGTGGTTGGAGATCGTGAAGACCTCGAGGTTGTGCTTCGCGAGGGTCTCCCGCTTGCGCTCGACGTACGAGTCGTCGGCGAGCGCCTTGTCGACCTCGAAGTGGTCGCCCCAGCAGGCGATCTCCAGGCCGTCGTAGCCCCACTCGGAGGCGAGCCGGCAGACCTCCTCGAACGGCAGATCCGCCCACTGGCCGGTGAAGAGCGTGATGGGTCGCGCCATTTGTCCTTCTCCCCTGTTGTGATGGGGATTCCGTGTGCGGACCGGGGCGAGGGTGACCGGTCGGGCCGGTACGCGGCGGCGAAACGTCAACCGGTGGGTGCGGAACGCACCTGCGCCCGACGGGTTGCGCCTCCCACCGGGTCACCGGCCACCGTCACGGTCGCCGCCCCCACCCTATTTCCGCCGCCCCCGTGGCGGAAGCCCACCGCACCGGGTTGTTCGGCCGACGCCCTCATTCGGCCACGTCCTCGGGCGCGGGCAGGAGGGCACGGACGGTGAAACCGCCCTCGGCGCGGGGGCCGGCGGAGAAGGTGCCGCCCAGTTTCTCGGCTCTCCTGCGGACCTGGATCAGGCCGCGCCCCGCGCCCGGGGTGCCCGCGCCACCTGGGGGCGCGGCCGGTCCGACACCCGAGGGCGGTGCCGTCCCGGGAGGGCCCCCCGCGTCGCGTACCTCGATGGTGATGCCCTTGGCGTCGTAGCGCAGCCGGACCGCGACCGCCGCGCCCGGAGCGTGCTGGTGCGCGTTGGTCAGGGCCACTTCGATGATCCGGTACGCCACCACGTCGACCACGCTGGGCAGCGGCCGAGGCTGCCCGGCCAGGCTCCAGCGCACCGGCTGGCCAGCGGCGAAGCCCTCCACCAGCGCGTCGAGCCGGTTGAGGCTGGGCGCCGGGCCGGTCTCGGCGGGCTCCTCCTCGGCCCGACGCAGCCCACCGCGCAGCAGATCCCCCTGCGCCCGCACGACCTGGCGCCACCGCGCGAAACGCCCCATGCCGGTCAAGGTACGGCAGTCGGCTGTGAGCCGGCTCGCCGTGTCCATCGGGGCCGTGCCCGTCGGGCGCGTCGACGCCCGCCACGCCCCGCCGATCTTGCGTTTTCGGTCGGGACTAGTGCCGCAATAGCGACATCTGCGCGACACAAAGCGCAAGATCGCCGAGCAGGGGCCGGGACACCGGGCGGAGACGACACCACCCCGCCGGCGGGGCACTCCCGGCGGGGTGGGTCACGTGCCGTTGTCAGGTCACCGATGGGGGGCCTTGTCCAACCGCCCCGCTGGGCTCAACCGATCAGGGCAGCGTCCACTTCTGGTTGGCCGCACCGTTGCAGGTCCAGAGGTGCACGATGGTGCTGTCCGCCGAGTTGTTCCCGGAGACGTCGAGGCACTTGCTCGACGCCGCGTTGCGCAGGCTGCCGTCGGACTGGGCCGCCCAGTTCTGCGCCCCGGTGCCGTTGCAGGTCCAGAGCTGGATCTTGGTGCCGTCGGCGGTGCCGCTGCCGGAGACGTCCAGGCACTTGCCGAGCGCCTTGATCGTCGAATTCGGCGTCACGGTCCAGGTCTGCGCCCCACTGCCGTTGCAGGTGTAGATCTGGATCTGGGTGCCGTCGGCGGTGCCACTGGACCGTACGTCCAGGCACTTTCCGCCCAGGCCCTTGATCGCGCCGACCCCGGGAGTGCCGCCGCTGCCCTTGACCAGCGTGAAGTCATCCACGTCGAAGAGCCCGCTGCCGCTACCGGAGAAGGTGAGGTAGAGGTTCTGGGTGCCGGACGGGACGTTCGACAGGTTGGTGCTGACGTTGGCGTAGGTGTCCCAACTGCCGGTGTTCGGCACCGCGACCGTGCCGAGCACCGGGCCGGTGGCCGAGCCGGTACGCACCTGGACGGTGCCGCCCGGGCCACCCGAGACGACCCGGGAGGTGAACGAGGTGACGCCGGTCAGGTTCACACCGTTGTACGCCGCCCAGTCGCCTGGATCGATGTTTCCGAGGGTCTGGCCACCGTTGGCGCCCGCCTTGGTGAACGGGCTGGCCCCGTTGACCGAGCTGAAGGACTCGGCCTGGAGGGTGGTGTTCCCCGTCGGCGGGTTGCTGCCCAACTCCTTGATCCGGATGTTGCGGAAGTAGGCGTCGTCGCCGGTGCCGTGGTTCTGGATGCCGATGTGGCCGGCCAGCGAACGTACCGGGTTGGTGTTGGTGAAGTCGTTGATCTTCACCCCGTTGAGGAAGAGCTGTAGCCGCTCACCCTCGACCAGCAGCTCGTACGTGTTCCACTCCCCCGGCGCGTTGAGCGCCGCGTCGCGGGCCGCGATGTCGGCGGACTTGAAGGTGTAGACCGCGCCGGTGGTGCGGTCCACCGCGTCGGTGGCGTCGATCTGGATCTCGTAGCCGTTGTCCACCGCCGACCACGGGTCGCTCGACGGTGGGAAGCCGATGAAGATGCCGGAGTTGTCGTCACCGGCCAGCTTCCAGTCCAGCTTCAACGAGTAGTTGGTGAACTGCTTGGCGCTGTACCAGAACAGCCCCATACCGCCCGTGGTGGTGAGGGTGGCGTCGGAGTTGGTCAGGCTGCCCGGGCCGGCCTGCGACCAGCCGGTCGTCGAGCCGTTGTAGAGCGGGGTGTAGCCGGTCTCGGGCCGGCAGTCGGCCTTGCTCCGACCGGCCGCGTACCGGATGCCACCGAGCAGGTGGGTCCGGAACGCCGGCTCGGCGTACGACGCCTGGGTGTGCCCGCCGCCGGTGTAGAACGACCGGCCGCCGCTGACGCTCTTGCACCAGGTGTGCGGGTGGTCGGCGCCCATCCCGCCACCGGAGTACGACGACTCGTCCAGGGTGGCCAGCACCTTGGCGGTGGACCGGGCGTTGGTCCGGTAGTTGTACCACTCGTCGGTGCGGGTCCAGGTCTGCGGCAGGTGCCCGGTGGCCGCGTGCCCTCGGTCCTCCACCTTGACGTTGGCCTGCTGGATGGCCGGGTGCGAGGCGAACCACGCGCCGACCAGGTTGCCGTAGAACGGCCAGTCGTACTCGGTGTCGGACGCGGCGTGCACGCCGACGTAGCCGCGGCCCGAGCCGATGTACGACTCGAAGGCGGTCTGCTGGCTGGCGTTGAGCACGTCACCGGTGGTGTTGAGGAAGACCACCGCCTCGTACTGGGCGAGGTTGGAGGTGGTGAACGCGGCGGCGTCCTCGGTGGCGGTGACGGTGAAGTTGTTGGCCGCGCCCAGGTCGCGGATGGCCTGGGTGCCGACCGCGATCGAGTCGTGCCGGAAGCCGGCGGTCTTGGAGAAGACCAACACGTCGTAGGGGGCGTCGGCCGCGCTGGCCGGGCTGGCCGGGGCCGTGCAGGCGAGGACGGCGAGGGCAGCGGTGGCCGCGCCGAGGACGGGTCGCAGGAGTCTGCGCATATCGCTCTCCTAATAACGGTGAGGAGGGGCCCCTCGAACAACAGCGGGCGTTGACGAGGGGCCCGTCCTGTCAGCTCAGGGCAGGATCCACTGTTGGTTCGCGGCGGCGGTGCAGGTCCACAGGTGGACCACGGTGCTGTCGGCGGAGTTGTTTCCGGAGACGTCCAGGCACTTGCTGGACGCCGCGTTGCGGAGCGTGCCGTCGGCCTGCGCGGCCCAGTTCTGTGCCCCGGTCCCGTTGCAGGTCCAGAGCTGGATCTTGGTGCCGTCGGCCGAACCGCCACCCGAGACATCCAGGCACTTACCCAACGCCTTGACGGTCGAGTTCGGTGTGACCGTCCACGTCTGCGCCGCACTGCCGTTGCAGGTGTAGATCTGGATCTGCGTGCCGTCAGCGGTGCCCCCGGACCGTACGTCCAGGCACTTGCCACCCAGGCCCTTGATCGGCCCGGCCCCGCCGGTGGGCGGCGTGCCGGTGGTGAAGGTGAACGCGTCCAGGTCGTAGAGCGCACCCGTCCCCGAGCCCGCGAAGGTCAGGTAGAGCGTGGTGGTGCCGGCCGGCGGGTTGGTGATCGCCCCCGTCACGTTGGTGAACGTCTCCCAGCCGCCGGTGACCGGGACCGTCGCGGAGCCGAGCACCGTGCCGGTGGCCGAGCCGGCCCGGACCTGGAGGGTGCCACCGGCACCCGCCGAGGAGACCCGGGCGCTGAACGACGTGACGTTGTTCAACCGGTACGGCTGGAACGAGATCCAGTCGCCGTTGTTGATGTCACCGACGGTCTTGCCGCCCTCGGCGGGGGTCTTGCTGAACACGTTGATGCCGGACGAGGCGCCGAAGAACTCGGCCTGCCGGTGCCGCGGCGGCAGCGTGTGCTGGGTGTGCGTGGTCAGGCCGCCGTTGTCGGTGTACTCCGCGTCGAAGATGGCGAAGATGTTCGCGGCGTCGTCGTGCTCACCGTCGACCGGGATGGTGATGGAGCCGGAGCAGCCGGTCTTCGAGGTGATCTGGTGACCGTGCTGGTCGTGGCCGAGCACGTAGGTCATCTTGACCCTGGCGCAGTCGATCGTGCCGTCCTCCGGGTCGGTCACCGTGATGCTGAACGGCACCGTGTCGCCGAAGCTGAACACCTGCCCGTTGCCGGGGCTGTTGATGGTCACCGTCGGCGCGGTGTTGCCGACGCTGATCGCCACGCTGGCACTGCCGGTGGCGCCCTGCGGGTCCCGTACGGTCAGCGTCGCCGTGTAGGTGCCGTTGGTGCTGTAGGTCTTCGACGGGTTGGCCGCCGTGGAGGTGGTGCCGTCACCGAAGGCCCACGAGTAGGTCAGCGCGCCACCCTCGGGGTCGGACGAGCCGGCCGAGGAGAACGCCACCGTGAGCGGCGCCGCTCCGGAGGTCTTGTTCGCGCTCGCCACGGCATTCGGTGCCCGGTTGCCGCCCGCGACGTAGTCGAAGCGGTAGAGCGCCGAGTTGGCGTCACCGTTGAAGTAGCCGGTGCCGTAGTCGAGCACGTAGTACGCGCCGTCCGGGCCGAAGGCCGAGTCCATCACCTGCTTGCCGACCCAGGGGAAGGTGTCGATGGTGCCCGGTGAGCCGTCGCTGTTGACGTGGATCGGCTTGATCCAGCCGCGGCCGAACTCGGTGGCGAAGAACTGCCCGTCGAAGGACTGCGGGAACTTCGTCGTCGAGGTCGACGAGGCGTTGTACCGGTAGACCGGGCCGCCCATCGGCGACTCGGAGCCGCCACCGAACTCGGCCGGGGTGCCGGCGTCGCCGGCGTACCGGATCCAGGCCGGTCGGGCCGGCGGCAGCGTGGTCAGACCGGTGTTGCGGAACGAGTTGTTGGTCGGTCCGCCGGTGCAGTTGTACTTCGCCCCGCCGGTGTTGGCGGCGAAGTCCCACTCGTTGTACGTCTCGGTGCTGGTGTTGGTGCCGGTGCAGTACGGCCAGCCGTAGTTGCCGGCCGAGGTGACCCGGTTGAACTCCACCTGACCGGACGGCCCGCGGGTGGCGCTGGTCGAACCGGCGTCCGGCCCGTAGTCACCGACGTAGACGGTGCCGGTGGCCTTGTCCACGCTCATCCGGAACGGGTTGCGGAAGCCCATCGCGTAGATCTCCGGCCGCGTCCTGGCCGTGCCCGGTGCGAACAGGTTGCCGGACGGGATCGCGTACGTCCCGTTCGTGTTCACCTTGATCCGCAGGATCTTGCCCCGCAGGTCGTTGGTGTTGCCGGCGCTGCGCTGCGCGTCGTAGCCCGGGTTGCGGTTGGTCCGCTCGTCGAGCGGAGAGTAGCCGGCCGAGTCGAACGGGTTGGTGTCGTCGCCGGTGGAGAGGTAGAGGTTGCCGGCGGAGTCGAAGTCGATGTCACCGCCAACGTGGCAGCAGAGCCCACGGTCGGCCGGCACGTCGAGCACGTCGACCTTGCTGGCCTGGTTGACCGTGAAGTCGGCGTTCAGGGTGAACCGGGAGAGCCGGTTGACGCCCTGCCAGGCCGAGAAGTCGGTGCCGGTGGCCGGCGCGTCACCGCCGGGGGTGGAGAGCGGCGGGGCGTAGTAGAGGAAGATCTGCCGGTTGCTGGCGAAGTTCGGGTCGACACCGACGCCCTGCAACCCCTCCTCGTCGTGGTTGTAGACCGCCAGGGTGCCGATCACGGAGGTGGTGCCGTTGGCGTCGGTGCGCCGCAGCTGCCCGTTGCGGGCGGTGTGCAGGACCGAGCGGTCCGGCAGCACGGCCAGCGACATCGGCTCACCCATGTCGGCCACGCCGCGGGCCAGCTCGACCTGCTGGAAGTCGGTGGCGTTGATCGGGTGCGCCTGGGCGGGGGTCAGGCTGCTGAGCGCGACCGTGCCGGTCGTGGCCAGCAGCAGCGCCGCGCCGGCCGAGAACCATCGTCGGGACCGGTGGGTCGGTTTGCCCTTTGTGGACATAATGTGCTGTCCCTTCCTGACGAATGACTGCCAGGCCGGGCGCGCGCCGTCGCGCCGGATGCCGTAGCGGTGGTGGGGTCGATGGGTTACCGCGCCGCCGGTTCACCTCGACGAAACATTGTCGTGTTGGCCACGACACTAAATTGCGAGTGTCGATGTGTCTATACCTTCCGGCGAACCAACGTGAACTTTTGTCGATTTAACCGAAAGTCGCCGGGCAGCAGCGTTCCCCAGACACCGAACGTTGTCCGGGGAACGGGCGGCCGGGCACGTGCCGGCGGGGTCAGGCGCTGCGGTCTATGGCCTGCGCGGCGAGCGCGACCAGCGCGACCCGGGCCTCCTCGGCCACCGGGGCGCCCTCCAGCGCGGACAGCGCGGCCTCGGTCCGAACCCGGATCATCTGCTCGATCTTGTCCCGGGCGCCGGTCGCCTCGATGATCTCGCGCAGCTCCGCGGCGCCGTCCGCGTCCAGCGTGGGATTGCCGAACAGCTCCCGCAGCCGAGCGGTCTGCGACCGGTCCGCGGTGCTGCGGGCCAGCGCCATCATCACCGTGGGCTTGCCCTCCCGCAGGTCGTCCAGGACCGACTTGCCGGTGACCGCCGGGTCGCCGAAGACACCCAGCACGTCGTCGCGCAGTTGAAAGGCGTCGCCCAGCGGGTCGCCGAACTCGCCCAGTACGGCGATCAGCTCCGGCTCCGCACCGGCCAGGGCCGCGCCGATCTGCAGCGGACGGGTCACCGTGTAGCGGGCCGCCTTCATCCGGATCACGGTGAGCGCGCTGGCCACCGAGCCGTCGCCCACCCCGGAGACCAGGTCCAGGTACTCCCCCGCGATCACCTCGGTGCGCATCAGCGCGAACACCCCGTACCCCCGGTGCACCTGATCGGTGCTCAGGCCGCACTCGTGGAACATCTGGTCCGACCAGGCCGCGCAGAGGTCTCCGCAGAGCAGGGCGGTGTTCCGCCCGTACGCCTCCGGGTCGCCACGCCACGACGACCGGGCGTGCAGATCGGCGAAGAGCCGGTGCACCGACGGCTCACCCCGACGACGGTCGCTGCCGTCCAGGATGTCGTCATGGATCAGCGCGAACGCGTGGAACAGCTCCAACGCCGCCGCCGCCATCACGATCGGCGTTCCGTCGGCCGCCCCGGCGCCCCGCCAGCCCCAGTAGCAGAAGAGCGGACGCAGCCGCTTCCCACCAGCCAGCACGAACCGGTGCAGGGCGGTGAAAACCCCGCGCGGCGCGCCGTCCGGCCAGTCCGGGCCCTGCCGGTCGAGGAAGGCGGCCAACTCCGCGTCGAAGCGCGCCCGCAGCCCGCTGGTGTCGGCGGGCGTGACGGTGAGCGTCATGAGCCCTCCCCCGGCCGCTCCGCGGCGCCGCTGGTGGCCAGCCCGGCCAGCTCCAGCAGCAGCGCCTTGACCTCGGTCGCCGCGATGCGGTCCCGGGCCGCCGCCGGATCGGAGCAGAGCAGCACCGGGGCGTCCGCAGGATCGGTCGGCAACCGCCCGTGTGAGCCGCGGACCGCCCGCGCCCCGGCGTCCAGGCCGACGGCGCTCATCAGGTAGCGCATGCCCGCCTTCTTGCGGGCCAGAGCCACCCCCGCCCGCAGCTTCGCCGCCCCCGGCCCGGCCGGGTCGAAGAACAACTCGGCGGGGTCGTAACCCGGCTTGCGATGAATCTCCACCAGCCGGGCGAAGTCCGGCGCCCGGGCGTCGTCCAGCCAGTAGTAGTAGGTGAACCAGGAGTCCGGTTCGGCCACCAGCACCAGCTCGCCGGCGCGCGGATGGTCCAGCCCGTGTGCGGCCTTGCCCTCCGCGTCGAGCACCTCGGCCACGCCGGGCAGCCCTTCGCAGAGCTTCGCCACCGCCGGCACGTCGGCCGGGTCCCGGACGTAGACGTGCGCGACCTGGTGATCGGCGACCGCGAACGCCCGTGACGTCCACGGGTCGAGGTACTCCATGCCGGCCTGGGTGTGCACCCGCAGCAGTCCCTCGGCGCGCAGCAGCCGGTTGACGTCCACCGGCCGGTTCACGTCGGTGATGCCGTACTCGGAGAGCACCACGACGGTGGCGTCCCGGGCTCGAGCGGCGTCCAGCAGCGGCCCGAGCACCGCGTCCAGCTCCGCCGCGGCGGCGGCGGCCTGCGCCGAGGACGGGCCGTACCGTTGCAGGTCGTAGTCCAGGTGCGGGACGTAGACCAGGGTCAGGTCGGGCGAGACGTCAGCCAGGATCTGCTCGGCGGCCTGGCAGATCCACTTCGACGAGGGCAGCCCGGCCGTCGGCCCCCAGTAGGTGAACAGGGGGAAGGTGCCCAGCCGGCCGGTGAGCGCGTCGTGCAGCTCCGGCGGGTCGGTGTAGCAGTCCGGTTCCTTGCGCCCGTCGGCGTAGTAGACCGGGCGCGGGGTGACCGTCCAGTCGACATCGGCGCCCATGGCGTACCACCAGCAGACGTTGGCGACGGTGTAGCCGGGCTCGGCCTTGCGGGCCGCGTGCCAGAGCTTCTCCCCGCCGACCAGCGCGTTGTGCTGCCGCCACAGCAGCACCTCACCCAGCTCCCGGAAATACCAGCCGTTGCCGACGATCCCGTGCCCACTCGGCGGTTCGCCGGTGAGGAAGGTGGACTGCACCGAGCAGGTCACCGCGGGCAGCACGGTGCCCAGCTCGGCCCGGAAGCCGCCGTCGGCGACCCCCCGCAGCCGGGGCATGTGCGCCAGCAGCCGGGGGGTCAACCCGACCACGTCCAGTACCACCAGCCGCCGGCTCATCGGGACACCCCCACCGTCGTCGACGCGGTCCGCGTCGGAGTCAGACCCAGACCGACCAGCTCGGCGCGGGCGAAGGCCAGCTCGGCGGCGATGCCCGCGGCCAGCTCGGCGTCGGTGCGCGGCCGTCGTGCCGCCGGCAGCACCCCCCAGGTGTACGTCTCCACGTCGAGGTGGTCGCAGCCCACCGTCGGGCCGGCGAAGAGGGCAGCCAACGCGTCGCGCAGCACCGGCAGGGTGGAGCTCAGCGGTTCCTCGGGTGGGGCGTGCAGGGGCACGTGGTAGTGCACCCGCCAGGGGCCGGGCAGCTCCGCGTCCAGCGCGGCGTCCAGGTCGTCGGCCGCGTACGCCGGGTCGGCCGGGTCGGCCACGCCGGCGCAGCCCGCGCCCCGGGTCTGGTGCAGGAAGCGCGGCTCGACCCAGCGGCGCAGCGCCTCCGCGCCACCGGCCGGATCGGCCGCCTCGACGGCGGCGGAGACCTGCACCTTCACCACCGGCAGGCCGGCCGCCCGCAGTCGGTCCAGCGCCGCGGCCGGCTCCTCCCAGGCGCAGGCCAGGTGCGCCAGGTCGAGACAGACACCCAGCCGCTCGGTGTCCACGCCGGAGAGCAGCGCGGCTGCCTGACCGGTGCTCTCCACCACGCACCCCGGCTCCGGTTCGAAGGCGACCCGCACCGGACGGCCCGTGTCGCGCTCCACCTCGGCCAGGCCGGCGGCGAGCTGGTCCAGCCGACCACGGGCGGCGTCGGCCCGGTCGGCGTCCCAGGGTTGCCGCCAGGCCAGCGGCAGGGTGGAGATCGAGCCCCGGGCCGCGTCGTCCGGCAGCAGGTCGGCCAGGATCCGGGCCAGATCCAGGGTGTACGCCAACCGCGCCGCGGTGGTCCAGTCCGGCCGGTAGACGTCGTGCTTGACGACCGGCGCCTGGAAGGCCGCGTACGGGAAGCCGTTGAGGGTGACCACCTCCAGCCCGCGCGCGTCGAGTTCGGCGCGCAGCCGACGACGCAGGCCGGGGTCGGCGGCCAGCTCGGCGGCGACGGGCGCGGCCAGCCACAGGCCGAGGCCGAGCACGTCGGTATCGAGTGCCGCGCGTACCGGCACGGCGTAGGTGTCCAGTTGGGTGAGGATGCCGGCCAGGTCCTCGGCGGGGTGCACGTTGGTGCAGTAGCCGAGGTGCACGGTCTCGCCGCCGGCGTGCCGCAGCCGCATCAGCTGCCGCCGCGCAGGATCGAGTTGCCGGTCTCCGGGTCCACGGCGCCGACCTCGAGGTCGGCCAGGTCGAGCCGGCCCGACTGCCCGTAGAACTCCACCGGGTTACGCCACAACACCCGGTCGACGTCGTCGTCGGTGAACCCGGCCTCCAGCATGGCCTCGCCGGTGGCCCGGGTCAGCAGCGGGTCCGAGCGCCCCCAGTCGGCGGCCGAGTTGACCAGCATCCGCTCCGGCCCGTACTCCCGCAGCAGCTCCACCATCCGCAGCGGTGTCATCTTGGTGTCCGGGTAGATGGAGAAGCCCAGCCAACAGCCGGTGTCCCGGACCAGCTTGACGGTCACCTCGTTGAGGTGGTCGACCACCACGCGACCCGCGTCGATGCCCGACTCGGCGACCACGGCGAGGGTTCGCTCGCATCCGCGCGCCTTGTCCCGGTGCGGGGTGTGCACCAGCGCCGGCAGGTCGTACGCCACGGCGAGCGCGAGCTGCGCGGCGAACGCCTCGTCCTCCTCGGGGGTCATCGAGTCGTAGCCGATCTCGCCGACCGCCACCACGTTGTCCTTGTCCAGGTAGCGGGGCACCAGGTCGAGCACCGGGCGGCAGCGCGGGTCGTTGGCCTCCTTGGGGTTCAGCGCGATGGTCGCGTAGTGCCGCACCCCGAACTGCCCGGCCCGGAACGGCTCCCAGCCGATCAACGAGTCGAAGTAGTCGGCGAACGACGCCGCACTGGTGCGGGGCTGGCCCAGCCAGAACGCCGGCTCCACCACCGCCCGGACCCCGGCCGCGGCCATCCGCTCGTAGTCGTCCGTGGTGCGCGAGGTCATGTGGATGTGCGGGTCGAAGATGCGCATTCACGCCTCCTTGGGAGTACGGGCGGTGAGCCGGTCGAGCAGCTCGGTGGCGTCGGCGGGCATCTCCCGGCCGGCGGCGTGCCGCTCGGCGGCCAGCGCGGCCAGCATTGCGGCCAACTCCCCGTCGGCGCGGGAGTCCAGGTCGGCGACCACGGCCAGCGGCACGCCGGTGAACACGCACTTGAGCACCGCCTGCCGCCAGGCCGCCGGGTCGAGGTGCTCGGCGTACGGGCCGAGGGCGGCGGCGACCAGCCGGGTGTCGTTGGTCCGGATCGCGTCGTGCAGCAGCGGCAACCCGGCCGCGCCGATCGGCAGCAGTGGCAGGGCCCGCAGCACGGCTCGCCGCTCGGCGGCGTCACCGTGCCGGTAGAGGGCGTCGGCGTGCTCGACGTGCTCGGCGGGCAGGGCGGTGAGCAGCAGCACCCGGGCCGCGTCGTCGGCCGTCCACCCGGGAGCGTCGGGCAACTCGGCCCGGCCGCAGCGCCGGCCTGCGGCGGGGAAGAGCCGGGTGATCGCGGCGGGCTCGGCCGCGACCCGGCGCAGCGCCGTGTCCAGCCAGCCGGGATCGGGTACGCCCCGCAGCGCGGCCCGTAGTGAATCCGGTGTCATCCCGTCTCCTCCCTCGTGCTGCTGTGCTGCTCCGCAGGTGCCCGAGCGCGTCCTTTGCTCTGCTTCACTCCACGCGACGGTCGTTGTCCGGATACCGGACGGCCGCTGTTGCGTCCGTTGAAGCAGAGCAAAGGGCGCGGGTGGGCACCTCGTCCCCGCTGTGGCCGGCGGCCTTGGCCGCTGCGGCGCGCAGGAAGTCGATCGATCGGGCGGCCACGGCGGGCGCGGCGTGTGAGTCCCGGGGCAACTCGACGGCGACCAGTCCCCGGTAGCCGGCCTCGGCCAGGGCCGCCAGCACCGGTGGGAAGTCGATCTCGCCAGTGCCGAACTCCAGGTGCTCGTGCACGCCCCTGCGCATGTCGTCGATCTGCACGTTGACCAGGTGCCCGGCCACCTCGGCGACGCACTGCGGCACCGGCCACGGCTCCAGACAACGGCAGTGCCCGATGTCGAGGGTGATGCCGAAGCGGGCCGGGTCGCCCAGCGCGGACCGCAGCCGACGCCAGCCGGCGATGTCCTCGACCAGCATCCCCGGCTCCGGTTCGAAGCCGAGCGTGACGCCGGTGGTGTCCGCCGCGTCGAGGACGGTGGCGCAGCCGGCCACCAGCCGGTCCCAGGCGGTCTGCGGTGGCACGTGCTCGGGGCGGACACCAGCCCAGAAGGAGACCGCCTCCGCACCGAGGTCGGCGCCGATCCGGACGGCCCGGCGCAGGAACTCGATCCGCCGGGTCGGGTCGTCGTGCAGCAGGGTCGGCGCGTGCTTGTGCCACGGGTCGAGCAGGTAACGCGCCCCGGTCTCGATCACCAACGCCAGGCCCAGTTCACTCAGCCGTCGGCCGACCGCCGCGATCCGGCGGGTGAGCCCGGGCGCGAACGGGTCGAGGTGGTCGTGGTCCAGGGTGAGCGCCACCCCGACGTAGCCGAGATCGGCGAGGACGGCGAGCGCGTCGTCGAGCCGGTGGTTGGCGAAGCCGTTGGTGCCGTACCCGAGGCGCAGTGTCCGGGCGTCGGCCGTCGGCGTCGCGGGTCGGGGCACGCTCATGTCGGCGAGACCTTCCGGGCCAGCCGCCGGCCCAGTGGCGCCGCCGCAGCGACGGCCAGCCCGAGCAGGCCGGCCCCGCCGCGTGCGGTGAGCGCTCCCTGTAGCGCGGGCAGTCCGGTGATGCCGGCACCGACCGCGGCGCGTACCCGCCCCGCCGACGGGTCCCGGACGACCTGGGCCTGAGCCGCGCCGTAGCGCGCCGCGTACCAACCGGCCAGCACCGCGGGCAGCGCCGCCGCGAGCTGGCCGGACCGGCCGCGACCATTCGTCGTGGTCACGTCGGCTGGCCGGGTGGCGGCGCGGGTGCCGGGGACGGCGACGGCGGCGCTGGCGGCGACCAGGGCCGTGCCGGCCAGTGTGCGCCGGGGCAGGGCGGCGTCGGCGCCGCTGACCTCGCGACGGGACAACTCGGTGACCGTCCAGGTGTGCGCGGCGATGGTCGCCGCCGCCGGCAGTGCCCGGACCAGCCGGCCGCCGGACGCGCCGAGCAGCACGTCCAGCCCTCGGCAGGCGGCCATCACGACCGGCCCGGCCGCGGTGTTCTTGGCCAGCAGGTCGTACCCCCAGATGCTGGCGGCCAGCGGCACGGCGAGCGCGGCGGCGCGGCGACCGCCCACGGCGGCGGCCAGACCCACGCCGGCGGCGGTGAGGCCGGCGGCGAGCCCGACCGCGGCGGCCGGTGCGACCCGGCCGCTCGGGATCGGCCGCTCGGGCCGCTCGACGGCGTCCAGCCGCCGGTCGGCCCAGTCGTTGGCGGCCATGCCGGCCCAGTAGAGCAACACCGAGGCGCCGGCCAGGGCGGGGGTACGCGGGCTCAACGCGCCGGCCGCCGTCGCACCGGCGACCACGTCGCCGGGTACGGAGAGCGCGGCGGGCGCTCGCACCAACTCGGCGAGGTCAGCCAGCGTGGTCATGGCCACCGTCCCGGCCGGCGTGCAACCGCTGGGTGAAGTCGGTCAGCCGGGCCCACTGCTCGCCCAGCGAGTGGGTGGGCGCGCCGAGCGGGTCCTTGAAGAAGAAGCCCAGCTCGGCCAGCGGCCCGACGTGCCCGGCGGCGTGCGCGGCGGCGGTCAGCCGGGCCAGGTCGAGCACCAGCGGCGCGGCCAGCGCGGAGTCACAGCCGTGCCAGGTGAACTCCATCCGCATCCCGGTGCCGAGGAAGCCGGCGAAGGTGATCAGATCCCAGGCGGTCTTGAAGTCGCCCAACTCCTCGACGAACTCGATGCGCGTGCCGCCCTGCGGGACGTAGCCGAGCGTCTCGCCGAGCACCCGCTGCTTGCTCTGCACCTTGGCCGCGTTGGCGGCCGGGTCGGCGAGAGTGGCGCCGTCGCCACCGCCGAGCAGGTTGACCCCGGACCAGGAGCGCACGGCCAGGTTCCGCATCGCGAACATCGGCGCGAGCACCGACTTGACCAAGGTCTCCCCGGTCTTGCCGTCGTGCCCGGCGTACGGCAGCCCGGATTGCTCAGCCAACGTTGTCAGCGCCGGCAGCCGCAGCCCCGTGGACGGGGTGAAGTCGACGTACGGGCAGCCCGCCAGCAGTGCCGCGTACCCGTACAGGGAGCTGGGCGGCAGCACCTCGTCCGGGCCGGTGAGGGCGGCGCGCAGCGCCTCGGGGTCGGCGTGCCCGGGATGCGGTCGGGGTGCCGGCTCGGTGGCGGAGACGTTGACGACCACCACCCGGTCCAGCGCGTGCCGCTCGCGGAAGGCGACGAGGTCGTCGACCACGGTGGCGGCCCGGTCGGCCTGGGTGGCGCCCGTCGGCGCGGGTCGCAGCTCCTGCTCGACGGCGGCCAGCTCGTCGGGGAGCGCGGCGACGAGTCGCCAGGGGACGACACCGGCGTCGGCCAGGGCCTCGGCGCGCTTGCACAGTGGCGTGGTGGTGACGTCGTGCCCGCCGAAGACCAGATCCGCGAAGGACGGCAGGGCTGGCCCGCGTAGGTCCGGAAGCTCGGTGACGCAGCCGGTCGGCCCGGCCAGGCCGGCTCGCAACGCGAGCCCTCCGACGATGCTGGTGGTCGCGACCGAACCGCGCGCTCCCACCAACCAGACACCCGTTCGCATGGTGCTCCTTCCCGTTCAGGAGGAACCGTCGGTGCAATGAGATATAGGAATATCAGAATATTTCTCGGAAAGATATGGCTTGGGTGGATGGGCCCCGTCCGCCCGCTCCGCACCGGAAGCGCACCGGACTCCGACGTCGGCGTCGGCGGCGACGACGCCGGACCGGTTCCCGGCACGGGTGCGGGCAGACGGGGCTGGTAGGCAGGGTCGGTCGGCGTCTCGACCCTGCCTCCCCCGCATCCGGCCAACCGGGGCGATGGTGCCCCGACCGGACATCTCAGGCCGACATCTCCGGCGTCTCCGACGGATCGTCGGCGTTGGTTGGCGGCCTTCCGGTGCGGCCGGGGAATCCCGGTCCGGCCGCACCGAACGGCCGTCCTGCTCGTGCGCCACCGGGCCGTACGGCTCGGCTGCACGCTCTCCGGTACCGACCTCGTCCCGGCCGCGGGGCGCAAACCGCGGCCGGTCCCTCGCCGGTCGGCTCCGGAGAGCCGGTCGGGCGGTGGTGGCAGGAGCACCGCCACCGCGGATGAACATGGGTCAGACGGCCACCGCGGTCAGCGCCGGCTCCACCTCGGTCCAGGAGGAGCCGATCTCCGCCGAACGGGTCACCGCGTCCAGTACCAACTGGACCTGCAACGCGTCGGCGAACGACGGAGCCGGGTCGGCGCCGGTGGCGACGGCCTCGATGAAGTCGCGCATCTGGTGCGTGAAGGAGTGCTCGTAGCCGATGATGTGGCCGGGCGGCCACCACGCCGACATGTACGGGTGCTCCCCCTCGGTCACCAGGATGCGGTTGAAGCCCTGCTCCACACCGGGCCGGGTGGCGTCGTAGAACTCGAGCTCGTTGAGACGCTCCAGGTCGAAGACCACGCTGCCCAGCGAGCCGTTGATCTCGACCCGCAGGGCATTCTTGCGACCCGTGGCGAAACGGCTCGCCTCGTACGTGGCCAGCGCGCCACCGTCCAGCCGGGCCACGAAGACCGCGGCGTCGTCGACGGTGACCGTCCCGGTGGCCGGTCCGGCGCCGTCGACCGTCGCGGCCAGCCCGCTCGATTCGCCCGGCAGTGGCCGTTCCTTGACGAAGGTCTCGGTCACCGCACTGACGCCGGTGATCCGCTGACCCGTCACGAACTGCGTCAGGTCGATGATGTGCGCGCCGATGTCGCCGAGCGCGCCGGAGCCCGCCCGGTCCTTCTGCAACCGCCACACCAGCGGGAACTGCGGGTCCACGATCCAGTCCTGCAGGTACGTCGCTCGGACGTGGCGGATCACCCCGAGTCGTCCGTCGGCGACCAGCTGGCGCATCATCGTGACCGCGGGGACCCGGCGGTAGTTGAACCCGCACATCGACCGCACCCCGGCGGCACGGGCGGTGTCCGCCGCAGCGGTCATCGCCCGCGCCTCGGCCACCGTGTTGGCCAACGGCTTCTCGCACAGGACGTGCTTGCCGGCAGCCAACGCGGCCAGGGCGATCTCGGCGTGGCTGTCGCCCGGGGTGCAGATGTCGACCACGTCGATGTCGTCCCGGGTGATCAGGTCACGCCAGTCCGTGGTGTACGCGTCCCAGCCGAGCCGATCGGCGGCGTCGGCCACCTTCGGTGTGTCCCGGCCGCAGATCAGCGCCATCCGGGCCCGCGCCGGCAGGTCGAACACGCGGTTCACGGTGCGCCACGCCTGTGAGTGCGCGGCGCCCATGAACGCGTAGCCGACCATGCCGACCCGCAGTTCTCTGTCTGTCGTGGACAAGGTGGGTCTCCCCCCGTGTGTCAGAACCCGAGCTTCGCGTAGTCGCCCGCGTTCTCCTTGGTGATCGTCTCGGAGGTGAGGGTCACCTCCTTGGGCACCTGCAGCTCCGTGAGGTCGCCGAGGCCCCGGCCCTGCGCGATGAGCCGGGCGAGTGAGACCGCCGAAGAGGCCATCGAGGGGTTGTAGGTGACCGTCGCCTTGAGCACGCTGTTGTCGGCCTTGATGGCGTCGATCGCGAGCTTCGAGCCCGCGCCGCCGACCATGAAGAACTCTGAGCGGTTGGCCTGCTTGACCGCGGCGAGGACACCGATGCCCTGGTCGTCGTCGTGGTTCCAGACCGCGTCGATCTTGGGCAGCGCCTGGAGCAGCTGGGCTGCCTCGCGCTGGCCGCTGTCCGAGGTGAACTCGGCCGAGCGGCGGTTGGTCACCTTGAAGCCGTACGTCGCGAGAGCCGCCGCGAAGCCGGCGCTGCGCTCGACGGTCAGCGGGATCTCCAGACCGGCGATCTCACCGATGACCGGGTTGGAGACGCCCTTGTCCTTGAGCTGCTTGCCGATGAAGTGCCCGGCCGAGACGCCCATGCCGTAGTTGTCACCCTTGATGACCAGCCGCGAGGCCAGCGCGTCGGGGAACGCCCGGTCCAGGTTGACGATCAGGATGCCCGCCTGCATCGCCTGCAGGGCGACCGCGTTGACCTCCTTGCCGTCGTGCGGCAGCACGACGATGATGTCCGGCTTCTGGGCGATCAGCGTGCCGAGGGTCGAACGCTGGGCCTCCGAGTTCGCCCCGCCGTCGACCTCCTTGAACTCCACGTCGGAGTAGGCCGCGGCCTGCGCCTTGGCGTTGGCGTGGATCGCGCCCATCCAACCGTGGTCGGCGGCGGGGGCCGAGAAGCCGATGACGACCTTCTTGCCCGGGGCGTTGTTGCCGGAACTGTCGCCCGCGGCCTTGGTCTGGGTGCTGGCCGCCGGGGTGTCGTTGCTGGTGCAGGCGGTGAGCAGGGTTGCGGCGCCGACGGCGGCTCCGCCGAACAGCAACCGACGGCGCGACACGTCGCGACTGTGCTGGGTCATGACGACCTCCTGATATGCAGGGTGAGGATGGTGAGGGTGTGCGAGGTCCGGCCACTGTCGAAGGTCTCGACGTAGCCAGGGACGACGTGCGGTGCGTCAGGTTGTGGTGGTGAGCCTGTTCCGCGCGAGGAGCCGAGTGAAGGACTTGAACTGGAGCTGCTGGACCAGGACGGCTGCCACGATGATGCCGCCCTTGACCATGTTCTGCGCCTCGATGGAGAGGCCGTTGATGGCGAAGAGGTTCGTGATGGTGGCGAAGATGATCACGCCGAGCAGTGAGCCGACGACCGTGCCCCGGCCACCGCTGAGCAGCGTCCCACCGATGATCGCGGCGGCGATCGCATCCAACTCGTAGAGATTGGCCATGGCCGCCTGGGCCGAGGTGGCCTGCGAGGTGAGCATGATGGCCGCGACGCCGCAGCAGAGACCGGAGAGCCCGTAGAGCAGCATGGTGTGCCGGCGGACGTTGATGCCGGCCAGCCGTGCCGCCTCCGGGTTGCCACCGACGGCGATGGTCCGCCGGCCGAAGGTCGTCCGGTTGAGCAGGATCCACCCGGCCAGCACGACCGCGCCGAGAATGTAGACGAGGACCGGAATCCCCAGCACCTTGCGAGCGGCGATGTCGTTGATGAACGTGCTGCTCGAGACCTGGGTCTGCTTGTTGGAGATCGACGCCGCGAGCCCGCGGGCGGCCACCAACATCGCGAGCGTCGCGATGAACGGCACCAGCCGCCCGTAGGAGATGAGCACGCCGTTGACGAGACCCACGCAGATGCCGACCACGATGGCCGCGAAGATCATGCCGCCGGCACCGTAGCTCTGGGTGGCCACTGTGGTGCACCAGACCCCGGCCAGCGCGACGATCGCCCCGACCGACAGGTCGATGCCACCGCCGATGATCACGAAGGTCATGCCGACCGTGACCACGCCGACGACGGAGGCGAGCTGCAGGATGGCCAGGATGTTGTTCCAGACCCAGGACGGATCGCCGTAGAGGTCGGGCTTGGTGATCGCGCCGACCACGATGAGCGCGGCAAGCACACCGATCAGGCCGAGGTTGCGCTTGGCGCCCTCGCCGCCGTCCCCCCGCCACCAGGAGAGCCGACCCGTTGATGCCGCCGCCTTGTCGCTGGCCGCCGCCGTCTCGGCCGGGTCCACCGGAGGCGACTGCGCCGGGAGCTGCGCGGCGCGCTCCGGCGTCGCGGTGGGAGCAGGGACCTCACTCATGCCGGTGCGCCTTCCATCAGGGACCCCGCCATGACGAGGTCGAGCACGATGTTCTCGTCGAGATCCTCGGCGGGGGCCTCGCGGATGACCCGCCCCTCCCGCATCACCAGGACCCGGTCGGCCAGGCCCAGCACCTCGGGCACCTCGCTGGAGACCAGCAGCACCCCGACGCCCCGGGCTGCCAGCGCCCGGATGACCTGGTAAAGCTCGGCCCGCGCGCCGACGTCCACGCCGCGGGTTGGCTCGTCGAGCAGCAGCAGCTTGATGTCGCCGAGCAGCCAACGCCCGACCACCACCTTCTGCTGGTTGCCGCCGGAGAGGGTGCGCACCGGCCGGTTGACGTCCCGAGGACGCAGCTCCAGGTTCTCGGCGATCCGATCCGCCTCGGCCCGCTCCCTGCTCGCGTTCGTGAAGCCGAGCCGCGCGTACCGGCCGAAGGTGGCCAGCGTGACGTTGCGGTAGATCGGCTCCCCGAGCAGCAACGCCTGGCTCTTGCGCTCCTCCGGTGCCATGCCCATCCCGGCCCGTACCGCTGCGCCGACGCTGGCCGGACGCAGCGCGCGACCGGCCATCCGGACCGACCCGGCCTCCGGCGCGCGGGCGCCGTAGATCGTCTCCAGCAGCTCGGATCGGCCGGAGCCGACCAGGCCGGCGATGCCGACGATCTCCCCGGCGCGGACCTCCAGCGAGACGTCCGCGAACTCACCGGCGCGGGTCAGCCCCTCGACCTGGAGCAGCTCGGCGCCGACCGTGGGCTCGGTCGGGCGGTCCGGGAAGACGTACTCGATGGTGCGGCCGGTCATCCGGCTGACCAGGTCGCGGGTCGGGGTGTCGCGCGCCGGCAGGTTCGCCGCCGTGGTCCGGCCATCCTTGAGTACGGTGACCCGGTCGCCGATCTCGCGGATCTCCTCCAGGCGGTGGGAGATGTAGATGACCGCGATGCCCTGACTGGTGAGCTCACGGATGATCCGGAACAGGTTGCCGACCTCGTCGTGGGCCAGCACCGCGCTCGGCTCGTCCATGATGATCAGTCGGGCCTCGTGCGAGAGCGCCCGGGCCATGCTGACGATCTGCTTACCGGCGGCGGGCAGCGACCGGACCATCCGGCGCGGCGGGATCTCGCCGTGACCGAGACGACCGAGGATCTGCCGGGTACGCCGGGCCATCTGCCCGCGCCGGACGAAGCCGAGGCTGCGGGGCTCGTGGCCGAGGAAGGCGTTCTCCGCCACCGACAGGTCCTCTACCAGGTCGAGCTCCTGGTAGATGGTGGCGATGCCGGCACGCATGGCGGCCTGCGGGTTGGTGAAGCTCGTCGGCTCACCGCGCCACTCGACCAGGCCGGAGTCGGGTTGGTGCACCCCGGACAGCACCTTGATCAAGGTGGACTTGCCGGCGCCGTTCTGCCCCAGCAGGCAGTGCACCTCGCCGGCCCGCACCTCGAGCTGCACGCCGTCCAGCGCGCGTACGCCAGGGAAGGTCTTGACCACATCAGTGAGGCGCAGGACCACCTCGCCCGCGACGGTGTCGGCGGGGGCCTCGATCAGCGGCGCGTCGGCGCCGACGGTCTCTTCAGGCTGGACCACGGTCTCCCCCTCAGTCATGACGCTTCTCCGAAGGCGACGTCGCTCGCGAGCACCGCCGCGCCTGCGACGCCAGCGCGGCCGCCGAGCTCGGACAGCACGACGGGCAGGTTGCCGGTGGCCAGTGGCAGCGACCGGCGGTAGACCACGCTGCGGATCTCGGCGAGCAGGATGTGCCCGAGCTGGGCGAGCCCGCCGCCAATCACGATCATCGACGGGTTGGTGAAGCTGACCAGGCCGGCGAGCACCCCGCCGACCCGTCGTCCGCCGTCACGGATGAGCTGGATGCAGGCCACGTCCCCCTCGACGGCGCCCTCGGCGACGTCCAGGGCCGTCACCACGCCGCGGGCCGCGATCCGCTCGGCCAAGGCCGGTGACACTCCGCTGCGGGCTGCGACGGTGGCCTCCTTGGCCAGCGCGGCACCGCTGAACAGCGCCTCCAGGCAGCCGACGTTGCCGCAGGAACACATCGGACCGTGCGAGTCGACCTGGATGTGACCGATGTCCCCGGCGCAGCCGTCGGTCCCCCGGTAGACCTCACCGCTGAGGTAGATGCCGCACCCTATTCCGGTGCCGATCTTCACGAAGAGGAAGTCGTCCACCGAGTGGGCGACCCCGCCGTGCCGTTCGCCGATCGCCATGATGTTGACGTCGTTGTCCACGACGGCCGGGCAGCCGTGCTCGCGGGTGAGCAGCTCGCGCACCGGGAACCGGTCCCAGCCGGGCATGATCGGTGGCGAGACCGGGACGCCGTCGCGGAAGCTGACCGGGCCGGGCACCCCGATGCCCACCGCGTCCAGGCGCTCGTACGCGCCGTCGACCCGGGCCTTGTGCAGCAGCTCGTTGACCCGTTGCAGGGTCACCTTCGGCCCGTTACGGATGTCGGCTGCCTCGGCGTAGTGGGCCACCGGCTCGAGCCGGCCGTTGACCACCTCGACATCCATCGAGCTGGCGCCCAGGTCGACGGCCGCGAAGCGCAGCTTCGGATTCAGCTCGACCAAGGTGGAGCGCCGCCCACCTCGGGAGGCGGCGAGCCCGGCCTCGGCGACGTAGCCCAGCGCCACCAGACGATCCAACTCGGCGAGCAGGCGCGGGCGCGGCATCTGCAGCCGGTCGCCCAACTCCGCCCTGGACACGGCTCCCTCGTCGCGGAGCAGGCGCAACAGCCGGACGTGCAGGGGGTCGACGGTCCGCACCGAGGTCTCACCTCTTCACCGAACTCGTTCACATCGACGTAATGCCGAGGTGTTGTGTCCGACACAGTAGGAGCGTTCCGCATCGCCTGTCCAGAGCTTCAACCGTTCTGATCCCAACTTTTGTCCGAACGAACAAAAGCTAATAGTGGATCAAGGAAAGTCTGCGCCCATCGCGGTGCCCCGACGCGGCCGGTCACGGGCCGAAGCGGCCCCGACGCGGCCAGGCACAGGCCCGAAACGGCCCCGACGCGGCCAGGCACAGGCCGAAACGGCCTGATCGACTCGGGGTCCATGAAGTCGGGGTGTCCGGCGCGTCGAGAAGGCCCGATTTCCCTGATACCGAGTGGATCGAGCAGGCCTGCTGCCGGCACCGGCGGGCGAGGGGGCGGATCTGCGGATCGTCGGTCAAGATCTGCGCAACATCAGGGATGTTGTTGCCTCAGGCGCATCGGAGGCAGCAATTTCGGCGAAGTTGCGCGGATCTTGACGCGGGGCGCGGAGCGGCCTGCGCTTCTCTGATCAAAGCCAGGCATCGATGCGGGCTGGGGCGGGGTGGACAGCGAACCGCCCCGCCACCCGGTACGCGGTGGCGGGGCGGTTGCGAAGGGTCAGCGACCAGCCGCGTCGCGCTTCTTCCTCAGTTTGCGGTCGTCGCGCAGCTCGACGTACGGCTCGTCGTCGACGTTGTGCCCGGCCGCGATGGCCCGGCCGCGCTCCAACTCGGCGTCGAACTCGGCGCCCAGCAGGATCGCGATGTTGGTCAGCCAGAGCCAGATCAAGAAGATGATCACCCCGGCCAGCGCCCCGTAGGTCTTGTTGTACGAGCCGAAGTTGCTCACGTAGAAGGCGAACAGGCCGGAGATCACCAGCCAGATCACCATGGCGAGCACGCCACCCGGGCTGACCCAGCGGAACCCGCCGTGCCGCGCGTTGGGCGAGGCCCAGTAGAGGATGGCGAACATCAGGATGACCAGCATCAACAGCACCGGCCACTTGGCGATGTCCCACACCGTCACCGCCGTCGAGCCCAACCCGACGGCGTCCCCGACCAGCTCGGCGAGGCGGCCGGTGAAGACCACGATCACCGCACTGGCCAGCAGCAGCACCCCGATCAGCGCGGTCACGCCGGCCCGGATCGGCAAGGTCTTCCAGATCGGCCGACCCTCCGGCACGTCGTAGATGGTGTTCGAGGCACGCATGAACGCGCCGATGTAACCCGAGGCGGACCAGAACGCGGCCAACAGACCGATGACCGCCGCGACGCTGGCCAATCCGCCGTTCTGATCGGCCGACTTGATCGCTTCAGTGATGATCTCCCGGATGCTGCCGTCCGGCACGGCCTGGTTGACGGTGTCCTGCACGCCTTCGGTGGCGCTGTTGCCGAGCAGGCCGAGGAGGGAGATCAGCACCAGCAGGCCGGGGAAGATGGAGAGCACCCCGTAGTAGGTCAGGGCCGCCGCCCAGTCGGTCAGGCTGTCGTCCTGAAACTCGCGGACCGTCCGACGCATCGCGGCCATCCAGCCGGCGCCCGACAGGTCGGTGGGGCTGTCCGGCCCCGCGTCGGGCCCGACGGGCTCGCTCGCGGAGTCGCGCTCGATGCCGCTGCGGGCGGAAGACTCGTCTGAGGCCATCGCCCCTCCTCACCGTCGGTGGTGTCGTCTCCGACATGCCCCGTCGATGGCTGCGCGTAACCCCTATCGGTAGAGCAACCTGCTCATCCGCCGCCCGGCGACCAGCAGGCCGAACGCCATCATCGCCAGCAGGTAGAGCACGTCGAGCAGCCAGGCCCAGCCACCCACGCCCAGCGTCACACCACGGATCAGGTGCACCGACCGGTAGAGCGGGGTGACCTCGACCAGCCAGTGCAGCAGGGTCGGGTAGGCCTGCGCCGGCACGAACGTGCCGGAGAAGAGGAAGAGGGTGAACTGGGCGGAGCCCATCAGGTCGAAATCCTGCCAGCTGCGCATGAAGGTGGACAGCGCCATGCCGAGCGCGCCGAACGCGAACCCCACCAGCACGGCGGCCGGTAGGGCGGTCAGTGCCCGGGCCACGGTGGTCAGGCCCAGCGCGACCATCACCCCGAGGAACGCCGCCGAGTAGGCGCTGCCCCGCAGCATCGCCCAACCCAGCTCGCCGACGGCGATCTCGAACGGCCGCACGGGGGTGGCGATCACCCCGTCGTACAGCTTCATGTACTTCATCTTGCCGAAGAAATTGAACGTGGTCTCCGCCAGCGCGCCGGTCATCGCCGAGGAGGCGAGCATCGCCGGAGCGACGAACTCGGCGTACGAGACCAGCCGCCCGCCGGGCAGCGGCAGGTCACCGACCAGCGTCCCGACGCCCACCCCGATGGAGAGCAGGTAGAGCAGCGGCTCCACGAAGCCGGAGAGCAGCAGCAGCCAGTAGGCCGGCTTCAGCACCGCGATGTTGCGCTCGACCACCGACGCCGACCGCCGGGACGCGGCGGAGACGTCGACCAGCCGGGGCAGGACCAGCGTGACCACGACACCCTCCCTAGACGACGAGCTTGCGACGGAACGCGCGCAGTGCCAGCAACCAGCCGGCGAGCGACCAGGCCGCCAGGTAGAGCAGGTGCCCGATCGCCGACCACTGCGGAGCGACGCCGAGCGTGAGCGCGCGGCAGAGGTCGACGGCATGCCACAGCGGCGTCACGTACGCCAGCCAGCGCAGCACCTCGGGCAGCGACTCGACCGGGAAGAACACCCCGGCGAACAGCGTCATCGGGACGATCGCGAACCGGAACAGCATCGCCAGCCAACTGTCACTGGAAACCGACGCCGCGTACGCGAAGGTCGGCGCGGCCACGGCCAGCGTGAGCAGCATCGCCACCGGCAGGGTGGCCACCGCCCAGGGCGAGCGCAATGCCCCGAACAGCCCGGTGACCAGCAGGAACGCCACGATAGTGGTGCACACCCGGAACACCACGAAGGCCAGGTGCCCGCCCAGGATGTCGGCCACCCGCAGCGGCGCCGCGCTCTGCGCGAAGTAGGTCTTGATCCACTGGAAGTTGCTGAAGACCGGCCACGTCGAGTCGCCGACGGCCACCTGGAGCGCGGTCGAGGCGATCAGCCCGGGGACCAACCAGTCGAGGTAGCGCACGCCACCGACACCCTGGTCGATGTAGGCGCCGACCCCCAGCCCGAAGCCGAGCACGGTGAGCACCGGCAGCAGGAACGAGGAGAACACCCCGGCCCGCCAGGTGCGGCGGTAGCCGACCAGGAAGTAGCCGAGCACGGCGAGCGCCGGCACCCGGGGCAATGCCGGCCGCGCCCGCTGCACCACACCCACGTCACGCCACCCCCGCGCTTCACCCACGACGCCTGACTACCGCCGGGGTACGACAACCGCCGACCACGCTACGACGAGCCGCCGACGCTGTCGCGCCGGTTTCCGTACGGTGTAGACCTTTCCCAGGGTCCCGGGCGTGTGAGAGGTATGACCAAGGAAGTTGCCGATCCGGCGTCAAGAAACGCCAGCTATGCGAGCTTCGTCGCGGAGGCGTGGCCCCGTCACCTTCAGTTCACCACGTTGCTCATCGGTGACCGGCAACGGGCTGAGGATCTGCTGCAGGACTGTCTGGTCAAGCTGTATGTCCGCTGGCGGAAGGTCGGCCCGGGCAACCCACATGCATACCTGCGCCGGATGCTGATCAACGGGAACGTCAGCTGGTGGCGGCGGTCCCGTCGGGAGACGCTGACGGCTGACCTGCCTGACCGGGTCGACCCGCACGCCGGGTTGGACGGGGCATCCCAGGACCTACGCGTTGCCCTGATGACGCTGTCGCGCCAACAGCGGGCGGTGATCGTGCTGCGGTACTACGTCGACCTGACCGAGCGGCAGGTGGCTGCCGAGCTGGGTTGTTCGGTCAGCGCGGTCAAGACGCAGCACAGCCGCGCCATGGCGAAGCTTCGTGACCTCATCCCCCATCCCCACACGTCCACCTTGGAGGCAGTCAAGTGACCATCGACGGAAGGGACCTCTCCATGGCGCTTCGAGATCTGGCCGACGCAGAGCCGCCGAACGAGGCGCCGACCGCCGACCTGATCATGCGGGGCCAGCGGGCGCGACGGAGCCGGACGGTGGCTACCACCGGCGGTGCGCTCGCGCTCCTCGGGGTCGTGGCCGTCGCCGCCGTGGGCCTGGCCGGCCCGGGCGGCGATCCGGGCACTACCTCCGCTCAACCGGGCTCTACCACCGCCGCCGCGGTGACCCCGGAACTTCGGCTGGTCGCGGCGGCACAGGCCTCCGCGCAGAGCAGCTTCCGGTTCCGCGTCTCCACCAGCCGCAACTGGGTCGATCGCGGCAAGCCGGGTTCCGCCAAGGAGTCCTTCGAAGGGGAATTCGATCCGAACGGGCCCACCGGGCGGGTGACCAGACAGGCGAAGGGGCGGATCATCAGCGAGGAGCGGATCGTCGGCGGCGACCTCTACATCTCGAAGGGCGACCGCTTTCGACACCTCGGTCAGCCGGCCATCTTCCGCAACCTCACCCACATCTACGTCCCCTTCGCCGACCCGGCCACCACGGTCAATCCGGCATCGCAGCTCGACGCCCTGAGGAGCGTGGGAACGGTCACCGCCCTCGGCACGGCCGGTAGCGGCGAATCGGCCGTCGAACGCTACTCGTTCAGCTATGTCAGCATGCCCACCGATGCCGACCGGCCGAAGACAGTTCCGGGCGAAGGGATCATCGAGATCGGCGTGAAGTCGCAGAAAGTCAGCAAGATCTCCTTCATCACGATCATCGAATACCCGAACCATGACGGAGGTGACCAGCCGAGCTGGCACGAGGAGATGGAGGTGACCTGGCTGTACTCGGACTACGGGCTCGACGTCGACGTCCAGGTCCCTCCCGTCGCCCGCTGACCGAGTTCGACAGGTCAGGTCGGACCCAGGTGTCCGGCTGGCCCTCGCGGCAACCCCGTCGGCCAGACGGGGTTGCCGCGATCATCGCTGCACCCGACCCCTGGTCGAATTAGGCGCCGACGCCCAGCCGAAACCCAGGACGGTCAGCACCGGCAGCGGTTGCTGCTGAACCGTCAACGATCGGACCGCGTCGACCTCGGCGACCCCTGCCGGTCAGGCCGATCGGTAAGCGCGGATCAGCGCCTGCGCGGCGTGACCGAGCAGCAGCACTCCCGCGCCGACGCCGACCACCAGGCCGGCGGAGACCGCCGAGGCGAGGCCGGTGACGAGGCCCGCCGCCGCCACCAGGCACAGCGCCCCACCGAGCGGACGGAGCAACGGATCCCGTAGCAGCGGGGCGAGCGGGAAGAAGTGCAGACCGACCACCAGGCAGACCAGCACCGGAACGTACTCGGACCAGTTGGCGGCGACCAGCACGGCGGCACCCAGCCCGGCGGCGGCGAACTCGGCGACGACGATGAGCAGGTACGGGCGGTCGGCTGCCCGGTCCCGCGGGCTGCCGGCCCCCCGGAGCTGGGCCGACAGCACGCCGCCCAGCGCGGCGGTGAGCAGTGCGGCGATGCTGCCCACCACGAGTAGGGCACGCAACGGTTGCTCCGCCGCCGGCACACTGAACCAGACCATCGCGAAAATGCCCAGATAGAGGGCAGTCAACCCGGCCTGACGTCGGTTGGCGGCCAACAGATCGGACATGAAACTCCCCCGGGTTACGACAGATCGCCGGTCACCCTACGACGACCCCGTTGCCTCTGTCGCCCGCGTTTGGCCGCGTCGTCCGGGCCCCGCCCGCAGCTCGGCCCCGCCCACGGTCCGGCGGCCGCGTCGTCCGGCCCCCGCCACGGTCCCGCCCCCGCCCGCAGCCCGGCCCGCCCACGTCGGCCGCCTGATCGACTCGGTTTCCGGGAAGTCGGGCCGTCCCCCCGTCGTAACACCCCGACTTTCAGGAAGCCGAGAGGATCTTCGCGGGCCCTGGGTGGTACGCCGGAAATGCCGCGGGGCTGAGCCGCCAACGTCATCCGCCGGCGGTCAGTCGACCAGCGTGCGACCGGTCAGCTGCAGGAAGACGTCTTCCAGGCCGCTGCGTCGCACCAGCACGTTGGCCGGGTGCAGCCCCAGGGCGGTGACCTCGGCGACCGCGGCGTCGCCGTCGGCCACGTAGAGCAGGATGCGGTCGGGCAGCACCTCGACCCGCTCCCCCAGACCGTCGAGCTTGCCGGCGAACGGCTCCTGCGACTCGGCGGCGAAGCGCAGCTCGACGACCTCGCGAGTGGAGTGCCGCTCGATCAACGCTCGGGGCGAGCCCTCGGCGACGATCCGCCCGCCGTCCATCACCACGAGCCGGTCACAGAGCTGCTCGGCCTCGTCCATGTAGTGCGTGGTGAGCACCAGCGTGACGCCCTGCTGCTTGAGCCGGAACAACCGCTCCCAGACCAGGTGCCGGGCCTGCGGGTCGAGCCCGGTGGTCGGCTCGTCGAGCAGCACCAGCTCCGGATCGTTGACCAGCGCACGAGCGATGGTCAGCCGACGTTTCATGCCGCCGGAGAGTGGCTCGACCTTGCTGTCGGCCCGCTCGGTGAGCTGGACGAAGTCGAGCAACTCGGCGGCCCGCTCCCGGGCCACTCGGCGGGAGATGCCGAAGTAGCGGGCGTAGACAGTCAGATTTTCCCGGACGGTCAGCTCCGGGTCGAGATTGTCCAGTTGTGGGCAGACGCCGATCCTGGCTCGGATCGCCGGCCCGTCGCGGACCGGATCCATGCCCAGGATGCGCAGCTCACCCCCGCTCGGCGGGGAGATGCAGCCGACCATCCGCATGGTGGACGACTTGCCGGCGCCGTTGGGCCCGAGGAACCCGAACGCCTCGCCCGGCCGCACGTCGACGTCGATGCCGGACACGGCGGCGAAGTCACCGAACCGCTTCACCAGCCCGCGAGCCTCGATAAGTGGTCGCCCCGAAGTCATCGCCCGACCCTAACCAAGACCCCCGACAACACCACCCGAATAACGCCACCCAGGCATGCGATCACCGTGGACGGTCCAGCCGCACAGCAGGGGGCGACACCAACAGCGGCAGACCGGGTCGTCCTTTCCGGACATTGTGGTTCGTTGACATTCGTGGACACCCACCTCGCCACCGTGATCACGAGAAGGTCACACCGAGAGATTTTTCGCCGTGCCGCAGGCGCGCTAGAACCAGATAAATGCCACAAACAAGGCACCGAGCGGCACACGCAGAACAGCGGATGTGACTCTCGGTCATATCAGGGGGAGAATTATGCGCTTGCCCGCCGTGTCGATCGGTCGACCTCGGAACGGCAACCACATCCCCTGCCACCTGCACCATCGTCGCCCATCCGGGACTCTCCTGCTATTGCTGACGTGGCTTCACATTCACGAGCATCATCGCGCTGAGGGTTTCCCCTCAACGCAATCAGCTACTCACAGCAATAGCTTTCGACGATATTCCCATAGGGCACACACCCGCGTATTGTCCCCCACCGTGTCGCCCGTGCACCCCGCTCAGGACCCAAACCCCTCGCCCCGAGACATCGACGCGTCCGCCTCGGCCGACGTCGAAGAACGGCTGCTGAGGCCACCCGCCGAGAAGGAGCCGGCGACGGAACCCGGCGCGACCGACCCCGCCCCGCTGGCCGTCGGCGGGCAGCCCGACCGTGAGTTGGCGGCCCAATTCGAGGATGAGAAACCGGGTCGGGTGTTCACCGGACCGCTCGGCCTCTTCTGCACCGGTGTCACCCTCGCCGTCGCCGCCCTCGCAATCTGGCAGGTCTTCTTCCCTCTCGCACAGGGCAGCAAGTTCTACCTGATCATCTTCCTTGCCGGCATCCTGCCCATGGTCTTCCTGGCGTACCCCTCGGGAGTGCGCCTGCCCCGACGAGGCACGTCGGCAGCGACCACCGACCCGCCGAGCGGATCGACGAGACGAAACCGTCCCACCCCGCTCGACTGGGCGCTCGCCGTGGCCGCGCTGATGAGCTGCCTCTACCCGGTGTTGCCGGTGGCCATCGGCACGGGTGGCGGCGGTTACAACGCCTTCCTCGATCGTCAGGGGCTGCTCGACCCGGTCGACATGGTGCTCGGCACCGTACTGCTGCTCCTGCTGCTGGAGGCGTGCCGGCGGACCACCGGGTGGATCCTTCCCGCGGTCTGTGTGCTCTTCCTCGCCTTCGGCTACTACGGCGGGTTGCTGCCGCAGTCCTGGCCGGTGGCCCACGCAGGGCTCGACTTCGGGCAGCTCATCGACGCGTTCTACAACTCCGACAGCGGCTTCTACGGCACCCCACTGGACGTCGCCGCCTCGTACATCGTGCTCTTCACCATCTACGGCGCCGTGCTGGACCTCTCCGGCGCCGGCCGGTTCTTCGTGGAACTCTCCGCCGCCGCCTTCCGCCGCTCCCGAACCGCACCGGGACGCACCGCGGTCGCCGCCGGTTTCCTTCTCGGCACCGTCTCGGGCTCGGGCGCGGCCACCACGGTCAGCATCGGCTCGGTCACCTGGCCGATTCTGCGGCGGGCCGGCTATCCGGCGGAGCGGGCCGGCGGCATGCTCGCCGCGGCCGGCGTCGGCGCGATCCTGTCACCGCCGACGCTGGGCGCCGCCGCGTTCATCATCGCCGAATACCTCGGCGTCTCGTACCTCCAGGTGCTCGGCTGGGCCACCGTGCCGACCCTCCTCTACTACCTGGGCATCCTGCTCGCCGTGGAGATCGACGCCCGCCGCTCCGGGGTGCGTCGGGTGACGATCGACGCCGGCTCGGCCTGGACGCTGCTGGCCCGCTTCGGTTACCACTTCCTCTCGCTGATCGTGATCGTCGTGATGCTCGCCGTCGGCGCCTCGGCGACCAGGGCCGTGGTGCTGGCCACCGCGTTGGCGGCTGCGCTCTCCTTCCTGGACCGGCGGCACCGGCTCACCCCGGCACGCCTGGTCGAGGCGCTCAGCAACGGGGTGCGCGGAGTGCTGGCGGTCAGCGCGGTCTGCGCCGCGGCCGGCATCATCACCGCCACCACCACCAAGACCGGGCTCGGTCCGCAGGCCGCGGCGCTGCTGCTCAGCGGCGCCCAGGCGGTCAGCTCCGACCCGTTCGTGGTGCTCGCGCTCACCGCCCTGCTCGCCGCGATCGCGCTCACCCTGCTCGGCCTGGCCGTGCCGGTCACCGCCTCGTTCGTGATCGGCTGGGTGATCATCGGGCCCGCACTGCTCAACCTGGGCGTCGCCACACCTGCCGCGGCGATGTTCGTCTTCTACTTCGCGGTGCTCTCCGAGGTCTCCCCACCGACCGCGCTCGCCGCCGTGGCCGCCGCCGCCGTCACGGGCGGGCGACTGGTCCCGACCATGTGGCACACCCTGCGGTACGCGTTACCGGCGTACCTCATTCCGATCGCCTTCGTGCTCACGCCGACCGGGCTCGGGCTGCTCGGCATCGGCGGGGTGGACCGCGTCCTGCTCGCCGGCCTGGCCACCGCGCTCGGGGTCGCCGTGCTCGCGGTGGCGGCCGGCGGTTGGTTGCCCGGCGTCGGCCGGGCCGGGACGCCCGAGCGGATCCTCGGCGCGATCGCCGGGCTGGTGCTGCTGTGGCTCGAACCTGTCCCCGTCATGGTCGGCGCCGCCCTGGTCGCGCTCACCGCGACGGGTGTTCTGCTCCGTCGCGGCGCGGCCAACCGGACGGCCGCCGCTGGTAGGAGCGTCAATCAGCAAGACCATCAGGAGGAGAAAAGGTGAGACGGATCAACGTGCGAATAGCCGCGGGTCTCGGGGCGTTCGCCCTGGTCACGGCCGGCGTCGCCGGATGCGGAGGCCAGCAGAAGGGTGCGGCCACCGACGACACCTCCAGCGCCGTCGCCTGCGAGGTCACCAAGGACACCCGGGTCGGCATCGCCACCGGCAACGCCACCGGGGTCTACTACGTCGTCGGCAACGCGCTCGCCGGGCAACTGGCCACCGCCAGCGGCGGCAAGCTCACCGGCACCGCCGCCGAGACCGGCGCCTCGGTGCAGAACATCGAGCAGCTCGTCGCCGGGCAGTACGACGTGGCCTTCTCGCTCTTCGACACCGCGGTCAACGCGACGCAGGGCAAGGGGAGCTTCAAAGCGCCGCAGCCGGTCAAGGCGCTCGCGCGGATCTACGACAACTACACCCAGGTCGTCGTCCGGGCCGACGCGGGGATCACCTCGGTCGCTGAGATGAAGGGAAAGAAGATCTCCACCGGATCGCCCAAGTCCGGTACGGAGGTCATCGCGCAGCGGCTGCTGACCGCGGCCGGCCTCGACCCGGCGAAGGACGTCCAGGCGCAGCGGCTCGACCTGACCAAGACCGTCGACGGCATGAAGGACGGCAGCATCGACGGCTTCTTCTGGTCCGGGGGCACCCCGACCGGTGGCGTCACCGACCTCTTCACCACCGCGGCCGACAAGGTCAAGTTCATTGACATCACCCCGCTGCTGCCGAAGATGGCGGAGCTGAACCCGGCGTACCAGGCCGGCACGATCGCCAAGGACGTCTACAAGACCCCCGCCGACGTCCCGACCATCGTGGTACCGAACGTCCTACTGGTGCGCGACAACCTCGACGCCAACGTCGCCTGCGTCATCACAAAGACCGTGTTCGAGAAGAAGGACGCCCTCAGCCAGGCCAACCCGGCGGCCAAGGGCATCGACCTCAACAAGGCACGCAAGACCGACCCGGTGCCGCTGCACCGCGGGGCGGAGACGGCACTGACCGAGCTGAACGCCGCGAGCTGATCCGATCGTCCCGGCCCGGGCTCACCGCCCGGGCCGGGCACCACCCCGACCTGGGAGACCCCGTGCCGCTCCCCGCCCACGTACGCCAGCACCGCACCAGCCGCGCCCTCGAGAACCTGCGCTCGATCCGCACCCAGTTGCTCGCGCCGATCATGGTGACCATCATCGGTCTGACCGTGCTCGGTGCCACGCAGACCAACGCCGCGCTCGCCGCCACCGCGGACGCCGACCGGGCCCGTGTCCTCTCCGGCACCGCCACCGTCACCGTCCAACTGGTCCACGAGCTGGAACGGGAACTCGGCGAGACGGCGGCCCTACGCCAACGCGGCGGCACGGCCGGACGGCCACTGGTGGATGCGCAGCGGCGCCGCGTCGACACCGCCGTCGAGCGGTACCGCTCCGCCGGTGAAGAGGCCCGGCAGTCCGTGCCGGAGCTGACGCCGGTGCTCAGCAGCGCCGAAGCGCAGCTCGAACGACTCTCCCCCAACCGCGCCCTGGCGCTGGCCGGCACGGAGGCGGACCCGGCGTACGCCCGCACCGTCGAGTCACTGCTCGCCGTCGCGGACGCGCTGCCGGCCCAGCTGCGTGACCCGGAGCTGGCGAACGCCGCCCGGGAAGTCGCCGCCGTCGCCGCTCAGGAGCATCTGGCCTCCGTCGAACGTGACCTGCTGCGCGCTGTCTTCGTTCGGGGCAAGCTCGCCGCCGGCGAACTCGCCAGGCTCGGTTGGCTACACGGTGCCCAGGAACAGCGCGAGGCCGAGTTCCTCCGGATCGCGACCGGCACGGCGAACAGCTCCTGGGTACGGCTGATGAGCGGTGCCGACGTGGAGACCGCACACGGCATGCGGGACGCGGTGCTGGAGACCGACGGTGGCGCCCAGGCGATGAAGACCGACGGCGACGCCTGGTTCGTGGCGCAGAGTGGCACCATCCGCCGGTACAACCTGCTCGGCCGGGAACTCTCCGAGGACCTCGACCGCGACGCCGCGGCGCTGGCCCGCGACGCGCTGTGGACGGCCCTGCTCACCGGTGGGGTGACCGGCGCGGTGGCGCTAGGCTCACTGGTCACGGCGGCGGTGCTGGCGATTCGCATCAGTCGGCGGTTGAGCCGGCTCCGGGCCGCGGCACTGGCCATGGCGAACCACGAGCTGCCGGAACGCGTCACCGCCATCGCCGCCGGAGCGGAGAGCCCGGACGAGAGCGCCGCCGACGCGGTGACCGCCGCGATCGCGCGCGGTCACGACGAGGTGGCCCAGGTCGCCGCCGCTTTCGGCACGGTCAGCAAGACCACACTGCGCCTCGCCGGCGCGCAGGCCGAGCTGCGCCTGGACATGACCCGGATGGCCGAGGCGCTGGCCCGCCGGATCCGTACGCTGATCACCCGCCAGCTACGGATGCTGGACGACTTCGAGCGCGAGGAGACCGATCCCCAGATCCTGGAACGCCTCTTCGCCCTGGACCACCTCGCCGCGCGCCTGCGCCGCAACGGGGAGAACCTGCTGGTCCTCGCCGGCGGCGAGCCGAGCCGGGGGCACGAGGCTCCGCTCGTTCTGGAGGACGTGGTCAGGGCGGCAGCCTCGGAGATCGAGCACTACCCTCGGGTGGAGCTGAACCTGCCGGTGGCTGGGGTCCAGGGCGCCGCGGTCGGCAGCCTGGTGCACCTCCTCGCCGAGCTGCTGGAGAACGCCACCGTCTACTCACCGCCGCACGCTCCCGTGCTGGTCGACGGCCGGCGCACGGTGGACGGGCTCCTGCTGCGGGTGCACGACCACGGGATCGGCATCCGGCCGGGCCGGCTGGCCGCGATCAACGAGCGGCTCGCGAGCCCGGCCATGCTCAGCAGCGCGGCGGCCGGCAGCATGGGGCTGCACGTGGTGGCTCACCTGGCCAACCGGTACGGAATCCAGGTGCAGCTCTACAACACCGGCAGCGGCACGGTCGCGCAGGTGGATATCCCCGACGTGCTGTTGACCCGGGTCGAGGCGGTCACCAGTCACCAGCCCGTGGCGGGTCGGCCGCTGCCCGGCCGGCCAGCGGCATGGTTTCGGCAGGGCAGCAAGGGTGCCACCGGGGCGCGACCGCTGGTGTCCGCCCAGGCCGGGAGCAGGGGCATGGCACCGGGAGCGGGCATGGCGAAGCCACCGGATGGGCCACCGCACCCGGCGGCCACCGAGTTCGCCGTTGGTCTGGGCGCGGGCGGTCAGATTCGCGGCGTCGCCACGGTACGGCCACCAGCGGTGCCGCCCCTGCCCGGCGCTGCCTTCTCGCCGCCGCCGGGCAGCCCGCCAACGCCACAGGTCACCGCCGGCGGGCTGCCTCGTCGCAACCGCGGTGAACAGCTACCCACGAACCTGCCGACGAACCCGCCCGCCCCACCGCCGTCGCGCACCGAGCCGGATCTGCTCGATCCCGAGGTGGTCCGGCGTCGCCTCAGCGCCCTCGCCGAGGGCGTGGCGAGCGCCGCCCGCTCCAATCCGTACTCGACACCCACCGGGAGAATCCGTTGACCCCACCCGTGACAACAGGCCTGGACTGGCTGCTCGCGAACTTCGTGGACCAGGTGCCGGACGTCTCGCATGCCCTCGCGGTCTCCGAGGACGGGCTTCGACTGGCCGCCTCCCCCCACCTCTCGACCGACCAGGTCGATCAGCTCGCCGCGGTGATCAGCGGTCTGGCGAGTCTGACCATCGGCGCTGCTCGGCTGATGTCCGCCGGCCGCGTACGGCAGCAGATCGTCGACATGGACGGCGGTGTGCTGCTGGTGATGGCGGTCGGCTCACGCGCGCTGCTCGGCGTGCTCGCGGCGCCCGGTTGCGACCTCGGCCAGATCGGCTACGAGACGGCGACCCTGGTCCAGCGGGTGGCTGAGGCACTGGAGCCGGCGGCGCGCCGGTGACCGGACGACTGCGGCGGCTGGTGGCGTCGCTGCTGCTGGCCGTGCTCGTCACGGGTTGCGGCGGCGAATCGCCCAGGTCGAACGCCTGGCACGGCGGGCGGATCTTCCTGGCCACCGGCAACACCACCGGTGTCTACTACCAGCTCGGCGGCGGCTACGCGGATCTGATCAATCGGCATCTGCCCGGCTACGAGGCGCGGGCCGAACCGACCGGCGCCTCGGTGGAGAACATCAACCGCCTGGCCAACGGCGACATGGAGATCGCCTTCAGTCTCGCCGACACCGCGGCCGACGCGATCACCGGGCGGGGCGCGTTCGATGGGAAGCCGCAGCCGGTCCGGGCGCTGGCCCGCATCTACAGCAACTACACCCACCTGATCGTGCGCACCGACGGGAAGATCGGGACCGTCGCGAACCTGCGCGGCAAGCGGGTCTCCACCGGCTCGCCGAAGTCCGGCACCGACATCATCGCCGGCCGGCTGCTCAACGCTGCGGGTCTCGACCCGGATCGCGATGTGCGGCGGCTCAACCTGTCGCTGCCCGAGACGGTGAAACAGATGCGGGCTGGCACCCTGGACGCCCTGTTCTTCTCCGGCGGCCTGCCCACGCCCGGCATCAAGGACCTGCTCACCAGTTCGCCCGGCACGTTCCGACTGCTACCGCTGGACGACCTCCTCCAGCCGCTCGAAAAGGGCTACGGCTCCGTCTACACCACCTCGACGCTGGCCGCCAACGTCTACAACACGGCGAGCGACGCGCCCACCATCACCGTGGCGAATGTGATCCTGGTCAGCGCCGACATGCCCGACGACCTGGCGTACGACCTCACCCGGACGCTCTTCGACCACCAGGGGGAGCTGATCAGCGTCCATCCCGAGGCGGCGAACTTCAACCGGACCAGCGCCGCGCTGAGCGACCCGATCCCGCTGCACCCCGGCGCCAGTCGCTACTACCGGGGCAGTTGAGCAGACCGAGCGTTCGCTCACAGGTTGGCGGGTGCGGTGGCGGCACGGGCCGCCGTAACCAGACGGTCGGTCTCGGCGAGCAGCTCCGGGTCGTCCGCCGGGGTGCCCGGGTCGAGACGGACCGTCCACGCCAGACCGTCCACCCCGGCCGCTCGTCGGGCCGCGACCCGGGCCGCGCCGCCGGGCACCGGGTGGTGTTCGGTGTACGCGACCGAGCGGGTCACCCGAGCCCGCACCTGGTGCGGCAACTCACCCGGGTCGAGCAGCAGGTACGGCTCGGCCGGGCCGTCGACGACCACGGTGTAGCCGTCGCGCTCGACGAGGGCCTCGGCGGGCGTGACGGTCAACTCCCGGCCGGACCAGACCGCCTTGAGGATGTCGTGCCAGCCGATCCGGTGCCCCCGGCCGGGCAGCCACAGCCCGAGGTTGCTGGCCACCACCACCCCGTCGCCCTCGCCGTTACCCGCCGCCGCCCAGGCCAGCACCCGCTCGTCGGCGGTCAGCGGTGGCCGGGCAGCCTGGGGAAGCTTCGGCTTGCGGCTGAACAGCCCCATCTAGAGACCTCCCGCGGCCTGCTCGCGCAGCGCCCTCGCGTGCTGCTCCAGTGACAGCAGCTCGCCGAAGGCGGCGAAGTACTCGTCCTTGTTGTTGACCGGGTTGATCCGCTGGATGCGCGACTTCAGGTCCCGGACGCGGGCGGTCACCGACCCGAACTGCACCCGGGCCATCGTGATCGACACGTAGCGCGGGTCCGCCTCGCCGTCGATCCGCAGCGGCTCGACCGCCAGCTCACCGACCAGCGCCGCCGACGTCAGATCCTCGCAGGTGTCGCGGACCGACTCGATCCAGACCGCGCCGCCGGTCGCCGACGCGGCCCCGCCGGCCGCGGCGATGGCCGCGCGCACCGAGACGTGCATCGGGTGCCCGTACTCCGTGGCCTCCACCGCGTCGAACATCGGCCCGGCCAGCACCGGCTGCTGGAGGGCCAACTTCAACGCCTCCCGCTCGACCATCGACTGCGGGTTGTCCGGCATCGGCTCGGGCCGGGCCGGCGCGGGCCGGGCGGCGGGTGCCGCGTCCCGGGAGGCCCCGGGCGGTGGGGCGTTCGCGGCGGCGAGCACCGCCCGCTGCACCGGCTCGATCTCCATGCCGAGGTCCATGGCGAGTTTGCGGACGTACTCGGGGCGCTTCTCCCGGTCCTTGAGTTGCGCGACGAGCGGCGCGGCCCGGCGCATGGCCTCGACCCGACCGTCGACGGTGTCCAGGTCGAACCGGCCGATCTCGTGCCGCAGCGCGAAGTCGACCAGCGGCTCGCGCCGGGCCACCAGGTCGCGTACCGCCAGGTCGCCCTTGGCCAGCCGGAGCTCGCACGGGTCCATGTTGTCCGGGCTGACCGCGATGAACGTACGGCCCACGAAGCGCTGGTCGTCGGAGAAGGCGCGCAGCGCGGCCTTCTGCCCGGCGGCGTCCCCGTCGAAGGTGAAGATGATCTCCCCGGCCACCGAGTCGGTGTCCAGCAGGAGCCGGCGCAGCACCCCGATGTGGTCCGCGCCGAACGCGGTGCCGCAGGTCGCCACGGCCGTGGTCACGCCGGCCAGGTGGCAGGCCATCACGTCGGTGTAGCCCTCGACGATCACCGCCCGCCCCTGCTTGGCGATCTCCCGCTTGGCCTGGTCGATGCCGTACAGCACGTGCGACTTCTTGTAGATCGGCGTCTCGGGGGTGTTCAGGTACTTCGGGCCGTCGTCGTCGTCGAAGAGCTTGCGGGCGCCGAAGCCGATCACGTCGCCGGCGAGGTCGCGGATCGGCCAGAGCAGCCGGCGGCGGAACCGGTCGATCAGCGAGCCCGAGCGGGCCTCCCGGGACAGCCCGCCGGTCACCAACTCCTGGTGGGTGAAGCCCTGTTGCCGCAGGTGCTTGGTGAGCAGGTCCCAACCGTCCGGCGCGAACCCGCAGCCGTAGCGCTCGGCGGCGGCCCGGTCGAAGCCACGCTGGGCGAGGAACTCCCGCGCCGGCCGCGCCCCTGCCGTGCTGAGCTGGGACCGGTAGAACTCGACCGCGGCGGCGTGCGCGGCGACCAGGCGCTGGCGCTGACCCTGCTGCGGGCGGGGGCGCGGGGTGCCCCTGTCGTCCTCCACGTAGCGCAGCTGGATGCCGGCGCGGCCGGCCAGCCGCTCGACGGACTCGATGAAGCTGAGGTGCTCGGCGTCCATCAGGAACTTGATCGCGTCGCCGCCCGCCCCGCAGCCGAAGCAGTACCAGACGTTGCGGGCCGGCGAGACGTTGAACGACGGGCTCTTCTCGTCGTGGAACGGGCACAGACCCTTGAGGTTGCCGCCGCCAGCGGACTTCAGGGTGACGGTCTCGGAGATCACGTCACCGATCGAGGTGCGTTCCCGGACCAGTGCGATGTCCTCGTCCCGGATCCGCCCAGCCATGCGCCACCCCCTCGGCGTACATCCTGCCCTGCCGGACCGGCGGCACGCCGGCCGGGGGACGCCGGTGTGGCGGCCACCGCCGCCGGCTCGCCGGTTCGCGCCCGGTGCCGGGCCCGCGCGGGGACCATGACCAGATGCGGAGGGTACGGACCGGAGGCGCCCGCCTGCCGGGTTGGCTGACCGGTCGGCTCACCGTACGCGGGCAGACACCGGTGACGGACGAGGCCGGACACCGGCACGCCACCTGGTTGGAGCTCTTCCTGGACGTCGTCTTCGTGTACGCGCTGGCGGCGGTGGTGGCCCGACTGGAGACCGACCCGACCCCCGCCCAAGGGTCCGTGCTGGCCGTGCTGGGGCTCTTCCTGGTGGTGCAGTGGGCCTGGCTGGGGCAGGTCTACTACGACACCCGCTTCGACCCGGACGACCTGCCGCACCGGCTGCTGGTGCTGGTCGCGCTGGTCGGGGCCGGCGCGATGACGCTCGGCGTGGACGAGGTGCCGGAGAGCGTCCTGCTGCCGGTCGGGTACCTGATCGTCCGGGGCGTGCTGCTCCTGCTCTACCTGCGGGCCCGGCCGACGAGCCCGACAGCTCGCACGATAACCACGGTCTACCTGATCGGGTTCGGGCTGGGTTGGCTGATCTGGCTGGTCTCGCTGGCCGTGCCGACCGCGCAGCGCCCGGTGCTGTGGATCGTCGCGATGGTCATCGAACTGGCCACGCCCTGGGTCGGCCGGCGCCGGCTCGACCAGTGGCCGGTGGACAAACGCCACCTGCCGGAGCGGATCGGGCAGTTCACCATCATCGTGCTGGGCAGCGCGCTGGCCGGCCTGCTCTTCGCGGTACCCGACCACCCCCGACCGCACGAGCTGCTCATCGCCGGGCTTGCCTTCGTGGTGCCGGCCGCCATCTGGTGGGTCTACACCACCTTCGTCACCACCCGCCTCGCGGTGGTGTGGTTACGCGGTGGACAGGCCTACAGCTACCTGCACATCCCACTCGAAGGGTCGCTGCTGCTGCTCGGCTGGTCGCTCGGGCAGGTGGTACGGCTGGTCGACCACGGCACGGACCGGCTGCCGCTGGAGCTACGCCTGCTGCTGGCCGCCTCGGTCGTGGTCTGGACGTTGTGCGGGCTGGCCCTCTACTGGCTCACGGCCCGGCCGAGCGTGGGCCGGTTGGCGATCACCGCGTACGTGGTGATCTCGGTCAGCGTGATCGCCACGACGGTACGTGAGCCGCGCCTGCTGCTGTTCCTCTTCTCCGCGACGATCGTCGCGTACGCCGTGGTGCTCAACCGACGGCTCACCACGCTCCGTCAGGACTGGGACCGGCGGACCGAGCGGTGAGCTGGGACCGCCACGGCACTCAGGTGGGTACCTGGCCTCGACGACGGCCAAGACTGATCCACCTGTCAGGCGGGAAGGGAGGCCGGCTCCTCGGCCGCCACCTGCCGGTTCCAGTCGGCCTTGGTCGAGCGCCAACCCTCGTCGTCCATGCCGCGTCGCCAGTAACCGGAGATGGAGAGCTGGTCGGCGGGCACGGCGTGGTCGACGCGCAGCAGCCGGCGCAACTCCTTGACGAAGGTCGCCTCGCCGTGGACGAAGGCGTGCACCACACCCGGCGGAAACTCCAGCTCACGCACCGCCGCCACCAATGCGGCGCCGACCGGGCGGTCACCACGGTGCAGCCAGGTGAGCTGGACCGCGCCCGGGCTGGGCAGGTGCTGCTCCTCCGCCGCGTCGCTGATCTCCACGAAGACGTGGGCCGGGGCGCCCAGCGGCAGCCGTTCCAGCGCGGCGCCGATCGCCGGCAGCGCGCTCTCGTCGCCGACCAGCAGGTGCCAGTCGGCGGCCGGGCTCGGGGCGTACGCCCCGCCGGGGCCGACGAAGTGCACCGGGTCACCCGGGCGCAGCGCGGCGGCCCACGGGCCGGCCAACCCCTCGTCGCCGTGGTGCACGACGTCCACGGTCAGCTCACCGCTCAGCGGATCCCAGCGCCGCACGGTGTACGCGCGCAGCCGGGGCCACTGCTCCCGGGGCAGGTCGCGCCGGATCGCGGCCAGGTCGAGCGGCTGCGGGTACGCGACGCCGGGCTGGAGGAAGACCAGCTTGATGTAGTGGTCGGTGAACTCGCCCACCGGCAGGCCGGTCAGCTCGTCCCCGCCGAGGGTGAGCCGGATCAGGTGGGGGGTGGGCCGCTCGGTGCGCAGCACCCGGGCCGAGGTGACGTTCCTGGGGCGTTCCGTCATGCCAGTTAGGTTAGCCTAAGTGGCGCTGACCGCCACCGCCGGCCAAGCGGGTGTGCCACGTCACCGCTCCCGGGTCGGTCAGCGAGGCGACCTGATCGATCACCACGCGCAGCCGGGCGTCGTCGTCCGGCGCCGCGAGCCACAACGGGGCGAAGATCGGATCGAGCTCGTCCGGCGCCCTGTGCACGAGCGCCGCCACCAGCTCGGCCAGCATCGCCCGCTGCCGCTCGTAGCGGCCCCGGAAGCCGGAACGACGCATCACGTAGCGCAGCGCGATGCCCTTGAGCAGGGCGCAGTGCGCCCGAACCAGCCTCGGCACCACCAGATCAGCGGCGTAGCGCCGGTGCGGGCCGGAGCCGAACTTCTCCTCGGTGGCGGCCACCGCCGCGGAGACGAACCGGCCGGTCAACCCGCTGGTGGTGGCCTTCAGGGCGGCCAGCGCGCGGTGGCTGCCGTCGTACCCGGCCAACGGGGCGAGCAGCGGGTCGGCCAGCAGGTCGACCAGCACCTCGGCCAGATCGACCGCGGACTCGCCGGAGTAGGTCTGTGCCACGTCGGCGCAGAGCGCGGCCCGCTCGTCGGCATCGGTGAGCAACGGGCGCAGCGTGACGTACCCGCCGTGGATGCCGTCCTCGACGTCGTGCACCGAGTACGCGACGTCGTCGGCCCAGTCCATCACCTGCGCCTCCAGACAACGCCGGTCGCCGGGAGCACCGGCGCGGATCCAGCCGAAGACGGCCGTGTCGTCCGCGTACACCCCGAATTTGCGCTGCCCCGGGCGGCGCGGCCAGGGGTACTTGCCGCTGGCGTCGAGCGAGGCCCGGGTCAGGTTGAGCCCGGCGGACGTCCCATCCGGGGCGAGCACCTTCGCCTCCAGCCGGGTCAGCACCCGCAGCGTCTGCGCGTTGCCCTCGAAGCCACCGCACGGCGTGGCGAGCAGGTCCAACGCGGCCTCACCGTTGTGCCCGAACGGCGGGTGCCCGAGGTCGTGGGCGAGACCCGCGACGTCCACCACGTCCGGGTCGCAGCCCAGGCGGGCACCCATCTCCCGGGCGATCTGGGCCACCTCCAGCGAGTGGGTCAGCCGGGTACGCAGGAAGTCGTCGGTGCCGGCGGTGTGCACCTGGGTCTTGGTGGCGAGCCGGCGGAACGCCGCGGAGTGCAGCACCCGGGCACGGTCACGCTCGTACGGTGACCGGCGATGGCCGGTGTCCTTCGGTGCCTCCTCGACCAGCCGGGCGTCCGCCCGGCTCACTCCTCGCGCTCGCACGGCCGCTTTTGCTCGCGACTGCGGGGCTCGCAAACCCGGCTCACTCCTCGCGCTCACGGAGAACGCAGAACTCGTTGCCCTCCGGGTCGGCGAGCACCGTCCACTCGACGTCGCCTTGGCCGACGTCGACGTGCCGGGCACCCATGTCGACCAGTCGCTCGACCTCAGCCTCCTGGTCCGCCGGACGCAGGTCGAGGTGCAGCCGGTTCTTGGTCTGCTTTCCGTCCGCCACCGGCACGAAGACCAGGCCGGGAAGCTTGTCGGCAGACTGGCGGATCTCCACCTCGTCGGGCCGGTCGGTGATGATGTGATAGCCGAGCGCCTCGGCCCACCAACGGGCCAGTCGGGCCGGGTCGCGGGCGTCGACGGTCAGGTTCTCCCAGACGCTGGTCATTCAGTGACCCTTCCCCCTCGACGGCGAACGCAATCGGCGGTGTACGAGCGAGCCAAGATTACGCCCGCCACACCCACTCGACCTGCTCCCGACGCCTCGTTCATGGGTCCACAACCGCCGATCGGCCCTGAGTTGTCAACCGATTGCCGAGGGTTACGGGCTCGCGAGCGGAGGTGGCCACCGGTAGCGTTCCCAGCGCGTAACGTGACCAGCCGACCGACGCCAGAGCCCGACCGGTGAGGGGAAACGCTCGTGGACGCAGACACGGTGGGAACGGAACTACGTTGGCTGCGCCGACGTCGCCCCGAGATCGCCGGGACGGTCCTGGCCGGCACCGACGGATTGCTCATCTCCAGCGACCTGCCCAGCACCGACGCGACCCACCTCGCCGCGCTCGCCGCGGCCAGCTTCGGCCTCGGCCACCGGGTAGCCGACACGGTCAAGCACGGCGAGTTCCGGGAGTCGGTGGTGTGCACGACCGCCGGCTGCGTGGTGACCTACCCGGCCGGGCGCACCGCTCTGCTCACCCTGGTCACCATCGCGCCGGCGGAGGACCTGGAGGCGCTGCACGAGGAGGCGCGGGTGGTGGCCCGTCGGGCCGGCTCGATGCTGGACGATCGTCGCCGCAGCGGGGTCCGCGCCGTCGCCAGCATCCCAGACGCACACGCCCCGCTGGCCATGCGTACCCCGATGGCAACCCTGCCGACGCAGCTGCGCCGCTCGACCCGACCCACCTGGCGTCGCCCGCCGATCTGAGCCGGTGTCGGCGGCGGGCCCGGTCTCGTTCGGGCCCGCCGCCGGTCCTCCGTCAGCGGCTGTCCGAGCCGTCGGTCTGCACGGCCGCCCGGCCGGCTTCGAGCCGGGCCACCGGCACCCGGAACGGCGAGCAGGAGACATAGTCCAGCCCGACCTCGTGGAAGAAGTGCACCGAGTCGGGGTCACCGCCGTGCTCGCCGCAGACGCCGATCTTCAGGCCCGGCCGGGCGGCACGCCCCTCCTCGGTGGCGATCCGCACCAGCCGGCCCACCCCGTCGCGGTCGATCGACTCGAACGGCGAGATGCCGAAGATGCCCAACTCCAGGTAGCGCCAGAAGAACGCGCCCTCGACATCGTCGCGGGAAAAGCCCCAGCCCATCTGGGTCAGGTCGTTGGTGCCGAAGGAGAAGAACTGCGCCGCCTCGGCAATCTGCCCGGCGGTCAGCGCCGCCCGGGGCACCTCGATCATCGTGCCGATCAGCACCTCGACCCCGCTGTCACCGACGACCTCGGCGATGATCTTCTCGGCCTCGGCGCGGACCGTCTCCAGCTCCTGCACGGCGCCGACCAGCGGCACCATGATCTCCGGCTTGGCCGTCCCGCCGCCGCGCACGCAGGCGACGGCCGCCTCGGCGATGGCGCGGACCTGCATCGCGAACAGGCCGGGGATGACCAGGCCGAGGCGAACGCCCCGCAGCCCGAGCATCGGGTTCTCCTCGTGCATCCGCCGGACGGCGGCGAGCAGCGCCTCCTCCTTGGCCACGTCCTCGCCGCGCTCCTGGGCGACCGCGACGTCGACGGCGAGCTGCTCCAGCGGCGGCAGGAACTCGTGCAGCGGCGGGTCGATGAGCCGGACGGTGACCGGGAGGCCGTCCATCTCGCGGAAGATCTCCTCGAAGTCGGCCCGCTGCAACGGCAGCAGCGCCGCCAGCGCCGCGTCCCGCTCACCCTCGGCGCGGGCGAGGATCAGCCGCTCGACCAGCTCACGCCGGTCGCCGAGGAACATGTGCTCGGTGCGGCACAGCCCGATGCCCTCGGCGCCGAAGCGCCGGGCACGGGCCGCGTCCGCGCCGGTGTCGGCGTTCGTGCGGACCGCCAGCCGCCGATTCGCATCGGCGTGCGTCATGATCCGGTGTACGGCCCGAACCAGCGCATTGTCGATGTGCTCCGGGTCGAGGCTGCCCTCGAAGTACTGCACCACCTCGGACGGCATGACCGGCACCTCACCGAGGTAGACCTTCCCGGTGGTGCCGTCGATGGAAACGACGTCGCCCTCACCGACGGTCTGGCCGGCGACGGTGAACCGCTTCGCCGGCACGTTGACCTCGATCTCGTCGGCGCCGGAGACGCAGGTCTTGCCCATCCCCCGGGCCACCACGGCCGCGTGACTGGTCTTGCCGCCGCGCGAGGTGAGGATGCCCTTCGCGGCGATCATGCCGTTCAGGTCGTCCGGGTTGGTCTCCCGGCGGACCAGGATCACCGACTCACCCTCGGCCGCCAGCTCGACGGCCCGGGCGGAGGTGAAGACCACCTTGCCCGACGCCGCGCCGGGTGAGGCGCCGATGCCCTTGGCCACCGGCTGGAACTCGTGGTCGAGCTGGAAGCGGGGGAACATGAGCTGGGCCAACTGCGCGCCGTTGACCCGGTGCAGCGCCTCGTTTAGGTCGATCAGGCCCTCGTCGACGAGCTGCCCGGCGATGACGAACGCGGCGGCCGCAGTGCGCTTACCGACCCGGGTCTGCAGCATCCACAGCTTGCCGCGCTCGATGGTGAACTCGATGTCGCAGAGGTCCCGGTAGTGCCCCTCCAGCCGGGCCATGATTCCGAGTAACTCGTCGTAGGACGACTTGTCCAGCCGCTCCAGGTCCTGCAACGGCACGGTGTTGCGGATGCCGGCGACCACGTCCTCGCCCTGGGCGTTGGCCAGGTAGTCGCCGTAGATGCCCTGCGCGCCGCTCGCCGGATCACGGGTGAAGGCCACGCCGGTGCCGGAGTCCGGGCCGAGGTTGCCGAAGACCATGGCCACCACGTTCACGGCGGTGCCCAGGTCGGCCGGGATCCGCTCCTGACGGCGGTAGAGCACCGCGCGCTCGGCGTTCCACGACTCGAAGACCGCGCGGATGGCGAGGTCCAACTGCTCGCGCGGCTCCTGTGGGAACTCCCGACCGGTGTGCTTCAAGAAGATCTTCTTGTACGCGTCGACCAGCCCGCGCAGGTCGTCCGCGTCCAGGTCGAGGTCGTCCCGGGTGCCCTTGGCGCGCTTGGCCTCGTCGAGAGCGTGCTCGAACTCGTCACCCGGCACGTCGCAGACGGTCTTGCCGAACATCTGGATCAGGCGCCGGTACGAGTCCCAGGCGAACCGGTCGTTGCCCCCGGCCTGCGCGGAGAGCCCGACCACACTGTGGTCGTTGAGGCCGACGTTGAGGACGGTCTCCATCATGCCGGGCATGGAAAACTTGGCACCGGAGCGGACGGAGACCAACAACGGGTCCTGCGGGTCACCGAGGCGCTTGTCCATGGCGCGTTCCAGAGACTCCAGGTGCGCCTCGATCTGGCCGGCCAGTCCGTCCGGCTGTGCACCGGTGGCCAGGTACGCCTTGCAGGCCTCGGTGGTGATGGTGAAGCCGGGCGGAACGGGCAGGCCGAGGTTGGTCATCTCGGCCAGATTGGCCCCCTTGCCACCGAGCAGGTCCTTGAGGTCCTTGTTGCCCTCGGCAAAGTCGTAGACGTACTTGTCCTGCACCATGTCTTGCGCTGCCACCAAAGCCTCCCACGCGCGCCGGTCCGACACTTAACGAAGGTTCAGTTGCTCCCATACCCCGGGGTGGGCCACCGGTAATCCGGCCGCTGCCGCCGATCGGTGGGCGAAGGTTAAGCGAACAACGGGCAACCTGGGCCCGTTCGGTGACAATGTGCACAGCCATCACGACTATCCGCGTTCGTACCGGTTTTTGGGAACGCTTCCACGCGCACGATCACGCATCCGAGCCCGCCGCCGTACGCTTGATGGCACGCCCACCGGCGAACCTCACCTTTGCCATATTCGATGCAAATACACCCCCGGAGCCGCCGCCGTGTCCACCCCCTCCACCGCCGCCACCCCCGGCGCGGCCGGGCCCACCGGTCCGGTGCCGCGACCGGCTCGCCAACCGGAACCGGCCGAGCTAGCCGGTCCTTCGACTCGCGAACCGGCCGCGGCCGAGCTGGCCCAGCTGGCCGCGCGGACCGCCGGCGACCTGCTCGTCTCGCCGGCCCGGGTCCGGCTGGCCGACGTCGTGCCCGCCCCGCAGCGGGTCGAATCGGACCCCGCCGAGGACTGGCTGCTGCCGGCCGACGCGGTCGTCCTGGCCAGCGACGACCCGGCCGCGCTCGCGGTCGCCCAGCAACTCGCCGAGTTGCTGCGCCCGGCCACCGGCTACCCGCTGCCGGTGGCCGGCGCTGCCCGACCGGCCCCGGCCGGCGGTATCGCGCTGGTGCTGACCGACGACCAGCCGGACGGTTCGAGCGCCGAGGGGTACCGGCTGTCCGTGACCCGGGCCGGCGTCACCATCACCGCCGGCACGGCCACGGGCCTCTTCCACGGCGTACAGACTCTGCGCCAACTGCTGCCATCGGCGATCGAGAGCCTGACTCCGGTCGCCGAGCAGTGGGTCCTGCCCGGTGGCACCGTCACCGACCGCCCCCGGTTCCCGTACCGGGGCGCGATGCTCGACGTGGCGCGGCACTTCTTCGCCGTCGAGGACGTGCTGCGCGTCGTGGACCACCTGGCCCGCTACAAGCTCAACCACCTGCACCTGCACCTCACCGACGACCAGGGCTGGCGGATCGCCGTCGACACCTGGCCGAGGCTGACGACCACCGGTGGAACGACCGAGGTCGGCGACGGCCCCGGCGGGTACTACACGAAGGCCGACTACCGCCGGATCGTCTCCTACGCCGCTGCCCAGCACATCACCGTGGTCCCGGAGGTGGACCTGCCCGGCCACACCAACGCCGCGCTGGTCGCGTACCCGGAGCTGGCACCGGACAAGGTCGCGCCGCCGCCGTACACCGGCACCGAGGTCGGTTTCAGCTACGTCGACCCCGCCGACGAGCGGACGTACGACTTCGTCACCGACGTGCTCGGCGAGTTGGCCGCGCTGACCCCCGGGCCGTGGCTGCACATCGGCGGCGACGAGGCGTTCAAGGTCAAGGGCGAGGTGTACACCGGTTTCGTCGAGCGGGCACAGCGGATCGTGGCCGACACCGGCAAGACCGTGGTCGGCTGGCACCAGCTCGCACCGGCGGCGCACGTCGACGGGCGGGTCCTCCAGTGGTGGGGCACCACGAACGAGGACCCGACGACGCTCGACGCGGTACGCCGGGGCGCCCGGCTGATCGTCTCCCCCGGCAACCATTCCTACCTGGACATGAAGTACACCGCGGACACCCCGATCGGGCACGACTGGGCGGGCCTCATCGACGTACGGAAGGCGTACGACTGGGACCCCGGCACACACGTGACGGACGTACCGGAGTCGGCGGTGCTCGGCGTGGAGGCACCGCTCTGGACCGAGTCGGTGACCTCGCTCGCCGAGATCGAGTTCATGCTGCTGCCCCGGCTGCCCGCCATCGCCGAGTTGGGCTGGTCGCCCCGGGCGACGCACGACTGGGCCGGGTTCCGGGATCGGCTGGCTGGCCACGGTCAGCGCTGGGCCACCGCCGGCATCACCTTCCACCCCGCGCCCGAGATCCCCTGGCCAGCGGATCAGTCCGGTACGGCCGCCGCGTCGACCTCCCGTCCCATTCCGACCCAGACCGGGCCGGACGGCGTCCCCGCCCCCAGCGCCTGAACCGGAGTCAGGCCACGCCCGCTGCTGGCCGCCTCGCCTGATCGTGCTCGATCCCGGATGTAGTGGCCTCGTCCGCGCCGGGAGGGCACTGTTTCCTGAATCGGGCGCGATCATGGGCCCGCCAACGCGCGCAGGTGCCCTGGAGTCGGACAATCGGTCGTTAATATCCCGTCGCCCTGCACAAATTCAGGGAAACTGCTGCCTCGAACGCTGAGGAGGCAGCAGTTTCCCTGAAGTTGCGTCCACCAAGCCGCCCGGTGAGCGTGGGGGCGGGTTGAGGTGTCGGCGGGTGGCGGCGCGCGCTCGTCATCTCTGGGGTGAGTGTCCGGTTCCGTCTGAGGTGGGATGCGCGCAGTGGGCCGGTCTGCGCCGTGGTGTCCCGTGGGCGGGGCCACTCTGAGGGTGGAATCGTGGCCGGGGCCGGGTCGTTGAACATGGCATACCACCGCGGCTCCCCGAGCCCGGTGCGGCAGCCGCCGAGAACACATGGCAGGCCGCCACGCTCACAGCCCCGTAACCACCGGTCGCCGGGAACACCCGCCAAGCCACCACGGTTACACCCCGAGCCACCGGCCGTCGGGAACACCCGCCGGGCCGCCACGGTTACACCCCCGGACACCCGAGCAGGCCCCCCGGCCGCCGGGCAGATCCCCAGAAACTTTCCCCGCGTTCTTCGTGCGGCCCGCACGCCCCCATGCCGCACATCCCCCGAGGCAGAGGAGCACGCCATCATGCGTACCGATCTGATCCGTCGCACCGCTCTGACCGCTGCTGGTCTCGCGTTCACCGGTGG
>NZ_JBAKHW010000016.1:0-155665 GCF_036906815.1 Micromonospora sp. CPCC 205539 | reverse complement strand
GCCGTGCGATGGCCTGAATTGCCATGCCCTCCGACCGCCGCAGCCGCCGGATCTCCGCCCAGTCCTCCACGTTCAGCACCTCCCGATGCTTCAGGAGGTGGTCCCGATTCAGCCGGAACCACGTGGTCAGTTTTCAGGCGGAGCCGACAGCAGGTCAAGGGGCTGATCCGGAAATCGGGTCGGCCCCTTCGCCGTTCTGGGGACCAGATCGGTCAAGTTCGGAGGTGCTTGGCGCTGCTTGACCGTTGGTCAAGTTTCAGGTGGTTACCTGGGTCATCTGCCGAGTTGTTTGTTTTTTGGGTCAAGGCGGCCCGCAAGCGGGCCGCGCCGGCCCGGCCCCGGCCTGCTGGCGACCTCCGGCCGGCATTTGGCCGGGCCGGCCGACCAAACTGACGGACGACCAGGACCCTGAAGACCTCGGGGCTCCGCCCCGAACCCCAACCCTCCTCAGAGATCAGCCGCGAACGGTATGAGAGGGGGCTTCCGGGCACCAGACCCGGCGGGGGGATCGACGGTGGGTTCGGTCATCGGCGGCGCCCGCGTCGGCGTGAGGGCTCGCTAGGTGATTGAGTACAGTCGATCAGCTCACCAGACAGTCTGCAGGGGCTCCACGACGAGAACCGCCCGCATCTATGCCCCTTGAGACGCAGCGCGCCGCCTACGTTGGGCCATGCACGGGCCACAAGCTGAGGCCAGCAGGGGCCAAGTCACGCATTGGGGCCGTGCGACCAGGCGCAACGATGTACCGCAACCCGATCTTGTGCGATTCGCAAGCTCACAGATGACCGCGCCGGCACTCGGGATGTCCCTGATGGATCTCCCACTCTGGCGCAAGAATCGACATGACCGTGGCGTCGATCCAACCGTCGCCATCACGCAGCACCTGCCGCAGCACGCCCTCCGCCACGAAGCCGACCTTTTCGTAGACCCGCCTGGCGCGGGGGTTGAAGGCGAACACCTCCAGCGAGATGCGGTGCAGGCCGAGCTGTCCGAAGCCGTAGCCGACAACCAGGCGTACCGCTTCGGTGCCCAGTCCCCGGTCCCGCCCGGCGGCGACGAGGAGTGTGCGGAAGTTGCAGCTCTGGTTGTGTCGGTCCCAGTCGTTGAGGACCACCTCACCGACGCAGGCTCCGGTAGCCCGGTCCACCACCGCCAGGTCGAGCCGGTCGGTCTGGGAGTTACGGCTGCCGTACCAGGCGCGCATCCGCTCCTCGTCGGGAGCGTCGTCGGACGGACTGCCGGTCAGCCGGGCCACCTCGGGGTCGGCCACTGCCGCCCGAAAGGTCGCGATGTCGTCGTCAACGAAGGGGCGCAGGGTCACCCGCTCACCGACGAGGATGGGTTTGATCGAGAAGTCAGCGGCCACTTGATCGTTGGGCATCGAGTGATTGTCGGCGTGGCGGGCGCTCCGACTCAATCGCTTTCCTCGAGGCTGACCCCACCTTGACCCCAGCACGACGCCACCGGCCGCTCTCACAGGAATGTCGGCCACGGGGTTGGCGGCGAGGCGAACAGGGTGCCTGTGGACTCGGGATGCTCCTACGGCTCAGAGGGGTCTGGCTTGGGTGGTGAGGGCGGTGACGCACCGGGCAGGCAGAGCCAGGGTGCGACGCGACTTCTTGGTCTTGGTGTCTCCGTCGGCGCGGACCGAGCGCCAGACCTGAATGGATGGCGGCACCGGGGGATCGTTGTCCGGCTTGCCGGCGAGGTCGACGTGTGACCAGGTGAGGGCTCGCAGTTCCTCGGTGCGAGCGCCGGTCGGTAGTGAGACGACGAGGTAGGCGTACAGCGAGCTGCTTCCGGCAGCGATGAGAAGCGCCTTGGCATGGTCGAGCGTCAGCGACTTCGAGGGACGGCCGCCGCGACCTGCGGGCACTTCGCAGAGTGCCACAACGTTGCGCTTGACCCTGTCTCGCGCCATGGCTCGATTGACGGCGCGGTTGAGCAGCGAGTAGAGGAGCCACAGGGTGCGGGTGCTCAGGTGTTGGGCTTTGCCCATGAGCCAGCGGTCGACATCGGTGGCGCTGAGATCCCGCAGCTTCCTCCCGCCGCGAGAGCGGCAGGCAACTGCGCCGAGGACCTGACTGCCGGGAGCAGCATTCTGCGCAAGGTCCTACCTCTCTCCGATTCGTGGGCGGGAGCCGTCTGCGTCGTGGGACCTCCGATGGTTGGATGCTCGGGGCGGCTGAAGCCGTCGGAGGACAGTCAGGAGCTGGGAGAGGCTTTCGGAGTTCACTGCTAGTGAACTCGCATATGGCGTAGGGCACTTCCATGCCTACGGAGGCCGTGCGAGTGACTAACTGAGTGACGACGACGCCGGCCACTGCTGGACGACTACGGACGCTGATGAGCCGCTTCGGCAGGTCCAGACTGCTAGTCGCCCAGTTCATCAGCCTCTGATCGTTCCTTCGGGACGAAGGACGTCATCGGCGCGCCGGGTCCGGTGGGGTCTACTCAGAGCGCCGGACGCGCGCTACGCGTGTTGCAACCCCGCTACAACCTCTTACTCCCACCGGTTTGGCTCACGCCTCGGGTGCCCCGGCGGCACCTGTTGTCGGGGAGTGCGAGGAACGATACGCGGCCAGTTCTACTCAGATCCAGCGGTTTGGAGGCTGCCGGCTTCGTGCCCGACGGAGCAGTCAACAACGGTCGGTGAGGGTAGGCACAGGAGGGACGCTGCCCATCTTGGAGCGCGGCTACGCTGCTCACCAGCGGCTAAAGGCGCAGATCTAGGCGTCTTCCAAACTGTTCGTGCGAGGATGTGCGGCCTTGGGCCCAGACGACTGGGGATTGCTCGATGGCAGAGCCGAGCGCGCAGAGCGTTCATGGTCGGACACCAAGTCGACGCTGCCCGTGGGTGCACGAGTCCGGGCACGCGTGCTTGCGACGATGCCGTTCGGCGTCTTCGCCGACATCGAAGGCCAGCCCGATGCGATAGCTCTGATGGAGATCACCACGCTCCCGAGCGGCAGCGAGCTTCCGGCTGTTGGTGTCTGGCTCGATGCGGTCGCCGTCGGCCACGTCGCTCACAACTGGCAGGTGAGACTTCGACCAGCCGGAACTCGAGACCCTCACTGAGTGACTAACTGGGTGACGATCGGGGTGTACGGGCCGGACACCCCTGGACGACAGCGGACGTGAGCGCCAGGGCCTGACCCTGATCCGACCAGGTGGAGACGCCTTGATTGTTGCCTGGGGGTCAAGGGGTCGTCAGTTCGAATCCGGCCGTCCCGACAGAGTTTCGGCAGGTCAGAGGCCGTGATTCACTTCGGTGAGTCGGGGCGTTCTGCCGTTTCATCTCACAACTTCTCACGTACGCTCGTACTGCTGAATTCGCGGCTGCGGAAGTCACCCGAACATGCCTGATTCGAGGTGTTCGGCCGCCACTTTCAGGTGACTGTTGTCGGGGTGGACATAGACGCGTTGGCGAGCGTGCCGCCATCGGCGTGGCCGGCCCAGGCTGCGAGGAGGACGTCGGTCACTCCGGCGCCAGCGAGGTAGGTCAGGCAGGCGTGCCGCGCGTCGTACGGCCGCGGCGGAGCCAGTCGGTGCGCTGCGGCTGGCCGAGTTCGTTGACCAGGACGTAGCCGCTGTCGAACATAGGCGTTACCAGCCTTCAGGCGTTCCTTCCTCTGTAGCTCGTCGCGACCTGCCAGCGCCCCCGTTCGGACCGGCAGTGCCCACTGCTGGCCGACGAACTCATGACCGGCGCAATTTGATCAACCGATCGCGCGAGTTCGGGGGCGCAGTCCTCGTGTTGGTGACGGAGTGTGGTCGCCGCTGGCGTAGTGGCTCCAGGTGGTGCCGGCGTTGCTGGTTTGTCTGATCGCGGTCGTCTGGTGGATGCCGAGGGCGTCGGCGATGACGGGGGCGGGGACCTGGGCGACGAGCTGGCGGAGGGCGCTGCTGAGACGGTCGAGAGCCGTCAAGGCGAGGACCGCAGCCTCACGCCCGGAACGTGCGGCGGTAGGCGTCCGGCGGTACGCCGACCGTGCGGTGGAAGTGGCGGCGCAGTGTCGTCGCCGTGCCCATGCCCGCGGCCGAGGCGATGGTGTCGACGCTGTCGTCCGTGGTCTCCAGCATTTCCTGCGCGCGGCGGATCCGCTGCGTCAGCAGCCACTGCAGCGGGGTGGTGCCGGTTACCGAGTGGAAGTGCCGGGCCAGGTGGCGCGAGCTCATGTTCGCCTGACGGGCCAGGTCCTCCACGGTGAGCGGCTGGTCCAGCCGCCGCATCACCCAGGGGAGCAGCTCGGCCAGGGGATGGCCGTCCTGGGTGGGCACCGGTGTGGTGACGAACTGGGCCTGACCACCGGCCCGGTGGGGCGGCACGACCAGGCGGCGGGCGACCACGTTGGCGATCGCCGAGCCGTGGTCGCGGCGGACCAGGTGCAGGCACAGGTCCATCGCTGCGGCCTTGCCCGCAGACGAAAGCACGCTGCCGTTGTCGACGTAGAGCACGTCCGGGTCGACCGTCACCCGGGGATAGCGCGCGGCCAGCTGCTCGGTGTGGGCCCAGTGCGTGGTCGCCCGCAGCCCGTCCAGCAGGCCGGCGGCGGCGAGCACGAACACGCCCGTGCACAGGGAGACCACCCGCGCGCCCGACTCGTGGGCCGCGCGCACCGCCTCGACCAGGTCGGCCGGCGGGTCCTCGTCGACGTCCGCCAAGGCGGGGACGATCACGGTGTCGGCGTGCGCCAGCCGGTCGAGCCCGCAGTCCGGCTCCAGCAGGAACCGGCCGACCCGGACGGCGTGCGTGCCGCACACCTTGACGTCGTACCAAGGGCCTGGCAGGGCGGCCGGGGTGGAACCGAAGACCTCGTAGGCCAGGGCCAGCTCGAAGTGCAGCATCCCGTCGGTGGCGGCGACCGCGACGGAACGCGGGACAGAACTCATGTCGGGAATTGTACGGGTCATGTCGTTCCGGACACTGGCACCGATGGGCAAACGGGGACAGGATTTCCGCAGTGGATCACTTCGAGCACGCGGGAGCAGACATGGGATCAGGCCGGAACGTGGCAGTGTTCGGGGCCTACGGGCACACCGGGCGGTTCGTGGTCGCGGAGTTGCGCGAGCGCGGATACGTCCCGCTGCTCCTCGGTCGCGACGAGGACAAGCTGCTGGCGCTGGCGCAGGCCCAACCGGGGCTCGAGGCGCGGCAGGCGTCGGTCGACGATCCAGCCTCGCTCGACCGCGCGCTGAACGGCGCGGCCGCCGTGATCAACTGCGCCGGGCCTTTCGCCACGACCGCAGCCCCGCTGGTCGAGGCGGCGCTGCGCGCCGGCATCCCGTATGTCGACGTGGCGGCCGAGATCGAGGCGAACCTTGACACGTTTGCGCACTTCGCGGAGCGCGCCCGCGCCGCGGGCAGCGTGGTGGTCCCTGCGATGGCCTTCTACGGCGGCCTCGGCGACCTGTTGGTCACCACCGCGATGGGCGACTGGACGGCGGCGGACGAGGCGCACATCGCCTACGGCCTGAGCAGTTGGCACCCCACCGCCGGGACGCGTGTTGCGGGCGCGGTCTCGGGGCAGCGACGGGGTGGCCGCCGTGTCCGCTACACCGGCGGACGGCTGGAGTACCACGACGACACTCTGCCGACCCTGGAGTGGCCCTTCCCGGCTCCGCTCGGCCCCCAGAACGTCATCGGAGAGTTCACCATGGCCGACGTCGTCACCATTCCCAGCCACCTCGCCATCCCGGAGGTGCGCACCTACATGACCGCCAAGGCGGCCGCGGACCTGTCCGCTCCTGACGCCTCGGCACCGACCGCCGTCGACGAGCGCGGCCGCTCCGCGCAGACCTTCGTCGTCGACGTCCTCGTCCGCTCCGGCGGAGCGGAGCGCCGCGTGGTCGCCGCCGGTCAGGACATCTACGCCATCAGCGCGCCGCTCGCGGTGGAGGCCGTCGACCGCATCCTCACCGGCCGGACCAGGACCACCGGCGTCGCCTCCGCGGGCGCGGTCTTCGACACCCCGGACTTCCTCCGCGCCCTGTCCTCGCACCTCTCGCTGCACGTCCCGCTCGACACACGCGGCTGACCGGCGACCCGTGCATCTGATCGAACAGGCGGCGGTTGCCGCAAGACATCCATCGGTCCCTGATCGCGTCGACGAGACTTACGTCAAGGTGGCGGTACGAGTACCGGGCGGTCGACCAGTACGGTCAGGTCATCGACGTGCTGGTCTCGGCCCGCAGTGATGCCGGCGCGGCCCGGCGGTTCTCCCGCCGGGCGCTGTCGACGTTGAAGGCGATACCCGCAGAGGTTGTCACCGACGCGGCCGCGGTCTACCCCGGCGTCCTCGACGACCTGGTCCCGTCCGCGAACCCGACACGGGTTCAACACGTGCGCCGATCCGATAACGCAACGGCACCGCACGGACTACGCCGAGGACGGCAGGGCGTCGAGGCGGGCGCGGACCGATTCGCTCCGGGGGTGATCGAGGCCGGTGAGGATGCTCAGGGCCTGCTGCCACACCGCGCGCGCGGCACCCGCGTCTCCCGCGATGAGGTGGGTGTCGCCGAGGTGGGTGAGGGTGTCCGCCTCGTGGGCGCGGTAGCCGAGTTCTCGGAACAGTCCGAGGGCCTGCCGGTAACAGTCGATGGCCCGGTCGTGCTGGCCGAGGTGGTGCCGCGCGTGGCCGAGGCTGTCCCAGGTGGCGGCCGTACCGCCGCGGTCGCCCACCCGGCGCAGGAGGCTGAGCGCGTGTTCGCAGTAGTCGACGGCGGTGGCGTGGTCGCCGAGCAGCGTGTGGCACCAGCCGACCGCGTTGAGCGCGAACGCCTCCCCGCGTTCGTGTCCGGCTGCGCGGTAGAGCTGGACGGACCGGCGGGCGTGCTCCAGGGCGCTGGGGAAGTCCTCCCGGTGCTCGTGCAGGTAGGCGAAGAGGCGGTGGATGAACGCCTGCCCGGCCGTGTTGTCGCTGCCCAGATAGAGGTCGAGGGCGCGGTGCAGGTGCTCCTGCGCGTCGTCGAGGCGCTGCAACCGCAGGTCGGTGTGGGCGAGGCTGAGGTGGGCACCGGCACGCGCGGCCGGGATGCCGAGCCGGTCCGTGCACTCCAGCGCGGTCCGCCAGGCGACAGCGCGGTCGTACCAGTACCCACGGCGTTCCAGGTACGTGTCAAGGGCCCAGGCGATTTGCCAGGCCGCCCGGTCGAAGCCGGACGCGGCGGCGAGGCGCAGCGTGGCGAGCAGGGTGGCGCGTTCGGCGTGGAACCAGGCCGTCGCCTGGCGCGGGTCCGCCAGGTGCTCCGGGGTGTCGGCGGTTGGCGGCGGGTCGAGCGGGAGCGGAATGGGGTCCCGTTGGGCGTGCACGAGCCGGTTCGCGGCGTGCGCGGCGTGCGTGTAGTGGCCGACCAGGCGCGACCGCGCGGCCCGCCCGTCGTCGGGGGCAACCTCCTCGGCGGCGTACGCGCGCAGGAGGTCGTGCAGGGCGTACCGGCCGGGTGCCGGTTCGGCGACCAGGTTGGCGCGGACCAGTTCGGCCAGCAGGCGGCGGGTGGGGGCCAGCGGTTGCCCGGCGAGGCTCGCCACGGCGTGCGCGCCGACGTCCGGGCCCGGGTGCAGGCTCACCAGGTGGAACAGCCGCTGCGCGTCGGCGCTCAGCGCGGCCTCGGACCAGGAGAAGACGGCGCGTACCCGGGTGGTCGGATCGCCGGCGTCGAGGGCGTCCAGGCGGCCATGCACGTCGTCGAGTTCGGCGGCGATCGCGGTCAGCGGGAACGCGGTCTGCTGCGCGCGGGCGCAGACGATGGCGAGGGCGAGCGGCAGCCGCGCGCAGGCGGCGATGATCTGCTGCACGGCGGCCGGCTCGGCGGCCACCCGGTCGACGCCCAGGCGGCGGGCGATTAGGAGCTGGGCCTCGTCGGGGTCGAGGACGCCGACGGCGAGCGGATGGGCGCCGTGCACGGTCACCAGGGGAGCGAGCCGGTCGCGGCTGGTGACCACGGTGGCCGACGTGGGTGTGCCGGGCAGCAGGAGCCGGACCTGGTCGGCGTCGCGGGCGTTGTCGAGCACGACGAGGATCCGCTTCCCGGCCAGCAGGCTGCGGTAGCGGGCCGCCTGCACGTCCGGCTCGGCGGGGATCCGCTCGGGCGGCAGGCCGAGGGATTCGAGCATGCCCCGCAGGGCGTCGGCCGGGCGGACCGGCACCCCGCCGGGGTCGAAGCCGCGCAGGTCGGCGTAGAGCTGGCCGTCGGGAAACCGGTGGGCCACCCGGTGCGCCCAGTGCACGGCCAGGGTGGTCTTGCCGACCCCGGCGGTGCCGGAGATCACCGCGATCCCCCCGTCGGTCGCCACCCCGGTGGCCTTGACCAGCTGCTTGTCGAGGCCGGCCAGGGCGTCGGTGCGCCCCACGAAGCCGCGGACGTCCGTGGGCAGCTCCGCCGGCACCGGGGCCGGCGCACCGGCGGCCGGCGCGGGCCGGGGTGGCGGGGAAGCGCCCTGCAACAGCGCCTGGTGGAGCATCTGGAGGTCCGTTTCCGGGTCGACGCCGAGCGCTTCGGCCAGCCGGGTCCGCAGTGCCGCATACTCCCGCAACGCGTCGGCGGTGCGTCCGAGCGCGTGCTGGGCCCGCATCAGCGCGGCGGTGAGCGACTCCACGAGGGGGTGTTCCGCCGCCAACTCGGTCAGCAGCCCAATGGTGACGGCCGGGTTGTGCGCAGCCAGCTCGGCGCCCGCCCACGCCACCACGGCGTCCAGGTGCTCCCGGGTCCAGCTCTCCCGCATCCGGGCGGCCCAGTCCCCGGCGATGCCGGCCAGCGGTACGCCCTGCCGGAGCCCGATCGCCGCGCGCAGGGTGGCCAGCCGTTCCCGGTCGTCATCGGTGTCCCCGGCGCGCAGCAGCAACCGACGGAACCGGTGCAGGTCGACCAGTTCCTCGTCGATCTCCAGCACGTACCCGCCAGAGCGGTGCACCAGCGGCGGCGGGTCGGCGTCACCGGCCGCCTCGCGCAACACCTGCCGGATCCGGGTGACGTGCGCCCGCAGGCTGCCCCGTGCGTCGGCGGGGGCCCGCTCGCCCCACACCCGGTCGACCAGCGCCGCCTGTTCGACGACCCGGCCCGCGTCGACCAGCAACGCCGCCAACACCGATCGCTGTCGCGGCGGCCCCGGGTCGACCGCTCGTGCCCCGGCGAGGACCTGCACCGGGCCGAGCAGCCGGTATCCGATCGGTTCGGCGCGCACGTTCACCACAAGACCCGCACAGCATCAGCCACCTTCGGCGTCGCAACGATTCCACAACGGTACGGCCCATCGTCGGTTGCCATTGTCTTCGTGCCCGACCGCGACGGCCCACGGGGGTCCGGACGTGGTCGGTCGAGCCGAGAGGGAAGGAGGCAGCCATGAAGATCGTCGTTCGCGCCGTGGAGTCGGTGAAGACCACGCAGTACCCCGATTCCTGATCAAGCCTGGTGGGCGGCCGTCGTTCCCCGGCGGCCGCCCACCCCGGTGAAACCATCCTCGGACCCGGAGGTTTGTCATGCGCGTCGGCCTCAAGCCCTGCGAGTGGGAGCGCGTCGGCGACGGTCTGGTCGTCGTCTGCGACCCGAGCCGCTCGGTGCAGCTCGACGACCCGGACGGCCAGGTGGAACGCCTACTCACCGTGCTGTCCAACCAGCCCGGAACGGTCGCCGAGCTACGTGCCGCCCTGGCCGCCGACGGGGTCCACGTCAGCACCGACGACCTCAGCGGCGCGCTGGACGCGCTCGACGACCTGCGGTTGCTGCGGGATCTCGACCGGCACGTCGACCGTGCCCGGGCCGGCCGGGACTTCAGCAACCTCGCCTTCTTCGAGCTGTACGCGACCCTGGAGACCAGCGAGGCCGACCTGCAGCGGCGGGTGCGCGACGCCCACGTGCTGCAACTGGGCACGGGCGGGCTCGGCTCCAACGTGCTGCAGAACCTGGCCGGCCTCGGCGTCGGCAGGCTCACCCTGGTCGACGCCGACGAGGTGGAGCCACGCAACCTCGCCCGGCAGTTCCTGTACCGGGAGGCGGACCTCGGCGCCACCAAGGTCGACCGCGCTGCCGACTGGGTGCGCGCCTTCCACTCCGGCATCACCGTCGAGGCGGTACGCCGCTGGATCGGCGGCCCCGACGACATCGCGGACCTGCTGCCCGGCGTCGACCTGGTGGTGTCCGGCGTCGACCAGGGCGAACGGATCGACAACTGGGTCAACGAGGCGTGCCTGCGCGCCGGGGTGCCCTGGGTCCGGGGCGGCATGGTCGGCTCCCAGCTCATCTACTTCTCCGTCGACCCGGGCCGCAGTGCCTGCTACGAATGCCGGGTCCGCGCCTACGGCGACGGCGGGGGCGTCCAGGCGTCGGTGCTGGAGCCGGCCGCCATGACCGCGCAACGGCTCAGCGCCCGCATCTCCCGCCTCAACCGGGCCAACGGGCCGTCGGCCGCGCTGGTCGGGTCCCTCGTGGCGTTCGAGGCGCTGCGCTACCTGACCGGCTTCGAACCGCCGTACACGGCGGGCGCCGAGGTGCTGGTGGACCTCTCCGCGGGCTGCCGACCCAGCCGTGAGCCGTGGCCACGCGACCCGGACTGCGCCATGTGCGCGGTGGCCGGCGCCCGCACCGCCGCTGCAGCGACATGACCGACGCGACGAGCACCGTGCGGCTGCGCCCGCTGACGGTTGTCGAGGAGGGCACGGACGTCCTCGTCGGCGACCCGGAACGGGGCGCCTACGTCGCGATGCCCGCGGTCGGTGGCGTCGTCATCCGGGCGCTGCTGGACGGCGCCACGCTCTCCGAGGCTGCCGAGCGGGGCGAGGCGTTCGCGGGCGAGCCGGTGGACCTGGACGACTTCGTCGCCGTCCTGACCGAGCTGGGGTTCGTGGACAGCGACCAAGCGCCCGCGCCGGTGCCGACCGCCGCCCTGCAACAACGCTCCTGGACCGCCGGCCCCCCGGCGGCACTGGTCCGGCCGCTGTTCTCCCGGGTGGCGTGGGTGGTCTACGCCGCCGCGGCGATCTCGGTGGTGGCGTGCCTCCTGGTACGCCCGGACCTCTGGCCCCGGCCGGCCGACCTCCTGCTCACCGGTGACCTCGGCACCAGCCTGCTGATCATGCTGCCGGTCACGTACGCCCTGGTCGCCGTGCACGAGGTGTGGCACTGGCTGGCCGCCCGCGCACTCGACCTGCGGACCCGCTTCGGCATCGACCGGCGCCTGTTCTTCCTGGTCTTCGAGACCGACCTGTCGCAACTGTGGAGCGTGCCGCGCCGCCAACGCTACGGCCCACAGCTCGCCGGACTGGCCGTCGACATGGTCCTGCTCGCGGCGATGCTGGTCGGGCAGCTCGTCCTCGGGCCGGTACGCCCGCTCCCGGCGCTGGTCTTCGTCCTGGTGGCCAGCACGCTCTGGCAGTGCATGGTGTTCCTGCGCACCGACCTGTACGCCGTCCTGGTCACCGCGATCGGCTGCCGCGACCTGTGGCGGGTCAAGTCCCTGCTGCTGCGGCGGGCCTTCGGCCGGCTCGACGAGCGGCAGCGCGCCGAGCTGGACCGCGCCGACCCGCACGACGTACGGGTGGGCACCTGGTTCCGCTGGGTCTGGCTCGCCGGGGGCCTGCTCGCCGTCGGCTACTTCGTGCTGTTCTACCTGCCACTGCTGCGCTACGGCGCCGGGTGGGCGGCCGACGGATTCGCCGCCGGGGTGGGCAGCGCGAGGCTGTGGTGGGGTCTGGTGACGGCCCTGCTGGTCTACGCGCCGATCGTGGCGACGCTGGTGCTGGCCGTCCGGGCGGCGCGCGCCCGGGTGGGTCGGTGAACCAGCCGCCGCACGCGCCACCGAGGCACCCTTTCGGCGGTTAGTGGCAGGCGCCGGTGCCGCTGTCGGTGTGAAGCAGTGCAGGAGCCGACGGCCGTAGTCGAGCCGGACCTGTGGGCTGACGTCGAGTGTCTGCGGGCAGCGCACCGCCGAGCACCTGCACCCCCGGTTCCGCGCCCCAGCGAGTCCCCGACGCCGCACTGCTGCGGCGACGTGAAGCAGCGAATACCCGCGGGGGCGTCCGCAGTGGCCGGGTCAGCGGCGACCGCCCGATCAAGGAGCTGACATACCGCTGCCGGCACCCGGTCGCCGCGATCTCCAGATGATCTGAGGCGGTTTCAGGGATAGGGTCGCCGATGGTTGCGCGCACGACAGCTCCGGTCAGGGCGATGACGGTGAGGAGTCAAGATTTGACCGCCTTCCGCCGACTGTGGGTGACCGCACGGCTCAGCGAAGCAGCCCGGTGCTGACACCGCGATTCGGCATCCTCGGGCCGGTCGAGATCCGCACCGACGGGCCACCGGTCAGCGTGCCCCGGTCCCAGCGGCGCGGCGTGTTGACGTACCTGCTGCTGCACGCCGAGCAGTGGGTCACGATGGACGGTCTCAGCGCGGCGGTCTGGGGGCCGTCGGGGCCGGCGAGCGCACGGTCGCAACTCCACTCGACCGCCTACAGCATCCGCCGGCACCTCCGTACCGCCGGGTGTGCGGCCACCCTGACCGGTCGGGCCGGGGGCTACCAGCTGTCCTTGAACGGCGAGGACGTCGACCTGTCCCGTTTCGAGCGGCAGGTCAGCGCAGCCCGGGACGACGTGACGGACCAGCACTGGGCTGCCGCGGCAGGGCGCCTACAGTCCGGACTGGACCTTTGGCGGGGCGAAGCGCTCGCGGATGCCACCGGTGCCTTCGTCACGGCGTGGCGGTCGAGCCTGCACGACCGCCGGCTCGGCGCGGTCGAGCTGCTGATCGAGTGTCGACTCCATCTTGGTGCGGGGGCGGAGGTGCTGCCCGCGCTGCGGGAGTTGGTGGCGCAGCATCCGTTGCACGAGCGGTTCTGCGAGCAACTGATGCTGGCGCTCTACCGCGAGGGGCGCCGCGAGGAGGCGTTGCAGCAGTACCAACGCCTGCGTCGTGCGCTCGCCGAGCAGCAGGGTTTGGACCCGGGTTCGTCGATCGCGACACTGCAGAAGGCCATCCTCCTCGGCGAGGATCCGGAGCCGGGCCCGGGGCGTATCGTGGCCGAGCCGCCCGTGTGGGCGACGCCTGGACCGGCCGTACCGTGGCGGCCTCCGGTGCCGGCCCAGCTTCCGCCGGCGGCGGTGGGATTCGTAGGGCGCGACGACGAGTTGGGCGCGCTCGACCGGATGCTCCACGACCCTTGCACCGACGGAACTGTGGCGGTGATCGTCGGAGGGGCGGGCGTCGGAAAGACCGGGCTCGCGGTGCACTGGTCGTCGGCCCGGCGCGCCCACGCCCCGGACGGGCAGCTCTTCGTCGACCTGCACGGCTTCGGTCCGCAGCCGCCGCTCACGGCCGAACTCGCCCTCGATCATCTGCTGCGGGCCCTCGGTGTGCCTGCGCGGGACATGCCGCCCGGCCTGGACGAACGCAGTGCGCTCTACCGCTCGCTCCTCGCCGGTCGGCGATGCCTGGTGATCCTGGACAATGCGCGTGACTCGGAACAGGTCCGACCGCTCATCGCGGGCGGTGGCACCATCACCGTGGTGACGAGCCGGCGGCGGCTCGACGGGTTGGTGGTGCATGACGGCGCGATCATGCTCAGCATCGCTTCCCTGCCCGCGCGGGACGGTCGGAAGCTGCTCGGCGCGCTGACCGGTCACGAGCCCTCGGAGCCGGCTGTGGGGCGTCTCGCCGACCTGTGTGACCAGCTTCCGCTGGCGCTGCGCATCGCCGCCGCCCGCCTGCGCGCCTCGCCGCACGTGTCGGTGGGCGCCATGGCCGCGGCACTCACTGACGAGCACCAGCGGCTGCGCGCGCTGAGCGTCGAGGAGGACAGCGTCGCCGTCCGCGCCGCGTTCGACCTGTCGTACCGGGCGCTGTCGGCACCGGCGGCCCGGCTGTTCCGTCTGCTCGGTCTCTTTCCCGGGCCGGCCCCGTCCCGAGCCGCCTGCGCCGCGCTGCTCGGGTCGACGCCCGGGGAGACCCGGGCGCTGCTCGACGAGCTCGTCGACACGCACCTGGTCGCGGCCACGGGACCGGACCGGTACGCACTGCACGACCTGTTGCTGCTCTTCGCCCGGGACGTGTCCGCCGACGATCCGCCGCAGCTGCACGCCGCTGCCGAGCGACGGCTGCTCAACTGGTATCTGGCCGCGGCAGACGCCGGTGAGGCGTTGCTGCGGCCGGCGGCGAAGCGGATCTCGCCGGAGCTGGAGGCCGTCCGCGACCCGGTGCGCTTCGCCGACGCCGACGCCGCCCTCGACTGGCTCGACGGGGAGAGCGTCAACCTCGTCGCGCTGATCGGCCGTTGGACGACGCGTCATCAACGGGCGGTCTGGCAACTGGCGGCCAACCTCGCTGGTTGGCTGATGCGCCGCGCCTCGCGTACCACCTGGGTGGAGGTCATGGAGGCGGCGGCGCGGGCCGCCGCGGTCGACGGCGCGCCCGAGGGTGAGGCGCAGATCCTCAACAGCCTGGCGATCGCCTACAGCCATCTGCGGCAGAGCGGGGCCGCACTGGCGGCGTACCGCAGGGCCCGGACGTTGCGGGACGAGATCGGCGACCGGTACGGCGCGGCAGTCGTGACGATGAATATGGGCTGCCTGCACAGTGAGCTGGGCGAGGTGGCCGAGGCGATCGCCGCCCTCGAGACCGCGTTGGCGGCCCTGACCGCACTGCCCGACGGGATCGTCGCGGTCCGCGTGGCCCGGCTCAACCTGGCCTACGCCTACCGCATGGCCGGGCGGCACGCTGAGGCGCTGGCGCTCAACACCGCCGTGCTGACCGACGCCGTCAACGCCCGGGACGACGAGCTCGCCTGCAATGCCCACGTCAACGTCGCCGAGCTGCACCGGTTGCTCGGTGCACCGGAGGCGGCGCTGCGGCACTACCGACTGGCCCTGACGATGGCGCAAGGCCAGCGCAACAGGACCTACGAGCGCTGGGCGCTGCGTGGGCTGGGCGGCGTGAACGCCGACCAGGGCCGCCACCGCCAGGCCGCCGTCGAGCTGTCGGCGGCGGTGCGGCTGTACCGCGACTCCGACGACCCCGCGGCCGACGAGGTGCGGCGGGAACTGCGGGAGGTGCGATCCCGCCTCGCCGCCGACTCAACGGAGCCCGGGTAGGCCGCGATGCGACGCCGAGGCGACGCACGGATCGTGCACCAGGATGCACTGGTACAGCTCCTGTAGCTGCGGGCAGGGCTCCACGCCCATCTCCCGGTTGAGCAGGTCACGGCCGGCGCGGTACACGGCGATGGCCTCGGACTGCCGACCCGAGCGGTAGAGCGCGACCATCAACTGACCCCGGGACCGTTCGCGGAAGGGGTGGGTTGCGACGAACTCGACCAGGCTTGGCGTCAGGGCCGCGTGCTGGCCACACGCGAGCTGCGCTTCGGCGTGCTCCTCGACGGCGAGCAGTTGCGCCTCGCTCAGCGTGGCCCGCGCCACGCCCGCGTACGGGGCGTCGACTCCGCCGAGCGCGGGGCCGCGCCAGAGGTTCATCGCCTCGTCGAACGCGGCGCACGCCCGTTCGGCGTCGCGCGCGGCCACGCAGCCACGGCCCACGTCGAGCAGGCGGCCGAACAGCACATTGTCGATCTGCGCCACGAGCGCGTAGCCGGGCGCGCGGGTGGCCAAGGCGTCGGCCGAGCCGGCGAGCTTGCGGCGTACGCCCGAGACGAGGGCCTGGACACGGGTGCGGGCGGACTGTGGCGGATGGTCGCCCCACAGCGCGTCCACGATCGCCGTTGTCGACACGGTCCGGGCTGGGGTCAGCGCCAGCAGGGCGACCAGAGCCCGTTCCAGGGGTGACACCGGAACCTGCCGGCCACCCACCCGCAGCTCGATGGGCCCCAAGAGCAGGACCTGGACCGTCGCTCCCTGCGTCACCGCATCCTCCGTCCGCCGTTGACGTCCGCTGCGGCAAGTCTGCGCGACGACGTTGATACGCCGTCTGTACACGGGCCGCCTACGCGGCCGCCGCGTAGCGGATTCGCAGCGGAAACGCAGCGCGGCGGTCGATGGTGTGGCCGGCGCGCCGGCATGCACGTCGGACCGTGACGAACGTTCAGGAGGGCCCCATGACCTATCTCGCTCTCGCCTGCCGTGTCCTGGTCGGCGTTACCTTCCTCGCCGCGCTGGCCGGCAAGACCCGCAGCCGTGCCGCCCTTCGCGCGTTCCTCACCTCGCTCGAGACGCTGCGGTGGCTGCCGGCCCGGCTGCGCCCGGCGGCGGCGACCGCGACGTTGGTCGCCGAGCTGACGATCGTGGGCCTGGTGGCCTGGTCACCGACTGCCGGCGCCGGTCTCGCGCTCGCCGCCGTCGCGGTCGTGGTCTTCACCGCCGCGATGGTCGACGCCCGGCGGCGCGGCGCCCGCGTCGCCTGCCGGTGCTTCGGCGGGACGGACGAGGTGTGGGGCCGAGCCCAGTTGGTTCGCAACGTGCTGTTGGCCGGCACGGCAGCACTCGGCGTGTTCGCCAGCATGTCGTCCGGGGCGCACCCGCCCCTGGCGGGAGTGTGCGTCACCGCCGCCGGCGCGCTCGTCGCTGCCCTGCTGCTGATCCACTCCCAGGACGTCGTCTACCTCTTGGGGCTCGACCGGAAATGAAGGTGACAGCCGAGCCTCGACTCCCGTCATGTTGGCTACCTGCCGGCGGCGAACGTCGTCGGCGTCGCGATCCGACGCCAGCCATCGGGTGCGTAGCGGATGCGTAGCGACCTCGTAGCGAGCCGTGACAGCGTGCGGGGCACGGTTCTGACGATCGAAAGGAGACCGTGATGAGAGGAATCGCCGACCGGTTGCTGGCACTGATCGTGCCGGCCGCCCCGGTGGCCGCGGGCTGCAGCACCAGCACCTACTGTGCCGACTGCCCGGCCCCCCGGCAGAACTACGGCCGCAAGGCGACCCGGACGTGCTGCCTCAACGAGGGCTGCACGACCTCCTACTCCGCCTGTTACACCTGCTGATCTGACCGGCGGCAGCTCGATCGGGTGCGCCGGGCGTCCGCGCGCGGCGCACCCTCCGGGCGTCAAGACCCATCCCTGCGATCCGTCAACGACGTGGAGACGAAGCCCATGCTGTACCTCACCGCGGCGGTCGTGATCCTGACCCTGCTGACCCTGTTCAACCTCATGCTCATGCTCGGCGTCGTCCGGCGGCTGCGGGACCACACCGGGCGCTTCGCCGAGATGACCCGCTCGGTGATGCCCGACGTGCCCGTCCTGGCGCGCGGCCGTGCGGTTCCGGCGTTCAGCGCGGCCACCCGCGACGGCGGACAGTTCACCACCGAGTCGCTCGACGGCGACACGCTCGTGGGGTTCTTCAGCCCGTCGTGCGCGCCGTGCCAGGCGTTGGCACCCCGGTTCGCCGAGTACGCCGAGCGGTTCCCCGGCGGTCGTGACCGGGTGCTGGCTGTCGTCGCCGAGGACGCCGACCCCGCCGTGTACGTCAAGATGTTCGCGCCAGTGGCCCGGATCGTGGTCGAGGAGCCGGGCGGCCCGGTCGCCACCGCGTTCGAGGTGTCGGGATTTCCTGCGCTCTGCCTGATCGCCGCGGACGGAACCGTGGCGGTCAGCGGAATGCGGATGGAGGATCTGCCCGCGTCGCGACCGCTGGTCGCCCATGGCTGAGCCGGTGGCGGCGCGAACCGCCCGCGCCACGGCGGCCCACGTCACCCGACTGGTCTGGCGCGCGGGACGGTGGACGGCCGTCGCATACCTCGCCGTCACCGTCGCCGAGGCGGTCGTTCCCGTGGCGATGGCCTGGCTGACGAAGTCACTGCTCGATCGGCTCACCGGGGTCGGGCCGGTGCTACCCGTCGTCGCCATGCTCGCCGGCGTCGGTGTGGTGGCCGTGGCGCTGCCCCGGCTCGGCGGCTACCTGCGTAACGAGATCGACCGACGGGTCGGCGCGGCCGCGGTCGACACGTTGTTCGCCGCGACGGGCCGGTTCGTCGGCCTGTCCCGGTTCGAGGACCCGGCGTTCCTCGATCGGATTCGGCTCGCGCGGCAGGGCGGCGACAACGTCGGTGAACTGGTCGACGGCGCCTTCGGGTTCGGCCGCGGCGTGCTGCTGCTGGCGGGCTTCGTCGGCGCGCTGCTGACCATCAGCCCGACGATGACCGGGCTGCTGCTGGCCGCCGCGGTGCCGATGCTGCTCGCGGAGCTGGCGCTGTCGCGGCGCCGGGCCGCTCTGCAGGTACGGGTGGAACCCAATCACCGGCGCGAGTTCTTCTACGCCCAGCTGCTCACCGGCGTGCAGGCAGCCAAGGAGATCCGGCTGTTCGGCACCGGAGGGTTCCTGCGTGGCCTCATGCTGCGGGAACGGGCCACGGTGGATCGGGCGAACCGGCACGTCGAACGGCGGGAGGTCGGCGTCCACCTGGTGCTGGCCGTGCTGTCGGCCGCCGTGGCGGGTGGGGGGCTGGTCTGGGCGGCGCTCGCCGCGCGGCGCGGCGAGCTGACGGTCGGAGACCTGTCGATCTTCGTCACCGCGGTCGCCGCGGTGCAGTCCGGCCTGGCGATGGTCGTGTCCACCACGGCCAACCTGCACACGCAGAGCGTGCTCTTCGGCGAGTTCGTCGCCGTCCTGCGCGCCGGCCCGGACCTGTCGGTGCCGGCGACGCCGAGGACGCTGCCACCGCTTGCCGACGCGATCCGGCTGCATGACCTTTGGTTCCGCTACAGCGACGACCATCCGTGGGTGCTGCGCGGCGTCGACCTGACCATACCGGCCGGCAGCACGCTGGCCCTGGTCGGGCTGAACGGCTCGGGCAAGAGCACCCTGGTGAAGCTGTTGTGCCGGCTCTACGATCCTACCCGCGGCAGCATAACCTGGGACGGCGTCGACCTGCGCGACGTCGACCCGTCGGCGCTGCGCGCCCGGGTCACTGCCGTCTTCCAGGACTTCATGGCCTACGACCTGAGCGCCGGCGACAACATCGCGATGGGTGACCTGAGCGCCCGCGACGATGTCGACCGGATCTCCGCGGCGGCCCGCGACGCCGGTGTCGACGACGTCCTGCACCGGCTTCCACGCGGGTACCGGACCATGCTCACCCGGACCTTTTTCGGCGAGGGCGACGATGACGGCCCCGACGCGGGAGTTGTGCTCTCCGGAGGGCAGTGGCAACGGGTCGCGCTGGCGCGTGGACTGCTGCGCACCGCGCGGGACCTCACGATCCTCGACGAACCCAGCTCCGGCCTGGACCCCGAGGCGGAGCACGAGCTGCACGCGACCCGCCCGGCCGGCACCAGCCTGCTCGTCTCCCACCGCCTGTCGACCGTCCGCGACGCCGACCTCATCGCCGTACTCGAGAACGGCCGCGTCGTCGAGCACGGCGACCATGCCACCCTGCTGGCCACCGGCGGTCGCTACGCCCGGTTGTTTCGCTTGCAGGCCGCCGGATACCGGGACGAGCCCCAGGTCGCGCGGAGCGGTGCATGAAACCGGCACTCATGGTGGCCGCCCTCGTCGTGGTGCCCACGCTGGTCGGTGCCGCCTGGGCACGCCGCCGGTTGCTCGTGGTCACGGTGTACGGCCGCAGCATGACGCCCACGTACCACGGCGGTGACCGGCTGCTGGTCCGTCGTCAGCCGGTGACGCGACTACGACCGGGTGCGGTGATCGTGTTCCGCAGCCCGGACCGGCCCGATCCAGACCTCGTCGCGGAATTCGAACCGGAGCGTGTCCGATACGTCATGCCGGACACCCGCCTGCTCATCAAGCGGGTCGTCGCCGCCCCGGGCGACCCGGTGCCTATCGAACGGGTACCGGTGCTCGCCGGACTCGGCCACGACACCGTACCGGCGGGAATGGTCGTCGTGCTGGGTGACAACCCGCACGTCAGCCACGATTCGAGGGCGTACGGCTACCTGCCGGTGGAGCTGATAGTCGGCGTGGCGACGCGCCGGTTGGCTGCGGCGTGATCGACCACCCATCGAGCGGAATTGGCGGGAATCCGTTTGTCGTCGGGAACTGTCAAGCCTGTCGACCCCACGTCCTTCAGCCGCCAGCGGGATTGTGGACGCACCGTTGTACGCGTCCGGCACGCCCGGCACGCCAACATCGTCGCTGGTGGCCGATTCTCGCCATGGTCATCACCATCGTGGTGGTGATGTGCGCCTGTGCCGTCGGCTGGGTACGACAGTTCGGCGTTCCGCTGACGGAGCGTGACGACAGTGCGGAAACGTTCGTAGTGGAGAATCATCTGGAGAGCAAGCTGACGGTTGAGGTGACAGGCGGCGTCCCCATCACCCATGGCGTGTCTGCCACGAGCTCGGCCTTGATCCCGCTGCGAAGCAGTTGCGAGCGGTTGATGCGGCTGGTGGCCCGAGATCCGGCCGGTCGAGAGATCGCCAGTCTGGATGACCCGCTGTGTGAGCCGCGTACCTGGGTAATCGAGGCCGACGGTTCGACGCAGCTGCTGCGTGAGCGCCGCTGGCCCTACCCTGGATAGTGCACGCTCACCCGGCCGCAGTGGGTCTCGGCCACGTCTCCGTTGTAGGTAGTGTGCGGACGTGACAAGGAGCGAGCGGATCGCGGACCAGTTGGACCGGCACTGGCACAAGAACCTGCGGCCGCGGCTGCACGGTCTTGCCGATGAGGAGTACTTCTGGGAGCCGGTGCCTGGCTGCTGGAGCATCCGCCCACGTGGCACGTCGGCCGCGCCGATGTCGGTGGGTGCTGTGGAATGGACGATGGACTCCGCGTCCCCTGACCCGGTGCCGGCGCCGGTGACCACGATTGCCTGGCGGCTGGCGCACATCATCGTCTCCTGCCTGGGCTATCGGGTCGGATGGCACTTCGGCGGCCAGGACGTCGACTCCCAGACATTCGCCTACGCGGGGACCGCTGACGAGGCGCTGAAACAGCTCGATGAGATGTATGGGAGATGGAACGCGGGGGTCCGTGAGCTCTCGGACGCTGACCTGGAGAATCCGCCGACGGTGGGTCCCGAGCGGTTTCCCATGGAGGGCATCGTCCTGCACGTCAACCGGGAGCTGATCCATCACGGCGCCGAGATTTCCCTGCTGCGCGACCTCTACCGCTGGCAGGACGGCGCCGTGCCGCGCCGCAGATGACTCTCCGGTCATCGGCGATCGAGCTTCGGAAACCTACGTGGACACCGTGACGCTCCGTGGCTGCGAGCTTCGGGCAGCCCGTGGCGGGTCGTGAAGACCATGCCGCTGTCGTGCCACGCCTCGCCGGCTTTCTCCCGGCCCTCCTCAGAGATCCGCCGCAGCAGCGCGGTTGTCAAGCGTTGCCACCGGGCCCAGCAGCAGACTGACCTGAGCCAGCATGTCTGACGACATAGCCCCAGGGCGGCGGAACGCGTACCTGGTCTCGCTGATCCGCCCGGCCGGGGTCAGAGTCCATCGCTGCGGACCCCAGCAGCCCTGCTCCTCAAGGAGGATGCGGGCCAGCGCCCCGGTCTCTCCAGAAGCGCCGCAGGCGGTCAACATCGCAGCGAGGACGTCGTCCGCGTCCAAGGGGAGGTCCGCATCACTCATGATCGGCAACAACAGAAGGAAGGTGTGAGGGTCAGGGCGCGGGGCGGATCCGGCTTCGGCCGCCTTGTGCGCGACGGCGAGCAACTCTGTCCAGCACAACCCAGGGCCCATGAAGCAACCTTCGACCCTTGCCAAGGGAACCGTCGCCGTCCAGTCAGGATGGTGCAGCAGGTAGTCGTACCCCCCTTCCCCGGGAAGGTTGCGGTACAGGACGTGAAGGACGTGCCCTCCCGAGAGCGGGACTGACAGCACTGGCCACTGGCGCTCAGCGCTTACCCGTTCGAAAAACTGCAACAGGTCGGCTTTGCTGACCCCGAATCCCGCACACAGCGGCTCTTCGACGCCGTTGGTGCATTGCAACAAATGGCTTGCCCAGAACAGTGGCTCGTCTACCAGGTACGCCCCATCGACCAAGGGGTCGTCTTCATAGCCTGGAATCGTGGGCATCGGCCGATTCTGGCACAGATCTCCGACCCCACCCTGACCCCAGCACGACGCCGAACGGCCGCCACTAGATGAACGCTGACCACGAGCTGGCCGGAAGACGAGGCCGGTGTCGTCGGATGCGGGACGCTCCGGTGGAGCAGGCGACGGCGTGCCCGCTACGTGCCAGTAGCCGGTGCCCCGAGCGGGCACGAGCGGGCACGAGCCGCGACCCGCTCCTCTGCCGCCAGCAGGCGTTCCGGGCACCTCGGGGCGGTGATCTTCGTCTTCCAGACTGGCGGTGTATGACGTGTGGTCTTCCGTGAGGTGCTGTAATCCGTACGATGCTCACGAATCAGGCGGTCCTTGACAGTTGATCGATCGACGGTCGCTCATGTAGTTTCACTTGTCATGCCGAGCAATACGGGGGCTGGGCGATGACAGAGTTGCTCTTGCATTGTGGATTCTTGCGCGCATTCATCGCTCGCACCGGAGGTGTTCCGGCCACCGCCGTCGCGCTGGCAACGGCCGGTGCCCGATGAGCGCCAGCGTCGAGACCGCCGGTCGGGGAGCGGCCATCCGGGTGGCCGACCTGGTCAAGCGGTTCCGCTCGGGCGACGAAACGATCGTCGGCGTGGACCGGATCACCCTTGACGTGCCGGCGGGCGCCACCGTCGCGGTGACCGGCCCGAGCGGTTCGGGCAAATCCACCCTGCTGCATCTGATCGGCGCGATCGAACGCGCCGATGCGGGCCGCATCGAAGTCGACGAGGTGGCGGTGACCGGCCTGTCCGGCAGGCGGCTCGCCGACTACCGCAGAGGGACCGGTTTCGTCTTCCAACGATTCCACCTGCTGCCCGCGCTGTCCGCGCTGGACAACGTTCTCGCGCCGCTGCTGCCGTTCCGGGCCGGGCCCGACGAGGTCGACAGGGCCCGGAACCTGCTGTCCGACGTGGGGTTGGCCGGCCGGGAGCGCGCCATGCCCGGACAGCTTTCCGGCGGTCAGCAGCAGCGGGTCGCCATCGCGCGGGCTCTGGTCGGCCGGCCCCGGCTGCTGCTGGCCGATGAACCGACCGGAAACCTGGACTCGGCCACCGGCGCCGGGATCATCGATTTGCTCTGGCGGCTACGCGACGAGCACGGCATGACCCTGCTCATGGCGACCCACGAGGCGTCGCTCGCGGACCGCTGCGACCGGACCGTCGAGATTCACGACGGACGGATTGTCTAGCGCCGACGCATCGGCGCGGAAACGGGGGTGAGGCGATCGGGAACCGACAGCGTCCCGAATTCGTACAACGCTCATCGAAAGCTCGATCAGAAGGAGTGGAAATGGTACGAATGCTCGAAGTGGCAGCGGACCGGGTGTTTCGCATGTTCGTTCCGAAGCTGACGGCACAGGCCGCCAGCACCGCCTGCAGTTGCTGGACGGAGTACTGCAGCTGCACCAGCGGTTACGTCCGGGTCCGGGACTGCTGCAGGGGCTGTGACAGCACCGGTACGACCTGCGGCTACTGCCGCACCACCACCACGCGCTGCTGACCCGACGCACGATCGCGATCACGACCGTCCCGGCCGGCCGTAGGTCGGCCGGGACGGCCCGTACTGCTTGAGCGGAGAAGCTCCCACCCATGTTGCGGATGGTCTGGTCACAGCTACGGCACACCCGCGGCCGGAGCCTGGCGGTGTTCGCCGCCGTGCTGGTCGCGACCACCGGGTTCACCGTGCTCACCGGTGTCGCAGCCACCTCGCGGCTGGTCGCCCGCGGCTCCATCGACGGCCAGTTCCGGCCGTCGTACGACATCCTGGTCCACCCGTCGGGGCCGGCCGGCGGTCTGCTGCACCAGGACCGGCCCACCGCAGCCTACGGCGGCATGACCCTGGACCAGTGGCGGCGGATCGAGCGCATCCCCGGGGTCGAGGTGGCCGCCCCGTTGGCGGTCCTCGGGCTCGGCGACATCCGACCCGACCTGCGGGTCGACGTGACCGACCAGGTCGACCGGACAGCCGAGCGGCAGGTCATCGAGGTCGCCCCCCAGATCAGCGCAGATCGTGGGCTGAGCACGCTCGCCGCCGCCCCCACCTACGTGTACGTGTCCCGCCGACCCCTGCTGCCACTGTCCCAGATCAACGGCGACCAGCGCGTCTTCGTCTACACCGACGGCACCCGCATCGACCAGACAACCTCCGCCGCCGAGTGCCCCGGCACCGGTGGGGGAGGCGCCCTGGAGGTGCAGCCCGACGGGCGGCGCCTGCAGGTGTGCGCGACCGCCGTGGGCAGCTTCGAACCGGGCACCCGAAGGACCAAGGTCAGCGCGTTGCAGGCCTACCAACTGCTCCCCGACGGCACCTTCCGGTTGGCGTCGGTGATCACACTCGGCCGCCCCGCCGCCGCCATACCCGCCACCGCCCGACTGGAGCTCCGGCTACCCGCGGTCGTACCGATGCTCGTGGCCGGGATCGACCCGGTGGCCGAGGAACGTCTGGTCGGCCTGAACCGGGCGGTACGCCAGGGCCGCTACCTGACCGGCTCCGACACCATCGGCCCCGCAACCAGGAGCCCATCGACGTCCCCGTTCACACCGGTCGGCCCGGCAGGCCGGGCACTTCCGGTACTCGCCGCCACGGATCTCGCGGTGGACGAGCAAATGAACCTCGCCGTGTCCCGACTCGCGGGCCAGACCGCCCGGCGGGTCCCCGGCTCCACCACAGAAGCGCTGTGGCCGCTGTTGCACGACTCGACCAAGACACCCCCACAGGCGGCCGCACACGACCTGGGACAGCTCTACCGTGCCCAACTCGACACCGCCCTGGTCGGCAACACCCCCCTGTCCGGCGTACAGACCCTGCTGCGGCCCGCACCACCGGCCTACGCACCACAACCCGACGGCACCGACCGGATACTGCCCCGGGCCGGTGAACCCGGCTCCACCGACCAGGCCATCGACGACCTGTGGCGGGACGCCTGGCTCAGCACCGGCGGCGTCGGCACCGGAGAGCCGATCATCCTCAACGGGCAAAGCGAGGAGTGGTCGGTCACCCCCGTGGGCAGCTTCGCACCCGACGCCCTCCCCACCGCCGGCGGCGCCGCCCAGCAGGCCCTCGACCTGTATCGGCCGGCCGCACCGGTGGGCGGCGACCCCCGTACCCGGCAACTGCTCGCCGACCGCCCACTACTGCCCGGCGACGATCCGCTGGGCTACCCGCCCCGCCCACCCCACCTGCTGACCACCCTCACCGCCACCCACGACCTGTACAAGAGCGTCAGGTCACCGGCGGCGGACACACCGCTGAGCTCCGTCCGGGTCCGGGTAGCGGGCATCGACCAGTTCGACGAGGTGGCCCGGGAACGCGTCCGGCTCGTGGCCGACGAGATCGTCCACCAGACCGGACTGACCGTCGAGATCGTGCTCGGCGGCTCCACCGTACGCAGCCCCGTGCTGCTGCCCGCCAACCATCTCGGCCGTCCCGACGTGACGGTGGCCGAGGGCCGCACCCGCAAGGGCGTGGCCGCCGAGATCGTCACGGCCGTCGACCGCAAGAACATCATGCTGCTCGGACTGCTACTGGTGGTCTGCGCCCTGCTGGTCGGCAACGCGGTGTCGACCGCCGTCCGCGCCCGCCGCCGCGAACTGGCCATACTGGCCTGCGTCGGCTGGCCCGGCTGGCGACTGAGCCAGCTGGTCCTCACCGAAACCACCATCCTCGGCCTCGCCGCGGGCCTGCTCGGCGCTGGCCTGTCCGGGCCACTGGGCCACCTGGCCGGCGTCCAGGTCTCCGGCACCGTCGTCCTACTGTGCATACCGATCGCGGTGCTGCTCACCGCGGTGGCTGGCGCGCTACCGGCGATCCAGGCCGCCCGGACCCGATCAGCCGAGGCACTCCAGGCAGCGCCCGCGCCGGCCCGACGGTCCGCCCCACGGCGGACCTTCGCCGGACTCGCCGTGGCCAATCTGGTACGAGCACCCGCCCGCACCCTCGCCGGAGCGGTCAGCCTTGCCGCCGGTGTCGGCGCGGTCACCTTGATCGCCGCCTCGCTCTGGGCGTTCAACGATGGCATGGTGGGCTCCCTGCTCGGGCAGGCCGTCTCCGTGCAGGTACGCGGAGTGGACCTGGTCGCGGTCGGCGGGGTGCTGCTGTTCGGGCTGGTCAGCGTGGCCGACGTGCTCTACCTCAACGTGCGGGAACGGTCAGCCGAGTTCGCCACCCTCCGGGCCGTCGGATGGCCGGACTCCGCACTCAACCGGCTGCTCGTCTACGAAGCCCTCGGCCTCGGGGTGCTCGGTTGCGTCCTCGGGACCGTAGCGGGCCTCGGATCGGTGGCCCTGCTGGTCGGCCACCTCGACGGCCGGCTGGCGGTCCTGGCGCTGGCCGTGACCGCCGGAGCGCTGCTGCTGACCGTGCTCGCCGCCCTGGTCCCGGCGATCCTCATTCGCCGGCTCCCGACCGCCGCCCTGCTCGCCGAACAATGACAACCATCGAACCGGACGACCAGCCGGCGGCCGGACCGACTCACGGGGAGGAACCATGACGTACCTGGTGACCGCACTGGTCGTGGTCGCGCTGCTGTGCCTGTTCAACCTGCTGCTCTCCTTCGGCATGATCCGACGGCTGCGCCAGCACACCGAACTGCTCAACCGGCCGCTGCACGAGCCGGGAGAACGGGACCTGGTCCGCCCCGTCGGGTCCACGGTGGGGGAGTTCGCCACCACCACCGTTGACGGCGAGCCCGTGTCCCGGGATTCGGTCGGGGCCGCAGCCCTGATCGGTTTCTTCTCCGTGACCTGCCCGGCCTGCCGGGAACGCAAGCCGGACTTCCTAGCCGGTGCCCCCCGGTACGCCGCCGCCGGCTGGACCGTCCTCGCCGTCGTGGTCGGTGACCCGGCCGCCTCGGCCGAGCTGGTCAGCGAGCTACGACCCGCCGGGACGGTGCTGGCCGAGGATGTGGGTGGGCCCGTGGGGGAGGCGTTCACCCTGACCGGCTACCCGGCCTTCGTAATGGTCCGGGACAACCAGATCGTCGCCAGCTCGTTCGACTTCCACCAGCTGCCACCCGCCGAGGCGCCGGTCGCGTCGGCGACCGGGCTGACCTCCTGACCGTGACCCGACCGACCCTCCGCCGCCGCTCCTGCCGGCGCGCCGACCCCGGCAGGTCGGCGGCGGGAACACTGTGGCGCGCCGCGATCGGCGCCACCACGCTGGCCGCCCGTTCCTCCCCGCCGGTGCTGGCGGCGGTGCTGGTGCTCACCCTGCTCTCCGGCGCACTGCCGATCGCCGCCGCCTGGCTGACCAAACTCGTCCTCGACCGGATCGTCGACCACCAGCCGGGAACGGCCGACCTCATCGGTCTGGCGCTGGGACTGGCCGGCACCAGCCTGATCGTCGGAGTAATGCCCCACCCACTCCGGTATCTGCACGCCGAACTGGGGCGGCGGATCGCCCGCACCGCGCAGGACCAGCTGTACCGCGCGGTGAACGGCTTCACCGGGCTGGCCCGGTTCGAGGACCCCCGGTTCCTCGACCGGCTTCAACTGGCCCAGCAGGCCGGTGCCGGTACCCCGGAACAACTCGTCGCCGGCTCAGCCAACCTCCTACGCGGTGTCGCCGTGGTGAGCGGCTTCCTCGGCTCCCTCGTGACGATCAGCCCCACCATGGCGGTGGCCGTCGCGCTGGGGGCGGTTCCGGTACTGCTGGCCGAACTGTGGCTGTCCCGCCGCCGCGCCGAAATCGCATTGGAGGTCAGCCCCTACGACCGGCGGGAATTCTTCTACCGCAACCTGCTGTCCAGCCTCCAGGCGGCGAAGGAGATCCGCCTCTTCGGCATCGGTGACTTCCTCCGGGACCGGATGCTCACCGAGCGAACCCGTTCCGACGAGGCCCGCCGCAGCATGGACCAGCGGGAAGCGCTCATCCAGACCCTGCTGGGACTGCTGGGCGCCGGCATCGCCGGGGCGGGGCTGATCTGGGTGGTCCAGGCCGCCGGCACCGGCCGACTCACCATCGGTGACGTGCCCATGTTCGTCGCGGCGCTGGCAGCCGTTCAGGGCGGCCTGGCCGGCTTGGTCACCGACGTCACCACCACCCACCACAATCTCCTGCTGTTCACTCACTACCAGGCCGTGGTAAACGCCGGCCCGGACCTGCCCGCCCCGGACCGACCGACCGTCCTACCACCGCTGCGCAGCGGCATCGAGCTCGACGACGTCTGGTTCCGGTACGACGATGACCAGCCATGGGTGCTGCGCGGGGTCACCCTGACCGTCCGGCACGGCGAGGCACTAGCCCTGGTCGGCGCCAACGGCGCCGGCAAGAGCACGCTGGTCAAGCTGCTCTGCCGCTTCTACGATCCGACCCGAGGCGCCATCCGCTGGGACGGCGTGGACCTACGGGACATACCGGCTGCTGAGCTGCGCCGACGGATTGGCGTGACCTTCCAGGACTACATGCACTACGACCTGACCGGAGCGGAGAACATCGGCCTCGGCGATCTGTTCAGCCGGCCCGACCAGGCGCGGCTCGAGAACGCCGCCCGTCTGGCCGGGATACATGACACCCTCCGTGCCCTCCCGCACGGCTACGACACCCTCCTGAGCCGAACCTTCATGAGCGGCGCGGAGAACAACACCGTACGAGTCGGCGTGACCCTCTCCGGCGGACAGTGGCAACGACTCGCCCTCGCCCGCGCATTCCTGCGGAACCGCTGCGACCTGCTGATCCTCGACGAACCGAGCGCCGGCCTCGACCCCGACGCCGAAACGGAGGTCCACCACGCCATGCGCGAGCACCGGGCCGGCCGGACCACTCTCCTGATCACCCACCGGCTCGGTGCGGTCCGCGACGCCGACCTGATCGTCGTACTACGGGACGGTCGGGTGGCCGAGACCGGCCGACACGACGACCTGCTGGCCGCCGACACCGAGTACGCCCGCATGTTCGCCCGGCAGGCCAGCGGCTACCGCGAACCCGACCCGGCACTGTCGCAGGTGGCCGAGTGATCCCGCTCTACTGGGGTACGGCAGTGACACTGCTGGCCGGCGCGCTGGTCGGCTGGTGGCTGCGGCGACGATTCCTGCTGGTCACCGTCGAAGGGCGCAGCATGGAACCCGGCCACCGCCACGGGGACCGGGTCCTGGTCGACCGGCGCCGCACGGGCAGCGTCCACGTCGGCGACATCGTGGTGATCGATCGGGACCACGCATCGGACCGACCGGGCCAACCGATGATCAAACGCGTCGCGGCGCTGCCCGGTGACGGGGTACCGCCCGAGGTGTGCGCCTTCCAGCACTGGTCGCTGCAGAGCCGAGTGCCTCCCGGCCAGCTCGTCCTGCTCGGCGACAACCCGGCCGGCAGCCTCGACTCCCGCCAGCGCGGATTCTTCCCCACCCGGCAGCTCCTGGGGGTGGTCATCCGCCACCTGCACCGGGACCAGCAGTTCCACACCGACCAGGATGGCGCGCGGAAATTCTCCGATGCGGCGGAGGAATGACGGAGGCTGACATGTCGTACGTGGCGCTCGGACTGCTGGCAGCACTGTGCTGGGTGTTCACCAGCTCCAGCTGGAGCAAGATACGCAGCCCTGCGGACCAACGCGCGTTCGCCGACTCACTACGTCCGCTGCCGCTACTGTCCGCACGCCTGGTGAGCCCGGTAGCCCTTCTCGTCACGACCAGCGAACTCGGACTCGTACTCGGCACCGGCTGGTCGATGGTTGCCCTGACGGCCGGCTGGCCCGCCGCGCGACCGGTCGGGGTGCTCGTGCTCGCCGCCACGTTTCTGCTGCTGACGGGCCTCACCACTGGCGTGATACTGGCGGTGCGCCACGGCACGGGAGCACGCTGCGCCTGCTTCGGCGCCACGCCACAGCCGCTCGGGTGGCGACACGTCACACGGAACGCCATCCTGCTCGCGATGACCATCGCTGCCGGGGTGACGGTCGCGGTCACCCGACCCCATCCGCTCCCGCTGGCGGGAGCGCTGATCAGCGTCGCGGCCGGATGGACCAGCGCGCTGATTCTGGTCCGGCTCGACGATCTGGTGGAACTGTTCCTACCCACGCCCGCCACCCGGCCAGGCCCGTCCACCCGCCACCGACCCTGACGACTGACCCTCGAGTCCTGGGCGTGTGCAGCTGCGGGGCGATTTCAGGTTCCTGCGCGTCATGACGTCACGACGACAGCGAGTTCACCAATGCCGAGCACCGCACCTGGAGCCACAGGCGGGGCTACGCCAAGGTGCAGACGCGTGTCGGCAAAGCCCAGACCCGATTTCGGTAGGGCCGTACCGTCAGGCCTTGCGGTTTGCCGCGAGCATCGCGTGAGCGGCGTCGCCGACCGGCAGGCGCAGGGGAGCCGGAGAGGGAACCTCGACGGCATCGGCGATGGCCACTGCCACCTCCTGGGGGGTCATGGCCGCGCCGCGGCTGCGGCCGACCAGCAGGGCGAGCGGGCCGTAGACGCCGTTCTCGTCGAGGAAAGACGCGGCCGAGGCGGGACCATTGGACGAGACCGCGCCGGGTTGCAGGACGACGACGTCGATGCCGAAGTCGTGCACCTCCTCCGCGAGGGTCTCGGCCAGGGCTTCGAGCGCCCGTTTGCTGGCAGCCCGGGCACCGATCAGGGGGATGGGGAGCTGGCTGACGAGGCTCGACACGTACCGCAACCGGCCCTTGCCGCGTTCGCGCATGCCGGGAAGCACTTCCTGGGTGACCCGGACCGCACCGATGACGTTCAGGTCGAAGATCCGCGCGATCTCGTCGGCCGGAGTGTGCTCGACGGGCCCGCGGACGGTCTGCCCGGCGTTGCTGACGAGCACATCAACCGGGCCGGCGCCGGTCACCGTTGGGTACGAGGGCGGCGGTGGCGACCGGGATGGGGGAGGCGACATGCACGGCGTACGTTAGGTCTGAGTTCAGATGTCACGGCAGTTGGCCAATTCGCTGGCATCGTGAAGAATCTGGCACCGTGGCAAATGATCTTCATGGCGACGTGGCGGTCTCCCTTGAGTGGCCCGTTCGTGCCGACGAGCAGCTCCGAAGCGAGTGCCACCGCGTGATCGCCGCTGTTGTCGAGCAGGCGGGGGCAATCGGTTGGTTGGAGGTGCCGTCCCGCGGAAAGACGGACGCATGGCTGGAAGGCGTCCTCCAGACCGTAGGTACGGGACGCGGTGGCCTCGTCGTGGCCCGGGTCAGGACACGCGTCGAGGCACTCGGGATGTGGATTGCCGGCCCTCCCGGGCCCGTTGGTCACGTCGCGGAACTGACCAAGGTGATGGCCCATCCCGGCGCACGTGGTCTCGGATTGGCAAAAAGGTTGTCTCTGCCCTGGTGGGTGCCTGCACGACCGCCGGTATCGAGGTGATCACCCTGGGGGTGCGCGGAAACAATCACGGTGCGATCTCGCTCTACGAGGCCTGCGGCTTCCGAACGTGGGGTGTCCTGCCGAACGCCGTCGCAGTCGATGATCTTCGTTTCGACGACGTGCGCATGTTCCTGCCACTGGCCCTACCCACGGGCGTCCGCATCCACGGGTCAATAGCGGGCGGGCCGGGGAGCTCCGCTCGACACAGAGCGACACGACAGTGAATCTGGCCATCCAGCCTGATCGCGAGCCGGCGCCGATCTAACCGGCGCCCTGTGAACGCCCCTGAGCTGGCGGAAGCTCTGCGCCGAGCGCGATCACAGGCCACTCCCCACCGAGGGTTGTCCGCAGCCCGGCAGGGGGCGAGCTGTTCGTCAAGGCCGAGATGCCATTGGCGCGTCCAGCTGGCTCGTTCATCTTCCGTGCCGCCGAGCGGTGGCTGCCTTGCGTAGGCACTTCCGCGTCGAGCGGAGCTGGCATCATTGCCGCATGCCGAGCGATCTTTGGGTGTCGATGGTCTCGCTGGGTGGCGTGGTCCTCGGCGGCGCCCTGTCCTTCGGGGTGCAGCATCAGACCCAGCGCTCGGCGGAGCGGGCCGAGGAACGGCGGCGGGGTCTTGCTCTGGCGGAGGGCCGTCGCGCGGAGCGGCTCGCCCAGCTTGAGAGGTTCGTCGAGGTGACGGCTGAGGCGGAGCGGTGCGCGTTCAACCGTCCGATGAGCTGGTCGGTCGGCGACGACTGGCTCGTCGAGACGCAGGCTGTGATGAACCGGGTCTGGGTCGCGGAGCGGCTGATCCGGCTGACGTTCCCGCTCGCGGTGCACGAGGCGGCGCGGGCCTACTTCCTCGATCTCAACCTGGTCGTCTGGGAGGGGCTGCCGGACGGGGAAAGCGTCCGGGACCATCTCGAAGCGAACCGCCTGGCATTCCTCGACGCGGCGAGGGTGGCTGTCGGTTGAGTGGCGTCAGAGGGCGTGGCGATCCTCGCCGGCATGTGGCTCTGCTGCTGGTGACGGTATCGAGCCTGCTCTCAGTCGTGCTGGCTGTCGTGGTCAACGTCGCGACCGGCGGTGAACTGCCCGAGCCGGTCGCGGCGTACGGATGGCTGGCCTGGCCCACGGTCGCCGTCCTGACCCTCACCGGGGTCAGTCTCGCCCTGTGGCAGCACCGGCTGGCACAGGCCGCCCAGCCTCCGGCGTCACCCCTTCCCCCGCCTGCGGACGACCCGGCTCCGCAGAGTGAGCTTCCGGTCGCGCCCCGACTCGTCGGCCGCGAGGCGGAGCTGGCTGCCGTCGAGGAGCTGGTCGGGGCGGGAGCGCAGGTCGTCGTCATCTCCGCGGCGGGGGGCACGGGAAAGTCGGCGCTGGCCCTGTCGTACGCCCATGGGGTCCGCGAGCACTTCCCGGACGGCCAGTTGTACGTCGCCCTGGGCGGCGCCAGCGCCACTCCCGTGCAACCACAGGAAGCGCTGATCCGGTTGCTCCGGGTGGTCGGTCGCGACGCTGAGGAACGGCGGGGCACGCTCGACGAGTTGTCCTCGCGCTTCCGGTCGGCGGTCGCCGACCGACGGCTTCTCGTCCTGCTCGACGATGCCTTCGACGCGGCGCAGGTGCGACCGTTGATCCCGGCGGGCGCAGGTTGTCTCACCCTGGTCACGAGTCGCCGGCTGATCGCCGATCTGCCGGGAGCCGCAGTCCTGACCCTCGGCGCGCTACCGCCCGGGCAGGCACTCAAACTGTTGACTGCCACGATCGGAGCGGCCCGGGTCGCGGCCGACCCCTCGGGCGCACGACGGCTGGTCGAGATCTGCGCGGGGCTACCGCTTGCGGTGCGCATCGTCGGATCTCGGCTCCGGGCCCGACCCAACTGGACGCCGTCCGCCCTCGCCGACCGCTTGGCGGATGAGAGCCGTCGGCTTGACGAGCTGCGGCTGGGCGACGGGGCAGTCAGGTCTACCTTCCAGTCCACGTACGACGAGCTGAGCGACGTGGACCGGCTGGTGTTCCGGCGAGCCGGGGCGCATCCGGGTGTGTTGTTCGGCGTCGAGTCGGCGGCCCGTCGGTGCGGCCTTGATCGACGGGTGGTGCAGGATGCCCTGGACCGGCTGGTGGACGCCTTCCTGATCGAGGCGCCGACACCGTCGAGTTATCGGCTGCACGACCTTTTGCGGTTGTTCGCTGGAGAGTTGCTTGAGCGGGAAGAGACGCCTGGCGACCGTGTTGCCTGTCTGATCCGGCAGTTGGATTGGTTGCGGGACCTGGCCGCGTCCGGCGGTGACGTCGCGTCTGAACGCGACAACATCCTGGCCGTGCTGCGCACCGCGGTCGCGGAGGGACTCACCGATCAGGCGTGGGCAATGGTGGAGGCGGTGCACCCGCTGCTGACCGCGGCCGACGACCACAGCTACCGGCTACAGCTGTGGCGGTCGGCGGAGCGGGCGGCAGCCGATGACCGGAGAAGGGTGCGGGCATTGCGATGGGTCTCGCATTCCTACGGACTGGCCGGCGAGGTCGAGCGTGAGCTGGCCACAGCGCGGGAGGCTGTCGCAGTCGCCGAGCGACTCGGCGATCCGGGAGAGTTGGCACAGACCACGCGTCGGCTGGGCGAGGCGCTGCGGTCGCACGGCCGTCCGGATGAGGCGGAAGGGCAGCTGCTCCGGGCCCTGCGACTGTTCCAACGGTCGCACGCGGTCGAGGAGGAGATCGAGGTTCGCTCCGCCCTGGGCGTCCTCTACAACACCCTTCATCGTCCCGAGCGCAGCATTCCCACGCTGGAACGAGCGGCAGCGCTCCTTTCGGCGCCGGAGACGGCTCTGCACGGCTACGTGCTCCTGGGGTTGGCTGCAGGACAGAGGCTCGCCGGCCACCCGACGGAGGCGTCTGCCCTGACGCGGCGGGCCTTCAGCATCGCCGACCGTCTGGACGACGAGTTTCTCCGCGGATACTGCCTCCACGAGCGTGGCTGGCTCGCCATGGAGGAGGAGCGGCACCGTGACGCCGAGAAGGACTTCCGCGCCATGCTGGAGATCTTCCTGCGGATCCGACATGGCGCCGGGGTAGGCGCGGCGCACCAAGCCCTCGGATCAGCCGCTGCAGCTCAGGGTCATCGGGACGAGGCGGTCCACGCGTTCCGGGCGGCGATCGACGAATACGAGAGGCTGGGCAACAGGAAGCTCGCCGACGAGGCCCGGAATTCCCTGTCGGCGCTGGACTCGCCCCGGCGATCGTGACCAGTACCCGAGGCGATGCTGCCCCGGCGCGTCCATGGGTCCTGACGGGCCGATGCCAGCGGATACCTCCTCTACGCCCCCAGGAACGGAACCGCACGACCACTGCGACGGATCCGATCAGCGCGCCGCTGCGGGATGAGACTGCTTGAAAGAGGTCGGTGAGGTGCCAAAGAGCATTGCCTCCGTCGCCGCCTCACCCTCGACATCACCGACGTCGAAATCGCCGGCTAAGCGAACGCCCCGCTACGCCCTGCTATCACCGAATTGAGCGCCCTGTCGGTCCTCAAAGGAACACCACCCCCGTCACGGCCGTCGCCGCGAGCACGACGGTCACCAGGACGTTGAGCGTCACGCCGTGCCCATCAGAACGTTGTTCGGCCGCACGGTCCAGCGTGTAGTCGGTGGGATCGGTGGGCGTGTGATGGATCGTGACGTGACGACCGTAGGCGTCGGCGGGGTCCGCGAAAGGCGACATGCAGTGGGCCGTGACAACTGTGCCTTCGCGGGTGGTGAAAGGCACGACAGGGGTGTACGTGGTCCGGGTGTGGCCGTCGTCCGAACACCACAGCACCAGAAACTCGTCCCATTCCGTGTGCACCTTTCCTCCCCCCGGTTACGTTCAACTGCCGCTGCGCCGCAGCACTTTGCCCTGCCCGTCCGCCTCCAGCGTTCCCGTCCTCCCGTCGCCGGTCACGCGACTTCGGGGTTAGGGGTTTGGGGTTCAAGCCTCAGCCCCACGAGCGCGTGTCCGATCCGGTGCCCGTTGCAGCGGTCAACATCGGCTAGTAGAGGCCCGCCGCACCGCTTGACTCGGTCGTCTGCCGCTTCACCACCAGCGGGCACTACGCTCGTCGGCCTGACTCAACCCGATTCCGAAGCCAAGCTGACAGTGCCAGGTCAGGGAAGGCCCTCACGCCGCTGGCCTCATTCGGGATGCCGTTGGTGCGGTCCCTATAGTTTTCATGGTGGCGATTCCATCAGCGTTACAAGAGTCATTGCACGATCCGGTGTTCTGGGCGCGGTACACCTTCGCCCACGAGGAGGGGCCCGGGGCGGATCGGCTTGGTGACCTCGAAGGCCTGTTGGACGACGACGATGATGCCGACGATGCGAATGAGGATTCCGCCGACTCGTCGCTCGACGTGGCCTTCGAGGTCGGCGATGGCCACCACGTCGTACTGAGCACCGACGCCTCGGCCGACTCCCACAGCCTGGGTATCACCACCCCTGACTTGGTAGAGCCGGCCGAACTCGGATGGGACGACCTCGCACACTGGCACCCGCACGCGTTGCGCTGGGCCGAGCTCGACCTGATCTGCCGGGCGATCGCCGCACGGAATCCGCAGATGCAGCACCCCGGGGCTTCGCTGGCTTTGCTGTGCCGATTCGCCGCTGTCTTTGACGATGACGACGTGGACCAGGCCGTCGCCGCCGTTGACGAGGCATACGCCGCACTACGCCCTCCGCACTGGAAGGGCTACTGGCCGCGCGGCACCGACTGGCTCGAACGCGCCGACTTCAGGGGTGAGAACGTCACCTGGCAGCGGGACGAGGCCGGCAACCTCTGGGCCCATCAGGACGACGCCGACCGCGACGGCGAACCCTTCTACAGCACGCGGCTATGGTCGGATACCGGCACGGGCGGCGGGTTTCCACACGCCCCGCTCCGGGCCGTGCTGAACGCTGCGAAGGCGACGGTGGGCGACCCACAGGAGCCGGCCGGCCTCCAAGCGGGATAGGCGGCGAGGAGGCATCGCAACGACCAGCAGCGGGCGGCAGGAGACGACACGAGGCAGCAGAGGAAGCCTTAGTCTGCAGCGCACGGTGGCATCGGATGACATCCAACGGTGCCCCGTGCCCGCGTTCACACCGAGATGTTCTACTCCTCATACCGTTACGGGGTCTACTGCCGTCAACCCACGATCACATCCAGCCGGCATCCCGGGCTATGTTGATGGCGTCGATCCGGTTCCGTCCGCCGGTCTTGCTGATCGAGTAGGACAGGTAGTTGCGCACGGTGGCGGGGGACAGCGAGAGTCGGGCCGCGATCTGGTCGACTGACAGGCCGTCGCTGGCGGCGCGGAGGACGTCGGTCTCCCGGTTGGTGAGCGGGCTGCTGCCGGTTTCCAGCGCAACGGCGACGAGCTGCGCGTCGAGGACCCGTCGACCCGCGGCGACCTGCCGGATGCCGTCGACGAGCGCGTCACCGGGCGCGTCCTTGACGATGTATCCGCGCACGTGTGCCTTGAGCGCCCGGAGTAGGTTGCCCGGCTTGTCATGTCCGGTCAACACCAGGGATCTGCAGTCGGGCACCTGCCGGTGCAGTTCCTCCGCCGCGGAGAGGCCGTCCATTCCGGGCAGGTCGATGTCGAGGACGGCGACGTCCGGGCGGGTCCGCATCGCGGCGGCCACGATCTCGTCACCGCGGTCCAACTCGGCGACAACCTCGATGTCGTCCTCAAGGCGCAGGAGTGTCACCAACGCGCGGCGGATGAGGTGCATGTCTTCGGCGATCAGCACCCGGATCACCGGACGTTCCGGACGCATTCGGCCTCCTCGGCGTTCATGTGGTCTGCTCGGGGAGCTCGACGACAAGTTCGAAGGTGTCGCCGATGGACCGGCCCACCGCCGTGCCGGACAGTGCGGCGGCGCGATCGGCGAGCCCGCGCAATCCGTTGCCGTCCCCGGTCACGGCCGGCCGGGCGCCGTCGTTGCGGATGACGAGCCGGACGACGCCATCGCGAGGTGGGCAGGTGGCGATTGAGCAGGTCCGGGCATCGCTGTGCCGAAGGACATTGGTCGCGCCCTCCCGCACCGCCCACGCGAACACTTCCTGCCCGGACGCCGGCACACGGGTGTCGTCGACGTCGAGCGTCACGTCGATTCCGGCCGCAGCGAGCAGCGCGCACGCGCCGTCGAGTTCGGCGCGCAGCGACGCGCGGTGCTCGCCATGGGTGACGGCCCGCATCCCGCGCAGCGTGTCGCGGGCCAGGGCGGTAAGCGTCTCCACCTCCGCCAGCGCCGCGAGTGGATCCCGACGTAACAGCCGCAGCGCCAGGTCGCCCTGGAGTGACACCGCCGAGAGGTTCTGCCCGAGGACGTCGTGGAGGTCCTGCGACAGGCGCAGCCTTTCCCGGGTGACGGCGAGGGCGGCCAGTTCGTCACGCGTGGCGTGCAGTTCGTCCACGACACCCACCAGTCTCGCCGCGCCGAACAGCACCAGCGGTGGTACGAGCGCCATCAGGTCGTAGAGGACGGCGTACGTCAGCGTGACGGCGGGCGGCGTACCGGCCGACCCGAGGCCTCCGGCCTGGATCACTGCGAATGCGGCGAGCATGGACGTCGACAGCACCGTGTAGACGGTGACGCGCGTCCAGCCGCGCAGCAGCATGAGCGCTGACGCCAGCGGCAGCCACATCGCGGCGGGCCACGTGGTCAGCCAGCCCGGCAGCAGCAGCGGCGCGGCCGCCAGGACGGTGATCGCCGGCAGGGTCCAGCGCCAGCCCTTCGAACGCAGACCCCGGATCGTCGCGAGGCTGTGACGCACCTGCAGGCCGCCGAGTGCGAGCCCGATGGGGATTGCGGCGATTGCGTACGGCGGCGCGGGGACCCCTCCGGCGCCGAGCAGGGTGAAGCTGACCGGCACCGTGACGATCGGCGCGTGCAACGCGATCAGTACGCGTCTGGCCCACCGGCCGGTCAGGGCGCCCGCGCGACTCACGTCGCCGTCCCGCTCGACGTCGCCGGCTGGCTCAGCTGCCACCGCGGCGTGATCGGCGCGCCGAGGCTCGATCACGTCGTCGCCTCTCCGGCCGACGATCGCTGGGCCGGCACGTCAGACGTCAGGAACTCGACCCGGGCGTCTCCGCCGCGCCCGACGACCCTGATCGTGCAGTGCCGGAGGTCGTCGCGCCGCAGCAGCCGGCCGACCTGACCATGCACCTCCGCCTGGAGTGCCGCCGGCGGAGCGGCCAGCCACTCACCGGGGGGTAGCACGAGCCGCACCTCGATGCCCGTCGTGCGCAGCAGCGCGGCCGCCGACTCCAACTCGGACCTCAGCCCGGTGCTCCGGAACCCGCCAGCTAGGCGACGCCCCTCGGCGAGGGTGTCGCGTGCGGTGCGGATCACCCCCCGAAGTTGGTGCTCCGCCTGATCGGGCGCGGTGGTCACCTCGCGGGCGGCGAGGGCGCCACCGGCGGCGATGTCCTCCAGTGCCGAGCCGAGCGTCCGCCACAGCGTCTCCTCGACGCGCATCCGTTCCCGCACAACCGCCTGTCCGGCTACCGCCGACTGCGCAGCCCGCAGGTCGCGGACCGTGGCGACGAGCCATACCGGGACGGCCAGCATCAGGCCGAACAGGAGGACACCGGCTGAGAAGTAGATCCCCCACGACAGGCCCCCGAGCAACACCCCAGCGACACCAGGCAGGGCGACCAACGCGGCGAACACCGGGACCGCCTGACGCGGCCGCATGACGAGGAGCACGGAGGCGCCCAGCGGGTACAGAGCGCCGAACCATTGCACGCCGAGCACCGGAAGCAGGGCGAGGATGATCGTGGCCATGACGGCGACACTCCACGCACCGTGGGGCGCACGCCGCCCGTGTGCGGCGTGACGGACGTGGTTGAGGTGCAGCGGAAGGTACGCCGCGGTGGCGAGCACCGCGGTCACGGCACTGGCCGGTTGCTGCAACACCACCCGCAGTAGACCTACGGCGACGATGAACGCACTGGCAGTCACGACGATGCTCGTGGCCGAGCCGGACATCCGCCCGAACCGCTCGTCTGCGCTCAGCCTGGCCCTCACTGCTGATAGTGATCCGTCGCGCCACCGTATGCCTAGCCGCGCGAGCAGGGCAAACGACATCGTCGTGATGATCGTGCATCTCTCCTCCGATGCCGATCGCGAACGGTCCGGCCGGGTCAGCCTCCCCGGCAGCCCGCGGGGACACCAGAGGTAAAAGTCACCGGTTCGGGTGGACGAATATCAGTCGCTTCCGAGGACATCGGTGTCTGCCTGCGGCCGTTCCCGGTCGAGAAACTCCTCTCGGTGGTCGGCGGCGATCGACCAGCCACGGACAAAAGCGAGGGGAACCCCAATGAGCCAGATCCACCCGTACACGATCGACATTGCGCAAGATGCCCTCGACGACCTGCAGGCCCGGCTTGAGCGCACCCGCTGGACCGACGACAGCCCCGGCGAACCGGCACGCTACGGCGTCGACCTCGACGAGGTGCGCCGCCTCGTCGAGTACTGGACGACCGGCTACGACTGGCGTGCCTGGGAGCGCCGGTTGAACGAGTATCCGCAGTACCTCACCGAGATCGACGGTGAGCGCGTCCACTTCCTGCACGTCCGGTCGCCGGAGCCGGACGCCTTCCCGCTGATCCTCACGCATGGCTGGCCCGGATCGGTGGTGGAATTCCTCGACGTGATCGGTCCGCTGACCAATCCCCGTGCGCACGGTGGAAACCCGGCCGACGCGTACCATCTGGTGATCCCGTCGATGCCCGGATTCGGTTTCTCGGGCCCGACGAACGGCGAGGGGTGCGGTACCGCCCGGGTCGCCCGAGCCTGGGCCGAGCTGATGCGACGGCTCGGATACCAGCGGTATGGGGCGCACGGCAACGACGCCGGCTCGATGATCTCCCCCGAGCTGGGCCGCATCGACAGCCAGCGGGTGGCCGGCGTCCACGTGACGCAGCTCTTCTCGTTCCCGTCCGGCGACCCCGCCGAGTTCGCCGACATGACGACCGAGGACATGGCGGCGATGCAGCGCCTGCAGTGGTTCTACGAGAAGAAGTTCTCGTTCAACCAGCTGCACTCGCAGCAGCCGCAGACGCTGGCGCACGCGCTCGCCGACTCACCGGCCGGCCTGCTTGCCTGGAACGGGCAGCTGTTCCTCGGCGACGCGATGGGTGCCAAGCCGCTCGACGACGACTTCATCCTGACCAACGTGGCGATCTACTGGCTGACCAACACCGCTGGCTCGGCGATCAGGTTCTACTTCGAGGATGCCGTCGCCGAACGGACCCAGACCGGACCGACGACGGTGCCGACCGGGCTCGCCTCGTTCGAGGGCGACTTTCAGTCGATCCGCCGGTTCGCCGAGCGGGACCACGGCAACCTCGTCCAGTGGCACACCTACCGCGAGCCGGGCGGCCATTACGCGGCGCACATGGAGCCGGAGCTGATGACCGCCGACATCCAGGGCTTCTTCCGGAGTCTGCGCGCCTGATACGTCACAGGCTCGATGGGCGGTGAGGTCTCCGAGAGATGGTTCCTCGATCACGGAGAACCTGGGCACGGACACCTCACCGACCCATCCGGAGCTGCGCCGACAGCCGGGGTGTGCGTGACTGCCCGGTGGCCGGGATGCGTGCCAGCCCTGACCTGCCGCGTAGCCGTGGGACTGGTGGGGGTCCGGGAGGCGGTCGACGTTGGCTCCGTGGCGCGGCCCCGCCACGCGTCCACGGCGAGCAGCGTGAGGGCGACCAGCGTCAGCAGCCCGCCGACGAGTGTCAGCGGGCGCGCCCCCGAGGTGGGCAGGAGTGCACCGCCGAGCAGCGATCCGCCGGCAATGCCCGCGTTGAAGGCGGTGCTGACGCCGGCCGACGCCATGTCGGTGCTGCCGGGAGCCAGTTGCAGCATCCGGCTCTGCACGGCGGAGCCGAACGCCGCGTAGGCGAAGCCGATCCCGGCGAGGAGTGCGATCGCGCCGGGGCGGAGAGCGCCGAACGCGTACAGGCCGAACAGCGAGGCCGTGCCGACGCCCAACGGTGTCAGCAGGGAAGCGATCGGCCGAGTGTCCAGGGTCCGGGTCGCGGCGAGGGTGCCGACGACGCCGGCCGCGCCGGAGACGAACAGCAGCGGTGCCAGCACCGCGTCGGCGAAGCCGCTGACGTCGAGTAGGAACGGTGTGAGGTAGGTCTGCAGGGCCATGAAGCCGCCGATGGCGAGGGCGGTCGCGATCAGCAGGCGGGCGAAGCGCGGCCCGTCCGGTGCGGTGCCCCGGGCGGCACCGCCAATGGCCGGAGGATAAGAGGGTAGGAGGACGAGCACGGCGGCGGCGATCGCCAGACCGATCCCGGCCAGCACGGCGAACGCCGCGCGCCAACCGGCTTGCTGCCCGAGCCAGGTGCCGAGGGGTACGCCGAGCACCGGGGCGAGCGTCGCCCCGGTCGCGAACAGCGCCACCACCCGGCCGCGCACCGCGACTGGGAAGTGCCCGGTCGCGGTCGCCGTGGCGATGGACCAGAACAGCGCCTGGGCGAGGGCGGTTACCAGGCGGGAGCCGGCCAGCACGGCGTACGTGGGCGCGAGCGCGGCGGTGGCGTTCGTGGCGGCGAACAGGAGCATCGTGGCGCCGAGCAGTTGGCGGCGGGGGACCCGTTGGGTCAGTCGGGCCAGCGGTACGGACGCCAGCACGACCACGACGGCGTACCCGCTGACCAGCAGACCCACCTGCGAGCGGGACCGGTCGAGATCCGGTGCGATGTGCGTCAGCAGGCCGACGGGCAGTAACTCGGTCGTGATGAACGCGAACGCGGCGAGGGAGAGCGTGACGAGCACGGCCCTGGCCCTTCGCGGCGACACCTCCGGCACCATGGTCCACCCCCTCTGAACGGTCACCGTAATGGAGGCCCTCCGCCAGGAAGAACGGTCTTCCTGCTGTCCCAGGGCGTGGCGATTACTGCGTGAGTATCAGCTGTCCGAGTTCCTGGGTGCATCGGGTGAGCGCGACGTAGAGGCCGTTCCAGCCGCGCGGCTCAATGGCGATGCCTTGAGGGTCGACGAGTAGCGTCGCGTCCCATTCCAATCCCTTGGACTGGGTTGCGCTGAGCACTGGCACATCACTCAGCACGGCTAGGAGTTCGGCGATGCGGTCTGCGGGGGCGATGACGCCGACTGTGCCACCGTGCCAACGTTGCTGCAGCTGTCGCACAGCTTGGGCGGCGGCGTCGGCAAGCTCGGCGGGTGTGATCGTGAGCTCCCAGGGGGCGATGCCGGAGGAGCGCACCGCCAGTGGCGGCGTGTTCTGGCTGCCAGCCTTCTTCAAGACCGGTTCGGTGAGGTCCATGACCTCACGTGGGGTCCGGTAGCAGATGGTCAGGTCCGCGGCGGTCCAGCGGTCTCCGAAAACAGCCTGCACCGCTTGTGCCCAGCTGGTGTGCCGGTGCGCTGCCTCCGCCTGGTCGATGTCGCCGACGGCGGTGATGGATCGACTGGGACAGCGCCGCAGGACCATCTGCCACTGCATCTCGGACAGCTCTTGCGCCTCGTCGATGACGACGTGGCCGTACACCCAGCCGCGCTGTCGGCGAGCGCGGTCGGCGACGAACTCGCCCTGTGGTTGCGGGGCGTCGACGTCGCCGAGCAGGTCGGCGAGGGCGTCGAGCAGGGGGATGTCGCTCGATGCCCATGGGGCGGGCTCGGCCGAGACAGCGGTGATTTCCTCCGGGGATAGTTGCGGGGCGAACCGGGCCAGCAGGGTGCGGTCGGTCAGGAGATCACCCAGCAGGGTCTCGGCGTCGAGGGTGGGCCACCATGCCTCGATGAACCGGGCGATGGTGGCGTTCTCGGCGATGCGGGTACGCAGGTGATCGACCTCTTCCTCGGAGAGCAAGCCGTCGATGTCACTGCCGGTGGACGGTCGGGCGGAGGGGTGGTCATGCCCCATGCTCCTGTCGACGCGGGCGAGGATGTCCTCGAAGCCTTCCTCCATCTCGCTCATCAGCGCCTCGCGCTGCGCGACGACGGCGTCGGCAAGCAGGTGGTGCAGCTGCTCGGCGAACGCCGCACGGGCGCGGTGGTACGGGCGTCCCTGCACGGCCGAGGTGAGCGCCTGCGCCACCGCTGCGGCTGTGACGACGTAGAACTCGCCCTCCCAGCGCAGCTTCAGCTCTCGAGGCCGGGGGAGCAGCGACGCGACGTAGCTTTCGAGCGCGGGCTGCCAGAGGGCACGGCCCTTGATTTCGGCGAGGAGCCGGCTCTCGTCGCGGCCCACACGGATGTCGGCCAGCAGTGTGTCGCAGGTCGCCGAGACGACGGCGGTCTCACCGAGCGCGGGTAGCACCTGGCCGACGTACTGGAGGAACCGCGGCGAGGGGCCGAGGACCAGGACCGCCTGGTCGGCCATCTGTCGGTGGGTGAACAGCAGGTAGGCGACGCGGTGCAGAGCAACCACGGTCTTGCCGGTGCCGGGACCGCCCTGAACGATCAGCGGGCCGGTCGCCTCGGCCCGGATGATGTCGTCCTGTTCGCGTTGCAGCGTGGAGATCGCCGTTGTCATGCGGCCGGTGCGCCGCTGGTCGAGAGCAGCAAGTAGAGCGCCTTCACCGACGAGTCCCGCCGTGATGGTCCCGTCCAGTGGCTCGTCGTCCACGCCGACGACGGCCGATCCCGTCGTGCGTATGTGACGGCGCCGTGCCTGACCTTGTGGGTCGACAGCCGTCGCGGTGTAGAACGGCCGAGCTGCGGGAGCGCGCCAATCCACCAGCAGCGGCTCACTGTCCTCGCCGTCGTTGCGGAGACCGACGCGGCCTACGTGTCGCACGGTGCCATCAAGGCCGTCGAGGCGGCCGAAGACCAGCCCTTCCCGTGCGCGCTGTAGCTCTTCGTACTGCTGGCGGAGCATGCGCTGCCGGGCCCGTTCCAAGGTGTCCAGGGCCTCTGACGAGAGCTCGACCTGTAGGTGGTCGACCAGCCTGTCACGCCGAGCCGTGGCCAAGTCGAGAAACGCCTGTTCCTCGGCGACCGCGGATCGGCGCGCGACGTCCCCTTCGGTGGAGGTCGGCGGTTTGCCGTCCGGTGTCACTTCACTGACGCCAGCAGTGCCGTTGTTGAGAGCAGACTTCCGGCGCATTCGCAAATCCTTGTATCGGAGTCCCCTCGGCCCGGATGAGCCGCAGTCCATTCGGCGGCAAGCATAGAGTTGGTTCCCCTCGTCGGCCAGAAACTCCGCCGGCAGAGATGGGAATCTCAATGCCTTGCAGTCCCGGGTCGCTTGTGGCCTCACCCAATCGTGATTTGCGTATTGACAGTCCGGTCCTTATCTGATCTGCGGATGCGTTCCGGTCAGCCATACGTCGCGCGCGATGCGATCCACCACGACGGCACCATCGGCATACGCCGAATAGCGCGATCGAGGAAATCGGCATCATGAGTGGGGCGTAGGGCCAATAATTTCGGCAGGGGTCGCTCGGTTCAGGGACATCCGGTCCCAGGGCGTGCCTACGAGGGGGACAGATGGTTTCCGTGCACCACCGCACCGCGAAGATCGACGGCATGGAGGTCTTCTACCGGGAGGCCGGCCCGAGAGACGCCCCGGCGGTGGTGCTGCTGCACGGCTTCCCCAGCAGCTCCTTCATGTTCCGTGAGCTGATCCCGCTGCTTGCCGACCGATACCACGTGATCGCCTCCGACCACATCGGTTACGGCTCGTCCGCGGCCCCACCGGTGGACAAGTTCCCGTACACCTTCGACGCCCTGACCGACGTGACCGAGAAACTGCTGAAACACCTGAAGTTCACGAAGTACGCCGTCTACATGCACGATTATGGTGCCCCGATCGCCCTGCGGCTCGCCCTGCGCAGCCCGGAGAGCATCACGGCGATCATCAGCCAGAGCGGCAACGCCTACATGGACGGGTTTGGGGAGAAGTTCTGGGCCCCGTTGTTCGCCTATGCCAAGGACCCGGGGCCGCAGACCGAGCCCGGGGTCAAGCAGGTCCTACAGTCGGATACCACGCGGTGGCAGTTCTACCACGGCGTGGCCGACCCGACCCTGGTGAGCCCGGACGGCTGGCAGCACGCCCAGAACATCATCGACCGACCCGGCAACGACCGCATCCAGATGCACCTGGTCGAGGACTACAAGACGAACCTCCCCTTGTATCCACAGGCACAGCAGTACTTCCGGGATACCAAGGTCCCCGTCCTCGCCGTCTGGGGACGTAACGACGAGATCTTCGTTCCAGCTGGCGCCACCGCGTTCCAGCGCGACCTGCCCGACGCTGAAATCCACCTGCTCGATGCCGGCCACTTCGCCCTCGAGAGCCACTTGGACGTCATCGCCGGCTACGTCCGCGGTTTCTTGGGCCGCACGGTCAGCTGAGCCGCGTTGCGCGGCGTCGGCGTTGCGCGGCGTCGGCGTTGCGCGGCGTACGTGCCTAGCTGGCCGAGGGGACCGGCCGGTCACGTGCGGCGAACCGGGCGAGCGCCCGCAGGGAGCGCGTGGAGGGGCTGCCCGGCTCGGCGTGGTACACGACCAGCGACTGGTTGGTGCCGGCAATCGTCAATTTCTCGTAGCGCAGCTCCAGCTCACCCACCCGCGGATGGTGGAACAGCCGGATCCCACCGCCCGCCCGGGCGGTGACGTCGTGCCGGGCCCAGAGGTGCCGGAACCGCTCGCTGCCGGCGGACAGCTCCTCGACCAGCTCGGTGAGCTGCGGCTCGTCCAGCTCGGCGCCGACGAGAGAGCGCAGGCCGGCCACCGCGTTCGCGGCGACCGCCTCGGAGGCCGGATAGAGCGCCGGCACACTCGGGTCCAGGAAGACCGCTCGGAGCAGGTTCACTCCGACCGTGTAGATCGGTGCCAGCTCGGTCGCCACCGGGTTGGCGTACAGCACATCCAGGAAGCGGCCGTGCACGAACGCGGGTGTGTCGGTCCACGAGCCGACCAGCTGCCGGATGCCCACCGGCACCCGTTCCGGGCGTCGCGCCGGCCGCCGCGCCGGCACCGGCCGGGCCAGCTGGTGCAGGTGCGCCGCGGCCTCCGCGTCCAGCCGCAGCGCCCGGGCCAGCGCGTCGAGCACCTGCGCCGACGGATGCCGGTCGCGGCCCTGCTCCAGCCGTAGGTAGTAGTCGGCGCTGATGCCGGCCAGCAGGGCCAGCTCCTCCCGCCGCAGACCGGGCACACGGCGCCGCCCGTGTGCGGGCAGCCCGACGTCGCCCGGACTGATCAGGTCGCGCCGGGCACGCAGGTATTCGCCGAGGGAACCGGCCTTGCTCACCCGCCCATCGTAGGGGCCCGCACCCGGCCCAGCCTGGTCCTGGCACTACCAGGAAAAGCGGGAACCCGGCTAGCACCGGCTCACTGGGTGACAGTGTCTGTCGTAAGCGTGATCTAGAGGGAGATGGGACAGTCATGACAGAGCGGATCAAGACCCCGTTCGGATTCGCCTCGACCGCCGACGAGGTCATCGCCGGGGTCGACCTGACCGGCCAGCGGGCCATCGTCACCGGCGGCGCCGCCGGCATCGGCGTCGAGACCGCCCGCACCCTGGCCCGCGCCGGCGCCGAGGTGGTGCTCGCGGTACGCCGGGTCAGTGCCGGCGAGCAGGCGGCCGCGGACATCGCGACCAGCATCGGCGCGGACCGGGTCACCGCCCGCGAACTGGACCTGGCCGACCAGGATTCGGTACGCCGGTTCGTCGCCGGCTGGGATCAGCCGTTGCACATGCTGATCAACAACGCCGGGATCATGGCGCTGCCCGAGCTGGAGCGCACCCCCGAGGGCTGGGAGATGCAGTTCGCCACGAACTTCATGGGGCACTTCGCGCTGACCGTCGGGCTGCACGACGCGCTCGCCGCGGCCGGCGGCGCCCGGGTGGTCTCGATCAGCTCCAGCGGCAACCTCTTCTCGCCGGTGGTCTTCGACGACCTGCACTTCGCGTTCCGCCCGTACGACCCGCTGCTGGCGTACGGGCAGTCCAAGAGCGCTGAGGCGCTGCTCGCCGTCGAGGTGACCCGCCGCTGGTCCGGCCAGGGCATCTGGTCCAACGCGCTGAACCCGGGTGCGATCGCGACCGGCCTGCAGAAGCACACCGGTGGTCTGAAGTCCCCGAAGGAGATGCACAAGACCCCGCAGCAGGGCGCGGCCACCTCGGTGCTGCTCGCCGCGTCCCCGCTGCTCGACGGCGTGGGTGGCCGGTACTTCGAGGACTGCACCGAGGCGCCGGTGGTCACCGAACGCCCGGCCAACTACGCCGGCGTCGCGGCGTACGCCGTCGATCCGGGCAACGCCGAGCGGCTCTGGACCGTCGCGTCGGACCTGGTCGCGGCCGGGGCGGGCGCCCGATGACCAAAGTTGGTTTCATCGGGCTCGGCGACCAGGGCGCGCCGATGGCCCGCGCGGTCGGTGACAGCGCAGACGACCTGCACGTCTGGGCCCGTCGTCCGGAATCGCTGCAAGCGATGCAGGGTACGCCGTACACGGTCGCGGCGAGCGTCGCGGAGCTGGCCGGGGCGGTCGACGTCCTGCTGCTGTGCCTGCGCGACGACGACGACATCCTCGACCTGCTGGACCATCGTCAGCTCTTGGACGAGATGCGACCCGGCAGCGTGGTGGTCAACCACGGCACCGGCGACCCCGCCCAGAACGTGGCGTTCGGGGAGCGCTTCGCCGCGCGCGGCGTGGCGTACCTGGATGCCCCAGTCAGCGGGGGCGGGCCCGGCGCCCGCGCTCGGACGCTGACCACGTTCGTGGGCGGCGAACGGGACGCCCACGACCGTTGCCAGCCGATCTTCGACACGTTCTCCCGGCTGGTGGTGCACATGGGTCCGGTCGGCACCGGTCAGCTCACCAAGCTGTTGAACAACTCGATGACCATGAGCAACCTCAAGAACGCCGCCGACATGCTGCGCATCGCCCAGCAACTCGACGTGGACATACCGGCGCTCATCACGGCGCTGTCGGTCAGCAGTGGAGCCAGTTTCATGCTGGGCGCGCTGAACACCGAGATCACCCCGGATCTGGCACCGCACCTGCAGTCGCTGATGCGCAAGGACATCGAGCACTTCGCCGACGCGGTTCGGTCGCGCGGGGTCGACCCGAGCGAGCTGCGCGACCGCGGCCTGGCCGGCGCGGACAGCCTGGTCGAGGCCGTCGGCATCGTCGCTGGGCGGCCGGATCCGACCCGCTGATCCGACCGCAGGGTGCGCCGGCGACCGGCGAGGCTGCGGGCCGGCGACTCCGGCGAGCGCGCGGGCCGGGGAGAGCGTCAGAAGCTGCTGACCAGCTTTACGAACGCCTCGTCGATCTTGGCGGGATCGGTGGCGTCGAAGGCCTTGCCCGACGATGCCTTGGCGATCCGGTCCAGGGTGGCGAAGTCCGACTCCCGGTCGAAGGCGATGCAGAACACCTTCACCGGACGCTGTGGGTCCAGGGCGACCTCGGCGAGCACCCGGGCCAGGTCGTTGTCCTGGCTGTACTCGTTCTTGCCGTCGGTCAGCACGACGATCGCGTTGATCCGCTGCGGGTCGTACCTCTTGAGCAGTTCTCGGTGTGCGGCCCGGACCGTCGCGTAGAGCGCGGTGCCGCCCTCGACAGGCAGGCCGGCGATCTTGCTGTTGATCCGCTTCTGGTCGAACTCGTCGAGAGGGACCTCCTCACGGTAGGGGCTCTTCGGCGGGGTCGCCGAGGAGAATGACCAGAGCCCCACCCGGTCTTCGGTGTTGAGCAGCGCGAGGCCCTTGCCCGCCGCCGCCGCGGCGACCTGGAAACGGGTACGGTTGCCGACCATCGCCTGCATCGACCCCGAGGTGTCCAGGGCGATCAGGATGTTGGCCTTCTTGCGGAGCGTGCGCCAGCCGTCCAGCATCGCGCCGACCACCTGCGGGTCCGGGGGCTCGAAATAGGTCAGCCCGCCGGTGGGCTCGGCGCCGACGCTGGCAAGCAGCTCCGCCGAGGCTCGGCGCTCGTGGTCCCGGAAGCCGAGGCGGGCGAAGCTCTCCTGCTGGGCGTCCTCGGTCAGGAACGTCTGGAAGTCGGCCGCTGCCGCGCGCTGCCGCTCATCGGCGGAGGGCAGCACCACGAACGGGTGGTCCAGGTTGAACGTGCCCTCCTTGGGATGGACGGCGACCAGCGGGACGTTCGGTCGGCGGCCCCGCTCCTGCCCGTCCTGCCGAGGGCTCAGCGCACCCGTGTTGTAGAGGTCCACCAGCTCCTCCTGCAGGACGATGGCACTCATGTCGTCCGTACTGCCCGCCCCGCCGGCCAGGTCCGCCTCGGCGAGGCTGCGCAGCAGGTCCACCGAGTCGTCGCTGTAGTGCGACACGTTGGCCTCGATCCGGCGGACGAACTGGGTGACCGCGGGGTTGGCCAGGTCGGACCGGGTCAGGTCGCTGGACCGTTGCACCGCCGCGTAGTAGGTGGCGATGGTCGCCGCCAGCCCGGAGGTGGACAGGTTCGGGTTGTCCTTGCCGAAGGTGAAGCGGCCCCACTCCGGCTTGCCGAAGCCCGCCCACCCGTCCCGCCCGGAGAGGCCCAGGATCTCCCCCCAGCCCAGCGGCCCACGCTGGCGTACCAGCTCGGCCTTGGGCTGCGGCATGGCGATCACCAGCGGGCTGTTGGCGATCGACGGGTAGCGGTCCGGGGTCTGCGGTGCCCGCCCGGCGGCCTGGTCGAGCAGCCGGAGCTGGCCGGTCCACAGGCTCGACGTCGGCAGCCAGACCTGTGGCTGCGGCAGGCCGGTGTGGGTCCAGCCGGTAGCCAGCGCCTCGGTGGCCTTGCCCGAGTTCAACGCGCTGACGTGCACCTGGGCGCAGCCGCCGCCATCGATCGACCGGTCGCTGCGGTTGTAGCGCTCGGCCAGGTCGACCAGCAGAGCCGCCTTCTCCGTGGAGGAGTTGACCTGGAGGGTGGTGGCGCAGCCGGTGCGGGCCCCCTCGTTGCTTGCTTCGCGCTGCCGGACGAACACGAACGCCCCGGCGATGACCACCAGCCCGGCGGTGACGGCGGCGGTGTACGGCAACCACTGCCGCGTACGCGTAGCGGATGGGGCCATCGGGACGTCCTCCTCGGCGGGCGGCTGGTGGCAGTCAACCTATCTATCCGGCGCCAGCCGGCGACCCAGACCCCACCGCACCGGTCACCCGCGGTCGGAGCGTCCCCCGACCGCCATCGCGACCAGCAGCCGAACCAGGTAGACCACGACGAAGGTGACCGCCCCGGCCGCAGCGGCCGGGCCGACCGCGCTCGACGCGACGTAGCCGGCGGCGGCGCCTGCCGAACCGAGGAAGAGCGCGGTCGAGATGCCCCAGGCGTCAAGGGCCTCACTACGCAGCCGCCGCAACGCGCCGTCACCTCCAGCGCCGACGCCGGGTTCCGTCACCGGCAGGTGTGCCGGCTGCTGCGTCACCGGCAGGTATGCCGGCTGGGTCGTCCGGGCCTGGGTCGGCACCGTCGGCCGGGTCGGAGTCTGCGGCTGCGTCGGGCGCGGCTGCGGTGCCGTCGGCGTGACCGGGGGCAGCGGAGGGCTCGGCGTCGGCGCGCCCGCGGTCTCGTTGCCGACCTCGAGCAGGCTCTCCCGACGTAGCGGATCGGTGACCCTGCCGTCCTGCCGGAGCAGCCGCACCAGCACGCGCTCGGCACCCGGTCGGTCCGCCGGATCCTTGGCCAGGCACTCCCGGATCAGCTCGTCCAGTACGGGAGGCAACGCCGGCAGCTCGGGCGGATCGTGCAGCACCCGGTGCATCACGGCGAAGAGCGAATCATTGCCGAAAGGCGGACGACCACCGGCGGCGAAGGCGATCGTGGCCGCCCAGGCGAAGACGTCGCAGGGCGGACCGACCGCGTCGTTGCGGAACCGCTCGGGCGCCATGTACCCGGTGGTCCCCATGACCCGGCTGGACGCCGTCTCGGTGACGCCCAACGCGCGTGCGATGCCGAAGTCGATCACCCGAGGACCGTCCTCGCCCAGCACCACGTTGTCCGGCTTCAGATCGCAGTGCACCACCCCGGCACTGTGGATCGCGGCGAGCGCGGTGACGGTGCCGACCGCGAGCCGGTGCAGGGCGTTACCGGTCACCGGGCCGCGCTCGCGGACGTGCCGGTGCAGGGTCAAGCCCTCGATGAACTCACTGACCACGTAGGGCCGCTCGCCGTCCACCTCGGCGAAGAGCACCTGCGCGGTGCAGAACGGAGCGACCCGGCGTGCGGCGGCGATCTCCTTCACGAACTGCGACCGCGCCCGCGGATCACTCAGATCGGCGTTGACCATCTTGACCGCGACCCGGTCACCGGCGTCGTCCTCACCGAGATAGACGACCCCCTGCCCACCCGCGCCCAGCCGGCCGACCAGCCGATACGGGCCGGCGGTGACCGGATCGTGCGTCCACAGTTTCGCCAACCCTGGCACCGGCGTGCCGGCCAGTTCTGACATTCCGACTCCATCAGTGTCGTGCCCGGCCACCGGCGGCGCAGGACACGGCCATCGTGCCATGTCCGCCGCCGGTGACCGAGACTGTTCGACCATGGGTTGAGGTGCTTCGAAACAGGCCTCGTACGGCTGGCCCGACCAGTCGTATCGTGGGACGCGACGACGATAATCGGTCTTCGTCGATGAGGCGCCCCCTGCGGTCGAGGAGAGCGTGATGATTGATCTGGCGACGGTCGGTGCGATCGCGGGTGTCCTGCTCGTCGGTGTCGTGATCCTGGTCCGCCGGCCGGCCCACGCCCGGCCGGTCCTGCGGTGGTCGGCTCTGGCGATCACCGTCGCGGTGGCCGCCCTCCTGACTCCCTTCACCGTGGACGATTCCGGGGCTGCGGCCAGCTACCTGCTCGGGGTGCCGGTCGTCGCCGTGATGCTGCCGGTTCTCGCGCAACGGATCGGTCGGTTGACCCGGGTCGCCGACCTGGTGGCCGCGCTGGTCATCGCCGTCTGGGGGCTGCTGCTCGGGCTGGGCATCGGCGGCGCGTTCCTGCCGGCGGCGGTGCTCCTCATCGCCAGCGCCGCGGCCACGGGGGCACCGCGGGCCTCCGCAACCACGCAGCCCTGACAGGTGGGCGGTGCCCTCAGCCGCGCTCCCATTCCGGGTCATACACGGTCAACACCTGGGGGATCGTGTCCGCCAGGTGTCGCGGCCCATCGATCCGCCAGGAGCGGACGCAGCAACCGCAGCCACCTTCCGATATCGAGGTCAGCGCGTGGCCGTGCCGCTCGATCCACGCCTGCGCCTCAGGCACTTCGGTCGGACTGTCGATGCGAGCCATCATGCTGAAACGTGCCACGGGATGACCGTAGCCGGCAGAGCCACGGTGGTGTCGCCGCCCTCCGAGACCAGCTCGACGCAGTCGTGACGGAGAACGCCGCAGTCGTCGTGCGCCGGCGCATCATCGTGCAGGCCCATCGCCGTGTTCGGAACTGTTTCGTACAGCTCAGACCCTTGTTCCGCATCACTAGCCGCTGCGCAGACTGTTCCCTGTCGGCAACCACGGCTGCCCTCCATGCAGCAAACCTGGCGTGCATCGGTTCTAGCGGCCGGGGTTGCACGGGCACCACGAGAGCCCTGGACACACGGATCACCGCCGCAGACAGCGACGCCTCGGGCGTCCGAGAGGAGCAGTCCATGTCTTTGTCACGGAACATCAAGCGGGCCTTGGCGTTGGGGGGAGTGACGCTCAGCCTGGTGGTGGTGGCACCTGCCTCCGCCCAGGCCGCGTCGGCGACCGCGTACACCAGTCCGTCGCGCTACGGCAACGCCAGTTTCAACACCTCAACGGGGGTGCTGACCATACGCGACACCAACGCCGACGGCTACCGGATCGTTGCGACGGTGTGGAACATGACGTACGGGCTCGGTCTGGACATTGCCGACGGCGAGGACGCCAACGGCAGCAACAACACGCCAGGCTATGCCACGGCGTACCGGGGCAGCTACTACTCCGGTAATGAGCTGGTGATCGAGGTGTGCCGACTGGACGTCTCCAACGGCGGAGGCTACCAAAGCTGCGGCTCGACAAGCTTCATCGTCTAGGCCAGCCTGCCGATGCGGCCGGTCAGCCGCCGAAACCGCCGCACCACGTCCCCGTGATGAGGGGCTGACGCCAGCAATGGCGTCGGCCCCTCATCGGCAGGTGAGGGAGGTGGGCCGGGCGGCCACAGCGCCAAGAGCCTGACGCACCGCGTCGACGAGGACCAGGTCGTGTGGGACGTGGTGGTCTCGTATGCGCGACGTCTTGGATGATCGAACGCCTTGCGCCTGTCCTGCGGACCACGGACGCGAACGCCGCTGCGGCGTGGTACGCCCGCTGCCGGCAAGGGGCTACGGGCCACCTGGGCCATCGTCGGACCCTCAGGCGCTCTCCATTCCGGTGAACGTCTTCACGATGACGAGGGTAGGCAGCGCCTGGCACTGGTGGACGGCCCGTGGCCTTGCGGCCCGATATCGGGTCGAAGCAGGTTCAGCGCAACGGCCGGCACCCGTCAGCGTTTGCGGGCCACCCCAGCGAGCATGGTGTGGTAGCTGTCCTTCTGCTCGGCCACGGCTTCGCCGTCGGGTCGCCACTCGGCCAGCGGCACCAGCCCTGGTTCGATCAGCTCGAAGTCGCCGAAGAACGCCTCGATCTCCGAGCGGCGGCGCCAGCGCCCGGTGCCCAGGCTCTCGTTGAACAGCCGCTCGGCGTCATGCACCTTCGCGGATGTCTCCGGATGCTCCTCGGCCGGATCCCAGAAATGAATGATCGCCAGGTGGCTGCCGGGCGGTAGCGCGTCTCGCAGATTCGCCGCCACCCCGCCCGGGTCCTCGGCGTCGTTCAGGTGGTGCAGGACCGAGAAGAGCAGCAGACCGATCGGTTGGGTGAAGTCGAGCTTCTCCCGCACGACCGGGTGCTCGAGAATCGTCTCGGGGGAGCGGATGTCTGCCTCGATCAACACGCTGGTGCCGTCACCGGCGAGCAGCGCGTGCCCGTGCACCAGCACCGTCGGATCGTTGTCGACGTAGACGACCCGCGCCGCCGGGTCGACCTCGTGCGCGACCTGGTGCACGTTGGTCTCGGTGGGCAGCCCCGAACCGATGTCGAGGAACTGCCGGATGCCGGCCTCAGCCGCCAGGTGACGCACCACCCGGCGCAGGAGGGCCCGACAGGCGCGCCCCGCCTCCTGCGCGTCCGGCACGATCTCCAGCGCGCGCTGCGCGACCATCCGGTCGACCGCGAAGTGATCCTTGCCGCCGACCATGAAGTCATAGACCCGAGCGATGCTCGGAGTGGAGACGTCAACCCCCGGGGGTGCTGCCTCGTCCGTGGTCATCGAGCACCCTCCCTTGCGGAAATCCAACGGCCCGGCATCGAGGGTAATCGAGGAATGTCGCTGCGGGGGCCCGTAGTCAACCCCGGCGCGACGGACCCGCCACGCGGCTCTGCCATCCCACGGTGCCACCGTTCCGGAAGACGGCGAAACGTCGGCATTGGCGCGTGGTGAACGACGGCTAGCCCGAACGGCGGTCCTGAGCCGATCATTGCCCAGATCGACATGAGTCATTCTCACCTCCAGCTGAAACGCCCGGGCATGGAGGGCGAGAGGTCGACACCGGCAGCCGGGCGTACCGAACGGCCCGACTCCGCGTCCCCGGAGGATCGCCATGCCCAGACCCGCCCTTCGCGCCCGGCTCGCGGCGCTCACCGCCGCCACCCTGACCGCGAGCGTCCTGACGGTCGTCCCGCCGTCACCGGCGCTCGCCGCGACCACCTTCACTCCCGACGACTACTGCCTCGGCCAGTGCGCCGACATCCTGCCCCCCGGGCAGAACGGCAACGCCACGTTGGTCGCCATCCTGGCCCACCAAGCGCTCGGCACCCGCCCGGCACACTCCAGTGACCAGCTCGACGAGTACGCGAACCTCGTCTACAACTACGCCGGGCTGACCGACGAGCAGATCGGCCACTTCTACAACGACGCCTCGTTCGGCGTCCCCGCCGCGCAGGTGGAGAGCACCGTCTCGCCGCGATCGGACGTCACCATCGTGCGGGACAAGGCCACCGGCGTCCCGCACGTCACCGGCACCACCCGCGCCGGCACCATGTTCGGCGCCGGCTACGCCGGGGCCCAGGACCGGCTCTGGGTGATGGACCTGCTGCGGCACGTCGGCCGCGGCAACGTCACCTCGTTCGCCGGCGGCGCCCCCGGCAACCGTGACCTGGAGCAGAGCGTCTGGGCCAACTCGCCGTACACCGAGGCGGACCTCCAGGCCCAGGTGGATGCGCTGCGCACCAAGGGCGCCCGGGGCCAGCAGCTCTACACCGACGTGGTCGACTACATCGCCGGCATCAACGCCTACATCGACAAGTCGATCGCCGACGACAACTACCCGGGTGAGTACGTGCTCGCCGGCGCCGGCAAGCCGACGCACTTCACCATGACCGACCTGATCGCCACCGCCGGCGTGATCGGCGGGCTCTTCGGTGGGGGCGGCGGCAGCGAGATCCAGTCCGCGCTGGTCCGGGTGGCCGCCCGCGCCAAGTACGGCGCCACCGAGGGCGACCGGGTGTGGGCGGCGTTCCGCTCCCAGAACGACCCGGAGACCGTGCTCACCCTGCACGACGGGCAGAGCTTCCCGTACGGGGCGACGCCACCCGGCGCGACCAGCGCGGTGCTCCCCGACGCCGGCTCGGTGGTCGCCGAGCCCCTCGCCTACGACCAGAGCGGCGGGGCCGCCGCCCGTACCGGCGCCAGCACCGCCACCAAGGAACTGCTCGGCGGCCTGGCCAACCTGCGCGCGCACGGCATGTCCAACGCGGTAGTGGTCTCCGGACGGCACACCACCACCGGCAACCCGGTTGCCGTGTTCGGGCCGCAGACCGGCTACTTCGCGCCGCAGTTGCTGATGCTCCAGGAGCTGCAGGGGCCCGGCATCAGCGCTCGCGGCGCCGCGTTCGCCGGGCTCAACCTCTACGTGCTGCTCGGCCGGGGCCAGGACTACGCGTGGAGCGCGACCTCCGCCTCCCAGGACCTCACCGACACGTACGCGGTGCCGCTGTGCACCACCGACGGCAGCGCCCCGACGCTGCGCACCAACCGCTACCTCTACCACGGGCAGTGCCTCGCCATGGAGGCGCTGGAGCAGCGCAACTCCTGGTCTCCGACGCTGGCCGACTCCACCCCGGCCGGCTCGTACACACTGCGCGCGCTGCGCACCAAGTACGGGCTGGTGACCCACCGGGGCCTGGTGAACGGGCAGCCGACCGCGTTCACCAAACTGCGCTCGACCTACCGGCACGAGGCCGACTCGGCGATCGGTTTCCAGGCCTTCAACGACCCGTCCGCGATGGGCAGCGCGTCGGCCTTCCAGGCGTCCGCGGCCGACGTCGGGTATGCGTTCAACTGGTTCTACGTCAACTCGACCGAGGCGGCGTACTACAACTCCGGCTCGAACCCGGTCCGTCCGGCCACCGCAGACCCGAACCTGCCCACCAGGGCCGAACCGGCGTACGAGTGGGCCGGCTGGAACCCGGACACCAACGACGCCACCTACACCCCGGCGTCGGCGCATCCGCAGTCGGTCAACCAGGACTACTACGTCAGCTGGAACAACAAGCAGGCACGGGACTTCGGGGCCGCCGACGGCAACTTCAGCTTCGGCTCCGTACACCGGGCTCAGTTGCTCGACGGCCCGGTGCGCGCCGCGATCGCCCAGCGCAAGCTCGGCCGCGCCGACGTCGTCAAGATCATGGCGGACGCGGCGGTGACCGACCTGCGCGGCCAGCAGGTTCTCGGCGACCTGCTGCGGGTGCTGGACAGCACGCCGATCACCGATCCGGCGCTGGCCGACGCGGTGGGCAAGCTGCGCGCCTGGCAGCAGGCCGGGACCCGCCGGGTGGAGACGTCCCCCGGCTCCAAGGTCTACCAGCACGCCGACGCCATCCGGATCTTCGACGCCTGGTGGCCGCTGCTGGCCTCGGCGCAGTTCCGCCCCGGCCTCGGGCCGGACCTCTACGCCGCGCTGGTCGACGCCATCGAGGTGAACGAGGCGCCGTCCGGCGGCCAGAACGGCGGGCGCGACGGCGCCGCGAGCTGGGCGTTGCAGGGGCAGGCGCACAAGGGCTCGTCGTTCCAGCACGGCTGGTGGGGCTACGTCGACAAGGACCTGCGCAGCGTTCTCGGCGACCCGGTGGCCGGCGGGTTGGGCCGCGCGTACTGCGGCAACGGCAACCTCGGCGCCTGCCGGCAGGCGTTGCTCGACGCGCTCGGCCAGGCCGCCGCGGTGCCGGCCGGCACGGTCTACCCGGGCGACAAGTCCTGCGGGGCCGGCGACCAGTGGTGCGCCGACGCGATCGCCCATTCCGGCCTGGGCGGCATCACCCACCCGGTGATCGCCTGGCAGAACCGCCCCACCTACCAGCAGGTCGTCTCGTTCCCGGCGCGCCGGGGCGACGACGTCACCAACCTCGCCCAGGGCCGCCCGGCCACCGCGTCGAGCACCCAGTTCCTGACCGGCCACACCCCCGGCAAGGCGGTCGACGGCAGCCTCGGCAGCCGGTGGGCCAGCAGCTACAACGACAACCAGTGGCTCCGGGTCGACCTCGGCGCGGCCCGCACCGTCAGCCGGGCGGTGCTGCGGTGGGAGTCCGCCTACGCCACCTCGTACCGGATCGAGGTCTCCGGCGACGGCAGCTCCTGGACGCCGGTGTTCGCCACCACCACCGGCAACGGTGGCGTCGACAACGCCACCTTCGCCCCGGTCAGCGCCCGTTACGTTCGGGTGTACGGGGTCAGCCGGGCCACCTCGTACGGGTTCTCGCTCTACGAGTTCGAGCTCTACGGACGGTGACCTCGGCCGGAGGGGCCGGCGGGAACCACCCGCCGGCCCCCGCCACCAGTTCGGGATGGAGGTGCCGGCCCGTGCTCGCCGTCGGCGATAACGGTGGGGCGGATCAGGCCGAGACGGACGCTCCCGCGACGGTGTTCAGGTTTCTCCCGGCCCGGCGGGGGAACGAGATGTGCGGGTAGGCGTAAGGAAGGCAAGACGGCGCGACGTCGACGAGATCCCACGGTGTATCGGGCGGGTGATCAGGTCCAGTGAATACCTCCAGGCGGGTTGCCCACGGTGCCCTGGCCGGCGTAGGCGCCACCGTCGCCATGACCGGTGTGCTGGCGGTGGGGCGTCGGCTCGGCGGCTATCCCGAACAGCCGCCGAAGCGGCTCGTCCGCCGCTTCGCCCGCCGGGCCGGGATGTCGGCACGACGTCAGAGTCCCGGGGTCCGGGCCGCGTGGCCGTTGGCGCATTTCGGCTTCGGCGCAGCCTACGGGGCCGGCTACGCGCTGGCGGTTCGCCGCTCGTCAGCCTCCCGGGGAATCGCGGCCGGCCTGGGGCTCTGGGCCAGTTCGTACCTGGGTTGGGTGCCGGCCCTCGGCCTTCTTCCGCCACCGCAGCGGGACGACCCCGCTCGCGCGGTCACCACCTTCGCGGCCCACGTCGTCTACGGAGCGGTCCTGGGCGTGATCGCCAAGCCGGGTACGGACCTGACCCAGGAGCTGACGCCGCACCGTCGAGGGCAGGGCGGCGGAAGGCTGCGCTCGTCGCTGGCTGAACTCCACGGCGAGAGACGGGGCGGCGATCAGCGGTTGAGGTAGGCGGTCAACCCGCCGAGTTCCTCGCTGGCGATGAACACCGACCGGACGTTGAGAATGGCTTCTTCGACGTGAGCGGGGCATCCCCATGCCGCGTCGCCCCACGAATCGGCGATCTTGATCTCGGCCGGCGCGGTGCACACGGCGGTGCCGCCGAGCTGGCAGTGGTCGGGATGCGGCGTGGCGGCCTGCGCGGCTGCGGCGACGCGCATCTGATCGGCGAGTTCCGCGGCGGCGGCGGCTCGCTGCTCAGCCTCGGCGCGCAGTTCCCGCTCCACGCGCACGACTTTGGCCAGTTCGTCGTTGGCTGACGTGGCACGTGCTTCGGCGGCGAGTTTCGCCTGCTCGATGTGGTGGCGTTCGATGGCCAGGGCTGCGGTGCCGGCGAAGAGCCGGGCGAGGGCGAGGTCACTGTCCTGGGGGACGCGCGGGGTCCGGTGGTACATGGCGAAGGTGCCCAAGAGGCTGCCGTCGCGGGCCGAAATCGGCGTGGACCAGCAGGCTGCCAGTCCGGCCTGGCCGGCCAGGTCTCGGAAGTCGTCCCAGAACGGGTCGGTGGCGATGTCGGTGACGATGACCGGCTCCCGCCGGTAAGCGGCGGTGCCACACGAACCGACACCTTCACCGGTCGCAATGCCGTCGATGGCCTCGTTGTAGAAGGCCGGCAGGCTCGGCGCGGCACCGTGCCGCAGGTGCTGGGCGTCGGAGTCGGCGAGCAGGATGGAGACGAGCACCTCCTGCGGGGCAAGATTCTCGATACAGCGAGCCATCCCGTCGAGCACCTCGGTCAGGGGTGCCTGGCGGGCGATCTGCTCCAGCAGGGCGCGGTGTTCGGCCATCAGCCGTTGAGCGTGCTTGACCTGGGTGGTCTCCACGCCGAGCACATGGATCCCGGTCACATTGCCGTCGGCGTCGCGGCGAGGCTCGTAGGTGAGGTCGAAGAACGCCTCCCGCGTCTGCGGGCCGCTGCCCAACGTGACCAGCACGTCACGACCGGTGTAGGGCTCACCCGTTCGAAAGACCTGGTCCAACAGAGGTATGAAGCCTTGACCTGCCACCTCGGGCATCAATTCGGCGAGCGCGACCCCGGCGCGAGCCTGCCCCTCACCGATGGCGGCGAAGAAGGCCGGGTTGGCCGTCTCCACCAGATGCGCCGGCCCCGACAGTGACGCGAAAACGGCGACGGACTGCCCGAACAGGGCGCGCAGATCCTCCTCCGCTGCTTGCCCGGCAGCCACCGGACTCGCAGCAGTAGGCCTCTGGCCTGATACCGCCGTCATGTTGTGGCTCACTCTCGTCTGCGGGGGCGGGCAACGTTCGAAGGCGCCACGGTCGGTGCGGCGGCCAGTGCGCAGGCGAGAGGCGCCGGCCGCCCGTGCAGCGTACCCGCGTGCTCGCCAGGTCACGAAGCTGAGGCCTTACCCACCCACCACGCGCCGCAACCCGTGCCCGCCTCCGGAGTGCCACCCGGTAAGCCGAATCAACGAGCCCAGGCCCACCAATCCTGCCGGCATGAGGCGGCGCGGGCAGCGGGGCCCGGTGGCGGCCGATAAGAACCTGGTCGTTGATCAACCGCACGCTCGAGCGCCGCTGACTCACCTCTTTCGCAGGTCCATCGTGGAGCATCAGCGGCGTGTACCGTCGCTGCATGACGGTGCTGCAGGAGTTTGTCGCCGCTCTTTCCAGCGGCCGGATCCAAGTTGTCGACCTCACCGCTCCGCTCTCGGACCAGACCCCGATCCTGGGGTTGCCCGAGCAGTTCGGCCAGACCTGGCCGTTCCGGCTCAGCGAGATCAGCCGGTACGACGACCGCGGTCCGGCCTGGTACTGGAACAACATCTCCACCGGCGAGCACACCGGCACCCACTTCGACGCCCCGGTGCACTGGGTCACCGGTCAGCAGGGCGCGGACGTGTCGCAGGTCCCGGTGAGCCAGTTGATCGCCCCGGCGGTGGTGATCGACCACGCCACCGACGCCGCCGACAACCCGGACTTCCTGCTCGAGGTCGAGCACATCAAGGCGTGGGAGGCCGAACACGGCGCCCTGCCGACCGGTGGTTGGCTGCTCTACCGCACCGGCTGGGACGCGTACGGCGACGACCCGGAGCGTTACGCCAACGCCGGGCGTACCCCGGGCATCTCCGTCGAGTGCGCCCGCTGGCTGGCCGAGGAATCGCCGATCCAGGGCGTCGGGGTGGAGACGGTCGGGACCGACGCGGGCGCCGCGCATTCGTTCGACCCGCCGTTCCCGTGCCACTCGTTCCTCCTCGGCCAGGACAAGTACGGCCTGACCCAGCTCCGTAACCTGGCGCAGTTGCCGGCGACCGGCGCGGTGGTGATCGCTGGACCGCTGCCGATCGTCTCCGGGTCCGGCAGCCCGTGCCGGGTCCTCGCGCTGGTCGAACGGTAGGACCGGGCCACAGATGCGGGTAGCCGAGGTGGTCGGGCGGGTCCTGTACGAACACGGCGCACGCTACGTCTTCGGGGTGGTCGGCAGCGGCAACTTCCATGTCACGAACGCGCTCGTGGCGGCCGGCGCCCGGTTCGTGGCGGCGGCCCACGAGGGCGGCGCGGCGAGCATGGCCGACGGGTACGCCCGCACCTCCGCGACGGTGGCCCTGCTCTCGGTGCACCAGGGCCCGGGCGTCACCAATGCGCTGACCGGCCTCACCGAGGCCGCGAAGAGCCGTACCCCGATGGTGGTCCTGGCTCCGGAGGCGACCGCGCCTCGGTCGAACTTCTTCATCGACCTGCCGGCGCTCGCCGCCGCGGTCGGGGCCGACTTCCATCGGGTACGCGCGACGCACGCGGCCGAGGACGCGGGCGCGGCATTTCGGGCCGCCGCTCGGGGCGCGACGGTCGTGCTGGGCCTCCCGTTGGAGGTGCAGCGCACCGCGACCGACCCGTGGTCCGGCCCGGTCGCTGCGGTCGCGCCGAACACGGCCACCGCCCCGCAGGTCGAGCCGTTGCTGGCCGCGCTCCAGGCCGCACGTCGACCGGTCTTCCTCGCGGGCCGGGGCGCCCGGGCGGCCCGGGAACCGCTGACCCGGCTCGCCGACGAGTGCGGTGCACTGCTCGCGGTCTCGGCCGCGGCGAAGGGACTGTTCGCCGGGAACCCGTGGTACATCGACGTGGCCGGCGGGTTCGCCACCCCGCTCGCCACCGAGCTGATCGGCACGGCGGACCTCGTCGTCGCATGGGGCAGCACGCTGAACATGTGGACCACCCGGCACGGCGAACTGATCCCGCCCACCGCAGTCGTCGTCCAGGTGGACCACGACCCGGCCGCGTTCGGGGTGAACCGCCCGGTCGACGTGACGGTGGCCGGCGAGGTGTCGGCGGTCGCCGAGGCGGCACTCGGTCGGCTGGGCTCCACCGGCCCCGTGCACGCCGGGCCGCGTGGCTGGCGTACGCCGGAGCTGGCACAACGCATTCGCGAGCATGGCCGGTGGCGGACGGTCCCGTACTCGGACGAGGGTGGGCCGGCGCGGGCCGGCACTCCGGCGACGATCGACCCGAGGACGCTGTCGGCCGCCCTGGACGACCTGCTGCCGCCCGAGCGGACGGTGGTGGTCGACTCCGGCAACTTCATGGGCTACCCGTCGATGTGGCTCGACGTGCCGGACGTGGCCGGATTCTGTTTCACCCAGGCGTTCCAGTCGGTCGGGCTCGGCCTGGCCAGTGCGCTCGGCGCGGCGGTCGCCCGGCCGGACCGGCTCACCGTAGCCACGGTCGGCGACGGCGGCTTCGTCATGTCCGCGACCGAACTGGTCACCGCCGTCCGGCTGGCGCTACCCCTCCTCGTGGTGATTTACGACGACGCGGCGTACGGCGCCGAGGTGCACCACTTCGGCCCGAACGGGCACCCGTTGGAGACGGTCACCTTCCCCGAGACCGACCTGGCCGCGATCGCCCGTGGCTACGGCTGCGAAGGGTTGACCGTCCGGACCGTCGACGATCTCGAACCGGCACGCCGCTGGCTCGCTGGACCCCGTACCCGACCGCTCGTGGTCGACGCGAAGGTCTGCGCCGCACGAGGCTCATGGTGGCTGGAGGAGGCGTTCCGTGGCCACTGAGCCACCGTCGTACGTCCGGGCGGGGCGACGGGATCGCTCCTGAGAGCGCGGGCATCCGTCGTCAGGCCGTGGCGGGCTGCTGGGCCAGCACGTCACGGAGCATGTCCGCGATGGTGGTGGTCGCCAGCTCGCGCCGTACGGCCTCGTCGAGTCGACCGAAGACCGGGCGCAGGGCCGGTTGGATGCCGAACCCAATCGGGCAGGAACCGCTCGGCGGGGAATGGTGCAGCGCGAAGAGTTGCTCGTCGTCCCCGACCGCGAGATGAACGTCCAGCAGGGTGATCTGCTCTGGCGCGCGCGTGAGGTTCCAGCCAGCGCCCGCGCCTCGCCGGGATTGCACGAGCCCCGCTTCGCGTAGCTGACCGAGGCAGCGGCGGATGACCACCGGGTTGGTGTTGACGCTGACGGCGAGGCGCTGCGACGTGGCCACCGCCGCAGGGTCGCGCTGATCCAGCGCCATCCACGTCAACACGTGCACGGCGACGCACAACCTGCTGTTTCCGCTCATCGTACCCATCTCCGTCTGCTTGTTGTAACCACAGATGCTACATCGGCCCCTGTCCGATCTGCCCCGTTTGTCGATGCTAGATGTAGCAATTATTGTTACATCCAGCGCCGCTAACGACGGCGCCCCCGTGGTCCGCGGCGACAGACGCGGACCCGCACCCATCTCGCTGGAAACAACGACCGATTGGAAGGCAGCCCCATGGGTCAGCTTCACGGCAAGACCGCGGTGATCACCGGCGGTACGAGTGGAATCGGCCTCGCGGCCGCCCGGCGATTCGTCGCAGAGGGCGCGCACGTGTTCATCACCGGTCGGCGCGAGGACGCCCTCGGCGCGGCCGTCGCCGCGATCGGCAGCGGCGTCACGGGCTTTCGTGGCGACGTCGCTGACCTGGGCGATCTCGACCGGCTCTACGCTGCCGTCGCGCAGCAGGGCCGACGCATCGACGTGCTGTTCGCCAACGCGGGCGGGGGATCCTTCCGCCGCTTGGAACAGACCTCCGAGGAGCACTTCGACCAGATTTTCGACAGCAATGTCAAGGGACTGCTGTTCACCGTGCAGAAGGCACTGCCCCAGCTCAACGACGGCGCCTCGGTGATCCTGACCGGATCCACCTCCGCGAGCGTCGGCAAGGAGGCCTTCGGCGTGTACGGCGCGTCCAAAGCTGCCGTGCGTTCCTTCGCCCGGACCTGGGCCAATGAGCTCAGGGGTCGTCACATCCGCGTGAACACCCTGACCCCTGGCCCCACCGACACCCCCGGCATCACCGGTCTCGCCCCCGACCAGGAGAAGGCCGCCCAACTCAAGGGTTTCCTGGCCAGCCAGGTCCCATTGGGTCGGATGGGTACCCCAGACGAGATCGCCTCGGCCGCGCTGTTCCTGGCCAGCGAGCAGAGCAGCTTCATCACCGGCATCGAACTGTTCGTCGACGGCGGCGTCAACCAGATCTGATCATCGCGCCTCCGACGCTCGCGGGCCGCAGGCGTGAACAACGCCTGTTACGCCCAGACAAGCACCGTGCCGCTGAGATACTGGCCGTGACTTGGGAGCAGGCCGAGCGGCAAGGGCCGCTTGCGTCGGGGTGCGGACGCGCGTCGCCACACCATCACTTCCAACAGAGGGAATCATGTCCAGCAACCCCGACCCCGGCTTCACCGTGTCGCTGCACAACATCACCATCACCGTCTCCGATCTCGACTCGGCCGTGCAGTGGTGGAATCAGGTCTTCGGGCTGCGCGAGACGGCGCGCTCGCGATTCGACGCCATCAACGCGGACGTCGCCTACGTCGAAGGCCACGATCTGCGGCTCGAACTGCTCCAGCCCGCCAACGGCTACCGCGTACCCGACATGTTCCTGCAACCGCCAGAGCACGTCCGACCCATCGGAAACAAGGCTCTCGTCTTCCGGGTGGACGACCTCGCCCGTGCCACCGACCGGTTCCGGGACCTGGGCGTGAGCATCGTCTGGGATCAGGTGGACCTCGGCGATGGCAGCGTGTCCACCGCCATCCGCGACAACGACGGCAACTTCATCAACGTCTTCCAGTCCGGAGCCAGCCCGGTCGGCTGACGCTCCGACCGGAGGGGATGCGCATCGACGCGCATTCTGCCGAAGCGCGCCGGGATCGGACCGTCCGGTCCCGGCGCGGGACGCCCTGCACCCAGTGCACAGAGCGCGCTTCTCAGAAAGGTAAGGCAGATGAGGAACGCACGCGAGCTGCTGCTCGCCTACACCGCCACCATCGCCGATCCGGATGCCACGGCTGCGCTGTTCACCGCCGACGGCGTCATCGAACTGCCCTACGTGGCCTCGATCGGACTGCCGCCGCGCATCAGTGGACCGGACGAGATTCGCGCGTTCATCGTCGGCCTGCTCAAGGTGGTACCGGACTTCGGCTTCGACAGCGTCGAGATTCTCATCGACACCCCGGATCAGGCGTTCGGCGAGTACTCCGTGGAGCGCGTCACGGTGACCGGGCGCCCCTTCAGCCAGATGTACGCCGGTCGCCTCGTCGCCGAACATGGCAAGATCAAACTGTTGCGGGAGTCGCTCGACCTCGTCCGGGCCGCCCGTGCCATGCTGCCCAACGGAGTCGCCGACATTCCCCGTGACCGGTAGGCACCGGGGAATGGTCCTGGCGGCGGCCCGTCCCAGCGCTGACGGGGCTCAGCGCGCGCAGTGCGGGCCCCGCGGGGGCTCGATTGTCACCGCGAATCGATCCGGAACTCCCGCAGCGTGATGGGTTACATCGTCGTGACGGTTTCGTGCCGCCCGTAAGCGGGTTCCGGACGGCCTGGCCACCGTATGGTACGGCGATGGCTTCTCCTGTCTGGGCCGACGGTGCGGCGTACGAGGCGTATGTGGGTCGGTGGAGCCGCCTCGTCGCTGCGGATTTCGTGCGCTGGCTCGATCTGCCGGGCGGGTCGCGCTGGCTCGATGTGGGTAGCGGCACCGGCGTGCTGACCTCGACGGTGCTGGCGACCGCGCAGCCACGGCAGGTCATCGGCGTGGATCCCTCCGAGGGCTTCGTGACGCAGGCCCGCACCCAGGTCACTGATCCGCGGGCCGCTTTCACGGTTGGCGATGCCCGGATGCTGCCCCTTCCGGACGGCGCCGTCGACGTGCTCGTGAGTGGGCTGGTGCTGAACTTCGTACCCGAGCCAGCGCGGGCGGTGGCGGACTTCGCCCGAGTGGCCGCCATCGGCGGAGTGGTGGCCGCGTACGTCTGGGACTACGCCCAAGGGATGGAGATGATGCGGCACTTCTGGGACGCTGCCAGCTCGCTCGATCCCGCCGCAGCCGCGCGGGACGACGGGCGCCGGTTCTCGCTCTGCCAGCCGGAGGCGCTCCGGGCCCTGTGGCGCGACGGTGGGCTGACGGATGTGTCGGTGGAGGCGATCGACGTACCGACTGTCTTCACCGACTTCGCCGACTACTGGACGCCGTTCCTCGGAGGGCAGGGCTCGGCCCCGGCCTACCTGGCCTCGTTGGCCGAGCCCGAGCGGGTCGCTCTGCGGGAGTTGCTCGCCGTCCGGCTGCCGCCCGGACCCGACGGGTCGATCCGGCTGACGGCCCGTGCCTGGGCAGTCCGCGGGACCCGGGCGTCCACGCGCCGGTACTCGACGTAGCAGCGGCCCGCCGTGGTCAGGGCCCACGGCGGACGGGGCCGCGGATCGTCTGCTGCCCGAAGCCAACAGTCAGCGCTGCGGCGACACCGGTGGCGCCGAGGGCGATACCGCCAGCGGCCAATGAGACGCTTGCAATGAGAACGATCGCCACTACGACGCCCGTGACGAGGATGCCGCCCAGGACCGCCCACCCGAGCCGAGTGAGTGCCACCGCTCCGCGCCGAATCGGGTACCTGTGCTCCTCGTCCACGATCGCCACCTTGGCACCGGCCCTGCTTGATGGCAAGCGTTACCAGCTGACGCCCACCTGTGCCGCCGACGGATGCCGGGTGCGGGCGAGCTGAACGGGCACGTCCTGCCGATCCCGCTTGTGCCACCCGAACGAGACAAGCCCCGGCCATACGACGGCAGCCCTCCGGGTGACAGGCCAGCCGGATCCGCAGCAGAGACACGCCACGCAACTTCCGGGCGGTTACGGTCAGCACAGATCGGCACGGGCGCTCCGCCGGACGGAACCCGAAGCCGAAATCACCTCTGCCGTTACGTCTCGGCCGAGGCCCACGCGGTCGATGAAGTCGCCACTGGAGACAGGGCCGCCGGCAGTGACGTCGTGCTCCACATGCCTCAAAGCGCCAGCGCCACAGATACCGAGATCGACAACGGAGGTGCACACAGATGACTACCCGTGATGTCGTTCAGGAGTTCTTCGGCATGGTCGGCGGGGGCGCCGACCCGGATGACATAGCTATGCTCTTCAGCGACGAGATCGACTGGGACGTGCCCGGGTCGCCGTCGATACCGTGGACTGGTAGGCGTTCCAGGCGTGCCGACGTCGCCGACTACCTGCGGACACTCGGCGCGAACATCGTGCCGGAGGAGAACGTCGACGAGATCGAGGCGATCGTGTACGACGGGGACCACGCGGTGATGCTGGGGCGGTTCGGTCGCGTCGCGCGCAACACCGGTCGACGGTACGAGATGGCCGTGGCCATGCATTTCCAGGTCAGCGGTGACAAGATCATCAAATTTCGCCTCTACGAGGACTCTTTCAAGGTCGCCAACGCATACGCCGAATGACGCGGTCAGCTGAGCCGCGGTGCCGGCGGGTGAAGGGGGCAAATGGCTTGCACCGGCGCCGGGCCGAGAGTTTGACTGCTCGCCATGCCCCCCTCGCCGGTCTTCGTTGCGGGTACGGGTCGTTCGGGGACGTCACGGATCGCCGACATCATCGGCGAACATCCGCTGATCCATCGGATTCCCATGGAGACCCGGTTTCTCATCGACCCGGGTGGCCTGCGGGACCTGGCGGACGCGCTCACCGATCGATACGACCCCACCGTCGGTGAAGACGCCCTGCACCGATTGAGCGATCTCCTCACCGTACGGGTGCCCGGCCGGCGCGACGATCGCGGCAAGACCGTTCCCGAGCTGGTCGGCGAGCGGCGCTACCGGGACGCGGTGCAGCAGCTTTGGCCGCAGTTGATCGCGTACGCATACGAGGATCCTGCGCCTGCGGGAGGCTTCGGGAACGCCGACCGGCCTGTCGGGCCGTTCGAGCCGCTAAGCCGCAGGCGGGTAGTCCCCAGGTATTTCAGCGACCGGGGCGAGCTGCTCGGGATCTTGCGGGGCCTGATCGACACCATGTTCGGCGGAGCAGCCGCCGACGCGGGCAAGCCGACCTGGTGCGAGAAGACGCCGTTCAACCTGCTGTGCATGGAGTTCCTCTGGGAACTGGTCCCCGAAGCGAGCATCGTGCACATCAAGCGTCACCCGGTCTCGGTGCTGGCATCCCACCTGGCCCAGCCATGGGCGCCGCCCACCGTCGACGGCGCGCTCGCCTACCTCAAGCCGGTCTACCACCGATGGCTCACCTGGAGGAACACGGTCGACCTGACGGGCAGGCGATACGTCGAGGTGAAAGCAGAAGACCTCGCAGCCGACTGGCCCGGGCAGCGCCGGGCCCTGTTCGAACGGCTCGACGTCGACGACTTCGCCACCCCGTCAACGTTTCAGTCGCACAAGCTGACAAACCGCAACGACCAGTTCGACCACGAAACCCGCGAGTTCATCGAAGAAGCACTCGGTGAGGTCATCCCGGCCATGGGATATGAGTGACGGCGCTGGCCAAGATCATCAGAGGTCTGAACCGCGGAGACGCGGTCTGAGCAGTTCCCGCTGCTCTTCCGTGACCATCTACGGGCACATCCCCCGGCCGCCGGCGGGTACGCCGATGGGAAGCGCCGACTGGCGGCGCAGTTTCGCCACGACCGGCCGGCCGACGTCGGGGCCAAAGGCTCGATCGTCTGGAAGGTCATCCGGCACGCGGACGCCTGGGCTCAGCACATCGGATGGGCATCCACGCCGACCAATGCCTGTTCATGCAACGCCGGCTGAGCCCGCACCTGCCAAACGCCTGACGCTCGGGCGGCGGTGGGCTCCGGTCGCACCGGAACCCGCCGCCGCCGGTCTGTCCTAAGGCATGTCCGATCGCGTGCCGATGGTGACGGCGCGCCCGCCGGGCCGGTACAGCAGCAGATGGTCCGCGCTGCCGGTTTGCCCGAAGTCATAGGGGACGATCCGGTCCTGGGCGTTGCGCAGGTCGAACCAGCCGACGCTGCCGACGCCCTGGTGGGAGACGTGGACCGCCGAGTACGTGTCGTTGGGGTTGTGCCGCACCACGTCCAGGTAGCCGGTGCCGGGCCGGTAGACGGCGAGGTGGTCGGCCATTCCGGTGTGGGCGTAGTCGAAGGCGACGATGCGGTCCCGCGGGTCGGCGAGGTCGTAGCCGCCGATGCCGCTGGACGACATGAGGTGCGGCCAGAAGGTGTTGCCGGCCGCGTGCCCGACGATGGTGACGAGCCCGGCGCCGGGGCGGTACAGCAGCAGGGCGTCCTGTTTGCCGGTGTGCGCATAGTCGTAGGCGATGACCTGGTCGTCCGGGCTGGTCAGGGCAAAGCCGTCGATGCCCTGATGCGACCCGACGACCGTCGTGAACGGCCCTGCGGCGCTGTGCTGCAGGATGAACAGCACGTTGTCGCCGGGCCGGTACGCCACAAGGTGGTCGAGCTTGCCGGTGTGCTCGTAGTCGTAGGCCACGAGTCGGTCCTTCGGCGACGACAGGTCGTAGCCGCCGATGCCGCTGGTCGAGGTGTACACCGGCCAGAAGCTGCCGTCCGACGCGTGGCCGACGACGTGCACAACGCCCGTACCTGGCCGGTACAGCACCAGGTAGTCCTGCCGGCCGGTGTGCGCGAAGTCGTAGCTGATGATCTGGTCGTTGGTGCTGCTCAGATTGAAGCCGCCGATCCCGTTCGTGGACCTGAACACCGTCTCGAAGCTGGGCCGCTCGGTGCCGACCGTCGCCTTTCGCCGCAGCACGTAGACGATCCCGGTGCCCGGCCGGTAGACCAGCAGGTGGTCGAGCCGCCCGGTGTGCTCGTAGTCGAACGGCACCACCCGGTCTCGGGGATCGGCCAGGTCGTACCCGCCGATCCCGCTCTGCGACTTGAACGGCACCCGCAGGTCGGGGTTGGTGAACGCCAGGCTCAGGTCGTCGTAGAGCGTCACGTCCTTCTTGACGAAGCCCTTCTCGGTGACGACGCCGTACGGGTTGTTTTCGGAGTCGCGGTACGAGAACAGGACGAGCGGGCCGGTGTAGTCCAGCGCCTGCCACATCCGGACGCCCTTGACCAGCTGGTCCCGTTTCTCCGCCCACCACGAGGCGGGATTGGGGTAAATCAGCCCGTAGCCCCACTCGGTGCCCCAGATCTTCTTGTCCGCGTCGCCCCTCCGCAGCATCACTTCGCGGACCGCGGCGAGCTCACCACAGATCCGCCCCGGCGTGTCATCGGCCGGCGGTCCGAACAGGTTCTCCCAGGGCGCGCCACACTTCGGCGTGTCCGGGGCGTCGTGCATGTCGGAGTACGGATGATGGGCGACCGCATCGAACGTGTCCTTGTAACCGTGGGTGTACCCCCAGTCCAGCCACGCCGACGGCGACCTCGCCGCGTCGCCGTGAATCGCGCCGAGCCCCGCCGACCCGCCGGCCAGCACATAACATTGGCCGCACGTGGCGCGGATCTCCGTGGACGCCATCTCGACCAGCTCCCAGTACCGGGCCAGTGTCGCGGTCGCGTCGGCGCCCGTGTCGTAGCGCCCGTCCCCCGGCCGGATGACGCCGTCGTCCCCGTACACGCCGTCGTACTTGCCGAAGCCGTCGATGTTCGGCTCGTTCCAGATCTCGAAGGCGTCGACGATGGGCGGGGTGCCGGGCGGCGAGCCCGGCGGCGGCCCGTAGTGCTGCACCGTCTGCTCCACGAGCGTCTTCCAGCCCTCGCTGTCCGTCGGCAGCCAGGTCTCCGGCGGGTCCTGCGTTGAGTCGCCCGTCCCGAAGTGGCCGCCGTTGAGCCAGCTGGGCGAGCCGAACAGGGTCACGAGCGGTCGCATGCCTTTGCGGTGCGCCTCCATCACCGACTCGTCGAGGTGGCGGAAGTCCATGGTGATGGCACCCGTGGCGTCATCTTTCGACGCGTACGTGTGAAAGTCGGTCCATGCCCTGATGATCGGCGTGCGGCCCGGGACGAACCCCTGCATGCGGTCCAGATGGTCGCCGATCCCGCCAGGGGTTTTGAAGTCCCAGCCGACCTCGGAGAAGCCGACGTCACGGTTGCTGTAGGGATAGCGCGACGGCGCCGGGTCAACGGACGCCGGGGCGGCGCCGGCGGACGCCGGGGCGGCGGCGAAGACCGTGGCCGCCAGCGCCATGAGGGCCGCCGCCGACAGGGAGACCAAGCGTTGTGCTCGGATCATGGGTGACCGTTCCCGCCTTCCGCTCAGAGCGCGCCGTGAGACGGCCGCTCATACACGCGGACCCGGGGCGGACAGGCTTGTCACCGTGCAACGCACCCGCGGCGCCCCGTGCCGACACCCCGCGTGTCAACCGCCGCGCGAGGAACGTAGCTGATCTTCGATGCATCAATCAAGAGCGTAAGGTGAACAGTTCGCTACCGCCCGTGCGGTGAGCGCCGGTCGCCGGGCGGCGATTCAGGCACCGCAATCAGCTCGGCGGCCAGGACACCGTGCTGCGCATCTTTGCGGTCACCTCCCGTAGGCGGGAGAAGAACGCCGACAGCAGGAGGATCGCGAAGATCATCAGGTTGAGGACCCACCGAGGGTCGTCGATGTGCAGCGCTGCACCGAACTGGTCCTTGTCCGCTGCGGTCAACACCGCAGTGGACCGCTCTGCCGCGGCGAAGTCCAGGCGGTCGGGGGCGAACACGAGGTAGGTCCAGATCCGGTGAACGAGATACAGCGCCGCCGCCGCGACGAAGAGGAGCCGACGGGTACCGGGACGCCATCCGAGGACCAGCAGACCCGGGATGATGACGAGTTCGGTGGGGACGTTCGCCGCGATCGCGAGAGGAATGCTGGGTAGGAACATCGTCACCATCGTCTCCCCGGTGATCGAGGAGCTGTCCAGCGCCGTACCCAGCATCATCAGCCCGATGGCGCCGCCAAACGCGAGCAGGGCCATGGTTGCACAGCCCAGCGCGACAAGGCCGTCCTCCACCCAGGCGCTCAGCGCGGGTCTGCGGCTGGCCCAGCGCGCGGCGAGCCCGATCGCGACCGCCCACCCGGTTCCGATCAGCAGTGCGATCGGCAGTGCGAAGAACTCCATCAGGGACAGGCTCTGCACCACGGTCGTGAAGACCGCGACGAGGGCGAACGGCGCGATTCGATCAATACGCTGCTTCATGCCCCCGGACGTTAGGAAGGACCGCTGGCCAAGGCATCTGCCAAACGGTATACCGGTGGTTTAAGAGCCGGTTCATTCGAGCAGACCGGCCTCGCGAGCGTGCGCAACGGCCTGCAGACGGCTCGCCGCATCCAGCTTGCGGAAGATGTGGTTGAGGTGTGCCTTCACTGTGCCGGGCGCGACGAAGAGCACCTTGGCGATCTCCGCGTTCGTGCGGCCGGTCGCCAACTGGTGCAGCACCTCCAGCTCGCGTGAGCTGAGCGGCTCGGCGGGCTTGCGCCGCACCGCAACTGGCGGCGGTCCCTGGGCGGCGCCGGGCGCGGGCAGATGTGCCGGTGCCGCCTCGGCTCGGGACGATGCGGCGGGGACCCAGCGGACGGCCACCACCGCGATCGCCAACACGAACGCGCCGAAGAGCAGGATCGTCCACGACTGTCCGCTGCCGTGCTCCACCATCGCGAACGACAACCCAACGATGACCATCGCCCAGACGAAACAGCCGACCAGTACGGCGGCGATGAACAGGCGTCTGCGGATGGACGGCGACCGGAGCCAGGCGGTGATGCGCATCGGCAACTCCCCGAGGTCAGGAACGGTGCCGAGCCTAACCCGCCGCATCAGGACACCTTCGCCCGCGATCCCCGGCGCCGAGGTCACCTACCTGATGCGAGCTACCAGCAGGGGCCGGGTCACGCGCTTCGCCGACGATGGCCGCTGTCGGTCGTTCGAGGAGTGGCCGTTCTGGCCGGGACAACAGCCTGCCAACCCTCCGGCCGGATCGTGACCCGAGGAACCCGCCACGAGGAGCCCTCGTCATTCCTTGCCGCTCACCGCAGCCGCTCCTCCAGGATGCGCAGGGTCTGCTCGGCCTGCGTGCGGACGGCCGGGGACGCCTCCAGAGCGGCCCGGCACAGGGCGATCGCTTCGTGCAACGCATCGGTGTTTCCGGTCATGCGGTGCACCTGGGCGAGGGTGCCCGCGAGGCCCAGCTGCCGCAGCTGCCGCTGGGCAGGCAGGCACACCGCGATCGCCTCGCGGGCGGCCCACTGTGCCTCCGCCAGGAATGCCGGGTCACCGCGGACGTCAGCGAGCAGGCCCAGGCAGGTGGCGAGCTGGCCGAGCGACTGCGCCTGACTCGCGTGCGGGTGCCGGCTGGACGGCCGCAGCCAGCCGATGGCCTCGTCGAGCAGCGCGGGGTCGCCACAGTCCTGGTACGCCGACCGCAGCGCCGTCCCGAGGTGGAAGTGCGACATCGCCGCCGTCCGGTGCGTCGGCGGCATGTGCGCCCCGACACTGCGCAGCGCCTGCACCGCCTCAACCAGCGCGGCCCGGTCCTCGATCGCGGCGTACTTCGTGTGCAGAACCATCCCGAGCAGCGTGACCGTGGTCGCCCAGTCCTCCGGGTCCCGCACGGCTGCCGCGGCGCCCCGCCCGAGCCGGATGGCCCGTTCCACCGCGAGCAGGTCGCCGGACTTCTGGCTCCAGTCCAGCGCCTCCAGGAACGCCCGGTTCAGCACGGGCGGCGGCGCGGCGAGCTCCGGCGGCGGCGGCAGCCCGGCGAGGACGTCGGCCAGCCCTCGCCGCGCGAGGTCCGGCAGCTCCGGCGGCCCCGAGACGCGGGCCAGAGCAAGAGCTTCGGAGAAATGGCGTACGGCTTCGTCCGCTCGCCCCGCGTCAGCCCACCGGTTGCCGGTGGTGTGCAGGGACACCGCGTACAGGGGCTGATATGCCGCACCCTCATCCTGCATGAGCTGCCGGAGCAGACCGGTGGCTTCCGCGCTCGCAGCCAGCGCCTCCGGGTATCGGCCCGCCATGGCCAGCGGCGGGCTGACGTTGTTGAGGGACCGGGCGAGGGCTGACCGGTGGGCTGGGTCGGCAGTGGCCAAGCGGCGGCACACGTCCACCAACTCCGCAGACACCGCCAGCGACTCCGCGATCTGACCGGTCTCGACGTACCGTTGCCGGAGGTTGTCGAGCGTGACGCTTAGCTCGGACAGGTAGCTCCCGGGGTCCTTCGCGGCCAGGATTCGCCACACCGCGGCCGACTCGGTGGTGGCGGCCATCGCCTCCTGGTGGCGGCCGGTCCGCGCGCAGGCGTTGCCGAGGGCGTTGAGGGAGGCCGCCAGGTTCTCCCGGTGGGTGCCCGGGTCCCGCTCGGCCAGCACCCGGTTCCGCGCCACGGCCTCCGTGAAGTGGGCGGCGGCGCCCGCGTGGTCCCCGGCGTCGTCCAGCGCGATACCGGCTGCGGTGAACGCCATGACGGTGGTCGCTGGGTGCCCGTCCGGTTGCCGGGCGTCGAGGTTGCGGAAGCGGCGCGCCGACTCCACTGCGGCGTCCCGCCGGGCCGGTGCCCCCTCGGGGTGGAGAGTGGACAGCCTGAGCAGCGCGGTCGCGAGCGACCGCTCCGCCTCCGGATCCGTGTCGGCGCGGGTCCGGTAGAGCTGCGTGGCCTCGTCGTTCGCGGCCAGCGCCCGGTCGGTGAAACCAAGCGTCGAGGACAGCACGCTGATGCTCAGCAGGACGTTGCCGAAGGCGACCGCCTGATTCTTATCCGCGAGCTGGCGGTGCACCGCCGCGGCCTGGTCCAGGTGGCTGAGTGCCTCCTCCGCCCGGTCCATGGTCGTCAGGGCCTCTGCGAGCCGGGTCAGGGCATGCGCGAGGGCAGCGGAGTGGGCTAGGGGAGCGGTGTCGGCGAGCCGTCGGTGCAGCGCGACCGCCTCCTCGGCGACGAGCAGGGCGTCCCCGGCCGAACCCGCCTCGCCCAGGACGTCGACGTAGCTGGTTAGTGTGGCGGCCAGCTCTGGCAGGTGGGCCTGTGGGGCCGCCTCGGCCAGCTTCCTGCGGAGCACGACGGCCTCGTCCGCCAGTGGCACCGCCTCCGCAGACCTTCCCGCCTTCGACCGCAGGACGGCGACGTTGCCCAGCGACACCGCCAGTTCGGAGGCGTACGCGGCGGGCATCGCCTCCGCCAGGGCCCGGTACACCACCAGGGCCTCCTCGGCACTCGACAGCGCCTCGTCGCGGTGCCCCAACCGCCGCAGCCGGCCGGTCTCGTTGACGAGCGCGCCGCCCAGCCGCGGCCGGTACGCGCCAGGGTTCAGGCGGGCCAGCTCGCGGTACAGCCGGGTCGCGGAGCGCGCCGCCACCAGCGCCTCGTCGTGCCGGCCGACGGCGGACAGCGGGCCACCGAGGTTGGTCAGCGCCATGCCCAGGTCGGGTACGTGCGCGGTCCAGTCCTCGTCGACCAACGTCCGGTAGAGCGCCACGGACTCCTCGGCCGTCGCCACTGCGGCGTCGCGGTCCCCGAGGTCGGAGCGGACCAGCGCGAGGCTGTTCAGGGCCGAGGCCAGTTGTTCGCGGTACGCCGTTTCCCCCGACTCGGACAGCTGACGCAGGCCGGTGACCGCCCGGAGCAGGACAGCATGGCTCTCGTCGTTCCGTCCGGTCTTGGACAGGAAGATGCCCAGGTTCAGGATCACCGTGGCGGAGCGAGGGTCGGCTGGCTGCTCGTCGAGCTCGTCCCAGATGTCGACGGCCTCCCGGGCGGCGGCGAGCGCGTCCTGCGCGGCACCGACCGCGTCCAGGCGGTTGGACAGGTTGGACAGCGATGCGGCGAGGCTGCGCGGGGCGGGTTCACCGAGGTCCCGGAAGATCTCGGTGGCGGCGCGGGAGTGTTCCAGGGCCTCCTCCCTGCGGCCCACCGCGGCGAGCGTGGCGGACAGCTCGCCGAGCAGTTGGGCGCGGTCGTCCGGGTCGGTCGTCAGCGTCAGGCGGTTGGTGATCAGCCGGCTTCCCACGGCGGCCTTGCCCACGTCCAGCGTGACGTGTCGGCCGCCGGGCAGCCGCTGTGCCACCGTCTGGAGGACATTCATGTCGATCGCGCGGATGCCGGCCAGGGCAATCAGGGCCGCGTTGCCCGCCTCGACGATCAGGTCCGGTTCGGCGGTGAGCAGCGGATACAGCAGCTCGCTGCCGACGTGCGGCCAGCGGTCCGCCGCGGAGGCCAGGAAGGTCAGGGCGCGGCCCGGGTCGGCCTGCGAGTCGAGGCCGGACGCGGCGACGATCGTCCGGCACGTGGCGTCGGCCCACTGCTGGGTCGGGTAGGGCGCGGAATGGCTGGGCAGGGTGAGCGCCAGGAAGTCCTCGGCGAGCCGGTCGGGATACAGCGGCTCCAGCACCCGGCCCGCGCCGGCCGGGTAGCAGACGCCGTGGTCGGCGAGGGCCGTCCCCGGATCGCCGCCCACCTCCACCTGCCGCAGGACGGTGTCCCCGTCCGGGCCGCTGAGGTCGCCGGTCAGGGCGGCCGCGAACACGACGTGGTTCATGGTCTCGGGCGGTGTCCGGTAGCCGGGCCGGGCTTCCAGGGAGTGCTCCGGGTCGGCGTACAGGGTCGCCCAGTGCACCTGCTCCCGGTCGAGGAGGTAGATCGTCAGCCCGGCCGTGCCCGCGGGTGGATGGCGGCCGTGGACGTGCGCGTCGACCGCGACCAGGGCGGCCATGTGCACCGCCAGCGTCAGCCCCAGCTCGGGGTCGGTGAGGTCGTCGGGCGGACCGATCGACGGGGGGTCGTCCAGCTCGTACGCCCGGGCGAACGCGTCGCGGGCGGCGTCGAACATCTCCGGTCGCTCGTCGCCGGCCGACGGCAGCGGTGGCAGGGCCCGCAGCTCCAGGTCGGCCTGCAGGTTGGTGAGCACCCCGCGCAGCCGGGGCGCGGGGTCGGCGGTCCGCCCGATCAGCAGCACCCGGGTCGGCACGCCGATCTGATGCAGCAGGGCGTTGCTCAGCAGCCAGGTGAGGTGGGCGTGCGGCCACCGGTCGGCGTAGTCGACGATGAGCAGCAGCCCTGCGGCGTCGGTCAGCCGCATGTCCCGGCTGCCGCCCGGTGGCAGCACCGAGCCGGGGCCGTGCACGGCGGCGACGACCTTCCACCCGTCGGCGGCGCAGGACGCGGCGAACTCGGCGGCGAGCCGTGACTTGCCGGCGCCGCCCGGCCCGTACAGCCAGAGGGCCGACAGGCGGGGGCCCGTCCGGCGCCAGATGTGCAGGCTGGCCAGCTCGTCGACGCGGCCGGTGAACGGGACCACGCCGTACCGGGCGTTCAGGAGCCGGCTGGGCAGGGTCCGCAGCCACTCCCTGTCGGCGCCCTGTGACGGTCGCCAGTTCTCCAGCAGGTAGACCGGCACGCCGTCACCGAAGACGTGCAGGTCGGCGCCGATCACGCCGTACGCGAATCCGGCTCGCGCCTCGACGTGCTGGACCGGCTCGTGGTCGGTCACGGTGCGGCGGGGCCGGGGTGGTTGACGATGTCGCCGAACATCACGCCCTGAGCGGTCGCCCCCTGGGCCGACGCGGTGATGTGCTGCACCCACCGCCGCTGGTCGGCAGGTAGCCGGCCGGTCACCTCGGCGGTCCAGGCGAACAGGTCCTCAGAAGCACCGTCCGTCCGCCGGAACAGGTCGTCGAGCCGCACCTGCCAGTCTCGGGCCGCCCTCTCGCGGACCCGGTCCTGCTCGGCGGCGGCGTCGGCGGTCCGCACCCGGGCGTCGGTCTCGTCGAGCAACTCCGCGGTGCCGGCCTCGTCGCGCCCGGCTCGCCGGGCCAGGGCCAGGATGCCGTTGCGGGCGTCCATCCAGATTCCGGTGCCTGCGGCGGCCCCTAGCGCCAGCGCCGCCGACTCCACCACCGGCATCCACTCCAGTTCGGACATCCGGAGCTCCATCCTCGATCGCGCGCGACGTGCTCGTGACCTCCACCATGGCTCAGGCCGGCCCCGATCTGGCCACCTGTACGGCCGGAGAACCGCACCCACTCGGCTGCCCCCACCCGGGTCGAAGGGCACCCGGCCGATTGGTGCCGGTGGGGTCGCGGCGTCCTCGGCGCGCAGGATCTGCCCGATCGTCCGACTACCGCAGGCGGCATCATCCGCGCGCAGGCGAGCGCACTGGGCCGGTGGGCTGGTCGGTGTGCGGCTTGAGGAGCTTGAGTCCTGCGATGCAGCCGATGATCCCGGTGAGGAACAGCAGCTTCAGCAAGCTGATCGACTCGCCGCCGGTGATCATGGCCCAGGCGACGGTGCAGGCGGCTCCGGCGCCGCTCCAGACGGCGTACGCGACACTGATCGGGACGTGCTTCACGACGTACGTCAGCGTCACCATGCTGGCGACCAATGCGGCCGCGAAGATGATCGTGGGGGTCAGCTTGACGAACCCGTCGCTGGTGCCGAGCGCGGTGGCCCAGACAGCTTCGAGGACCGCGCTGATGAACAAGACGATCCAGGGCATTCAGCTCACCGCCTTCAAGCCGATAACGCAGCCGATCAGGCCCGCCAGTACCGCCGCCCGCAGCGGGGACAGCCGGTCCTGGCCGCGTGCGACGGCAACCAGCACGGTCAGCACCGCGCCGATGCCGACCCATACCGCATAGGCGGTTCCGGTCGGCAGCGACTGCATGGCGTAGGCCAGTCCGGCCATGCTCGCGACGAGCGCCGCGCCGAAAACAGCGGTGGGTCCGGGCCTGGTGAAACCCTTCGTCGCGCCGAGCGCTGTGGCCCAGACGGCTTCCAGCACCCCCGACGCGATCAACACGATCCACGCCATCTCGCGGCTCCTCAACGTTCCCGTACGACTGTGCCAAAACAAGGTATAGCACGTTTCCGTACGACTGTGCGACTATGTTTCTCATGCCCCGCACACTCGACGCCGACGAACGGGACCGCCGGGTCTCCGAAGCGGCATGGAAGGTCCTGGTCCGCGATGGCATCCCCGCACTGTCGGTCCGCAGGATCGCCGCCGAGGCCGGGTTGCCGCCCAGTTCCTTGCGCTACACCTTCCCCACGCAGGCCAGCGTGCGGATCCGCGCCTACGAGCTGGCGGTGGAGCAGGTCCTGACCCGGGTCGCCGCCATCCCGCAGGGCGACCGCTGGGCACGGAAGGTGCTGCTGGAGCTGTTGCCACTCGACGAGCAGCGGCGCCTGGAGATGGAGGTCTTCCTCGCTCTGGGCACCGCCGCGATGACCGACGCCGACCTGCGTGGCACCTACCGAAGCGCCCACCTCGCGATCCGCGATCTGTGCGCACAAGCGGTGCAGACGCTGGTGGCAGACCCCACCGCCGCCTCGATGGAGACCGAACGGCTGCATGCCCTGATCGATGGCTTGGCGCTGCACCTCGTCCGGCAGGATCCAGCCGTCGGGACCGACTGGGCCGTGCGCGTGCTCGACGCTCACCTGAGCCAGCTCGGTTAGCCGGCCCAGCTCGGCGGACAAGAGCTGCGGCTACGCGACGCCCCTGAAACGGCTTCAGCGTTGCGTGCCGAGGCCGGCCTCGTGGGCCAGTAGGGCCGCCTCGGTGCGGTTGTTGCAGCCCAGCTTGACCAGCAGCCGCGAGACGTAACCCTTGACGGTGGCCTCGGACAGGTGCAGACGACGCCCGATCTGGTGATTCGACCAGCCGGAGCCCAGGCTCTCCAGCACCTCCCGCTCACGATCGGTCAGCGAGGCGCACATGTCCCGGACGTGTTGGCGGTGACGGTGGCTAGTGCTCCCGATCAGCCGTTGGGCCGCCACGGGTGACAGCACAGTGTTCCCCGCGGCGGCGACCCGCACCAGGTCGACGAGTTCTTCCGGGGAGGTGGACTTGACCAGGAAACCGACAGCGCCGGCTCGCAACGCGCGGAGCACGTACTCATCCAGATCGAAGGTGGTGAGGGCCACGATCCGTGGGGGCGCAGGGAGTGTCGCGATGCGCTCGATCGCGGTGAGCCCGTCGACACCGGGCATCCGCAGGTCGATCAGCATCACGTCGGGCTGTAGGCGGACTGCGGCCTCGACCGCTTCGGCACCGTCGTGTGCCTCACCGACCACGTCCAGGCCGGAAGCGGTGAGCATGGTGCGCAGGTGCGCGCACACCATCCGCTCGTCATCGACGAGCAGGACGCGGATCACCGCCCCGCCGCCGTCGGCACGTACACCGGAAGGGTGGCGGACACGGTGAAGCCGCCGTCCGACGTCGACCCGGCGGTCAGCGTGCCACCGACGACCTCTACTCGGCGTCGCAGCCCTTCCAGGCCGCTGCCGCCGCCGACAGCAGTCAGGTCGATGTCGGGCGGGCGGCGCCGCGGGGTGTTGGAGACGGTCGCGCGCACGCTGTGCCTGCCGTAGTGCACGGCCACGGTCGCGTCGGCTCCTGGCGCGTGCTTGTGCACGTTCGTCAGTGACTCCTGCACCAGGCGGAACAGCGTCCGTCGTACGGTCGGCGCGACGATGGCCGGATCACCGTCCTCCTCGAGTCGGACCGGGAGGCCGACCGCGCGGGAGTCGTCCACGAGTGACGCCAGGGCCGGTTCGTCGGACGGGTCGGCGGGACCGGCCGGTGACCCGTCCCCGCTGCGCAGTACCCCGACGAGGTCGCGCAGTTCGGCCAACGCCTGACAGCCGGCCACCCGTAACTCCTCCGCCGCCACCCGGGCGGCTGGATCGGCGGTGCTGACTCGCAGCGCACCGGCCTGCAGCACCATCAGGTTGATCCGGTGAGTGACCACGTCGTGCATCTCACCGGCCAGCTTGGCCCGCTCGTCGGCCCGGGCCTGTTCGGCAAGCAGCAGCCGCTCTCGTTCGGCCCGCTCGGCCCGGTCGGTCAGCTCCGCCACCAGGCTTCGCCGGGCGCCGACGTACATGCCGAGCAGCGCGGAAGACAGGATGACGGCGGGCGCGGAGAACGGATCCAGGATTGCCCAGGCCCGCGCCCCCACCAGGAACGCCACCGCGAGCACCGCGATCAGTGCCCACTGCCGCCAACGCCGACCGCCGCCAGCCGCGGTGACGGAGTAGGGCACGAGGAGAGCGGCCCAGGCCGGCGCGAACAGGCTGATCGCCGCAATCGCCAGTGCGGCGGTGTACGGACGCTGGCGGCGCACCAGCAACATCGCCGCGGCAGCGACCTGTGCGGCCACGTAGACCCACGTCGGTGCGGCGACCAGGTGATGGTCACGGTCCGGACCGCTGAGTTCCAGTCCCGTGCCGACCGCCGCCGCCACCACCGCGACGAACACGTCAACGGCGACCGAGAGTACGCGGCTGCGCCCCATGTCTTGCAGGGTAACCGGGCCGGCGAGGAAGGGCTCGTCGTGCGAGCCGTCGCTGGCAACGTCCCTACTTTCGTCGCGTGTGAGCCCGACGATGGTCGCGGTTGTGCCGAAGGACCTTCGGGTGCGGGGTTGACTGGCGTCGATGGGCACCATCCGGATCCAGGAGGCGATCACGTGGAGACATCGGCAACCGCGGACGTGTCGAGCGCGGGGCCTCGCATCGACGCCCTCGATACGCTGCGCGGGTTCGCCCTCTGCGGCATTCTGATCATCAACATCTACCAGCAGGTCGTGTTCCACGGGGAGGCCGCCGGCACCGCACCACAACTCCCGACCGCCGTCCAGCTGCTCTTCTACGAGCGGTTCTACCCCATCTTCTCGATCCTGTTCGGCATCGGCTTCGGCATCTTCCTGCAGCGCGCAGCAACCCGGACCGACCGCCCCAGATTGGTGCTCGCCCGCCGGCTCGCGGTGCTGCTGCTCATCGGCATCGCGCACTTCCTCGTCCATCCCGGCGAAGCTCTGACGGCGTACGCGCTGGCCGGACTGCTCGTGCTGCTGCCCCTGAGCTACGTCGGTGGCCGAGTCGCCGTCGTCGTGGCAATCGTGTTGCTGATCGTCGGCGCCCAACTCGTCGTCGGCTTCGGACCGATCCCCGGACTTCTCGCGCTCGGGTACGCCTTGGCCATGCTCGGTGTGCCGTCCGGCCTCGAACGCCGCACCGGCCGCGTCGCCGCTGCGTTCGTCATCTTCACCGCCCTGGCCGCGACCTGGATCGTGCTGGTGCTGCGGCAGGTCGACCTGCCCTTCGTCAACGTGACCGGTGGACCCGGCGGGGGAGTCAGCCTGCTCGGCCCGCTCGCCGGCATCGTCACCGGCCTCGCGTACTGCTGCGGCCTGCTCCTGCTGCTGCGTACCCCGGCCGGGCCGGCACTGTCCGCGGTGCTGTCCCCGATGGGCCGGATGGCGCTGACCAACTACCTCACTGCGACCGTGTTGTTCCTCGTGGCCGGGCCCCGGCTCGGCATCGACAGCACCGCGGACCTGCCGCAGATCATCGGTCTGACCGTCGGCATCCTCGTCGTCCAGGCGGTGTGGAGTGTGCTGTGGCTCCGGTCGTTCCATTACGGGCCGGCCGAGTGGGCGTGGCGCTGTCTGACGTGGTGGCGGCGCGCGCCGATTCGGCGGCGGACGGCCGCATCAGCGACGTGAGCATCTGTGTATGCGGCAGGGTGCGACGGCCCCTCCCTGCTGCAGGCCGGTGAACGACGTGGCGCCCGGGTCTGCCCGGAATTCGGTGGTCATCTGATTGTTTACGGTCTAGCGTGGCCGGCCGTGCTCTCAAACGAACAGATAATCGGTCAGGCCTTGGATCGGATCGAGGCTGGGTACGTCTTTCCTGCGAAACTCGCGGACATCGACGCCGCGATCCGGCGCCGCCTCGCGGCGGGCGAGTACGACGACCTGGACGGGCCGGTGCTCTGCGAGACGGTGACCGCTCACCTTCAGGAGGTGTGCCCGGACAAGCATCTGCGGCTGCTGTGGGCGGACCAGCCGCAGTCGCTGGACCCGGCGGACGAAGACGGGGGGCGGGCTGCCTTCCTCGCGCTGCTCAGGGCGGAGAACCAGGGGATCCGCCGTGTCGAGCACCTGGACGGGAACGTGGGGCTCATCGATGTGCGGCGCATCGCGTACGCCGTCGAAGGCGCCGGCGCGATCGGCGCGGCCATGCAACTGGTCGCCCTCAGCTCCGCGCTCATCCTGGACCTGCGCGCATGCGCCGGCGGAGCACCGGAGGGAGCCGCGATGTGGTGCAGCTACTTCTTCCGCGACGACCAAGTGCACCTCAACGACTTCTACGAGCGGTCCACCGGCGCCACACGCCAGTTCTGGACGACCGCGCACCTTCCCGCCCCGCGCTATGCGGACCGCCCGGTCTATGTGCTCACCAGCGCGATGACGTTCTCCGGGGGCGAGGACGTGGCGTACACCCTTCAGGCGCACGGCCGGGCCGTCGTCGTCGGTGAGACGACACGTGGCGGCGCGCACCCGACGGCCCGCCACCCGGTCACCGAACACATCCTCGTGACCGTGCCGACCGCCCGAACCATCAACAGCGTCACCGGCACCAACTGGGAAGGCGTCGGAGTCGTCCCCGATGTATCCGTCCCGGCAGACCAGGCACTCGACACGGCACTCAAGGCCGTCGCGGGCGCCTCGGGCGCATAGGCGCCGCTGCGTCGGCGGCCGATCGCTCCGACGCGGGGCTCGGCTCGACCCGAGCCCCGCATGGTGGCCGAAACCCGCAGGTGTGGTGTGGCTTCGAAGCCGGCGACAGGGGACTACCATGCTGACCCTCGCGCCGGGCCGATCCACGATAGCCTCCCGGCATGGGAATAACCTGGTCGATGGCCAAGCGGCTCGGTCTGCTGTGGGTCATCGCGGTGCTAGTCCTTGTGCTCACCGCACACGGGCTACGTCCCGAGTATCTGCCGATCGAGGCGCTCACCGCCGGCGTCTGGGCGGCGCTCCTCGGCCTGGGCGCCTTCGTGGCGAGCCGGCTGGCGAGGTGGGGGCACGCCAAGAGTGCCGCCGTGCTGCTGTGCGTCGCGGCCCTGGTCGCCTGCGACGTGGCGGTCGTCGTCGACAGTGCGTTGATCTACGACGGGGCCGGTTACTGGACGCTCAACGATGGTGTTGGCCTGCCCTATGCGTACGCGCCGCTGTGGTACCCGGCAGCGCTGCTGCCGTGGTCGTCGACCATCCTCGGTGTCGATCAGGCGAGCATCACCGCGGGCGATCTCGAGTGGCAGGCCGAGCACATCGTGCCGGTGGCCATGGTGCTGACCATCGCGTCAGCCATTTTCGTCGCCTCCGTGGCGAGGGCGCTGTTCGGAAGCCGGCAGACCAGCCCCGCGCTCCGGCCGGGACGGGCCAGCTCCTGAATCTGTCGACAGCGGCAGTCACCCTGGCACGGCAGGGGGATCTGACCTAGAGGCGCGTCCGCAGGCGAGCAACGGCCTCGCCGAGCGTGAGGTCGACGACGACCAACCTGCCGTCCTGCTCCCACGTCGTGAGGGTGTCCACGTGGCGTCGAATGCCGATGGGGCCGACGCCGGGCGGAAACACGATGCGGAGGTCACCGTCGGCGATGTCCACGGTGGTGTCGTCCGGACGAGCCATGCGCAGGGCGGACACTTCGCCGCCGGCCAGTAGCGTCGGCTCCGTATCCAGAGTCCAGTCCGCCGTGCCGTGACCGGTGACGTGGTAGGTGCCGGTGTGCTCGTCGTGGCTGGTTGTCACCAGCGTCGAGGACGCGAGCACCGCGACGCTGGCGAGGCCATCGAGGTCGACTGTCCGGCGGGTCCGCAGCATGATCGAGGGTAGATCCCAGCGCCACACCTCGGTGCGGGCTGCTCCGAGGCCCGGCTGGTCACTGATCCGCACCAGTGCGGCGAGGCTGGTGGGGCTCCGGGCGATGTCCAGCACCGTGGTGCTGGAGTCCAGTTCGCGCCAGGTGATGCGGGGCGAGTCGCCGGTCAGGTCGACGAACGCGATGCCGTCGTCGTCGACCACGGTGAGCAACGCACCGTCGTAGCTGGGCAGCACGCGCTCGGCGGTGATGGCGACGGGTGGCCGCAGCCGGCGCGTGCTCAGGTTCAGGCCACGGACCTCGCAGGAGTGGCCACGCCGCGCGACGAGCAGGACGTTGGCGCCGTGATCGGCGACGACAAGCTGGTGCGCGGGCGCGTCCCAGCTCGCGCGGGTCCGGCCGTCCAGCCCGATCAGCCGTACACCGAACTCGCCGTGCGCGGTCAGGATGGTGCGGCCGGAGAGCAGCACCGCATCATGGATCGGCAGTTGTCCCGCCTCGCTCGCCGCGGTGATGTCGAGCCGGGTGCTCGGGGCGGGCGCACGGCCGACCGGCAGCGGTGGCAGGTCGGCGGCGGCAAGCCGGTCTGCCCGGTGCCGGAGCCTGCCGGCGATCCTCCTGCGCTCGCTGGCATCCGCGACGGGTTCATCTGCTGCGCTGCGCACCATCAGACGGAGCGCGGCGGTGCAGAGTTGGCGGTCCCGTGCCCTGTCGGCGCACTGTAGCTCGGCAAGCGCCGCCAGGAAGCCGCGCTGGGCTTGCACCAACTCCCGGTCGCGCCCTGCGAGCAGCGCGATCGCGGCGGTCACGGTGTTGGTGGTCGGACGCCAGGTGGCGAGGTGCGCGAACAGGTAGCCCGCGGTGTGGCCACTGAGCGCCATACCGGCCTGGATGTTCGGCACCACGAGCGGGCGTAGTTCGTCGTCGGGCCAGGCCGCCTCGACGGCGCCGAGATGATCGTCGGCGGCCTGCCGTCCGCGTACCCACTCGGCGCGTAACTGCCGGGCCGCCGCGCCGTCGACGCGGGCCAGGCGCTCGACGGCGCCGGCGAACGCGCCCCGGACCCGCGCCACCTGCACCGCGCGGTCGCGGTCGCCGGCCTGCCACCACAGCCTGACCGTCAGGTCCGGATCGAGTTCCCGTCCTTCGGCGAGCCCGGCGGCGAGCCGGTACTTGCCGTGCCGCTCCAGCAGTGCGACCGCCTCGACCGGCAGGCCGAGCAGGTCCGCGAGGATGAACGCGGATTCCTCGGTACGGCCGGCGCGGTCGAGCTCGGTGGCGGCCTGCCGGTAGAGCGTCCGCAGGTGCTGCTGGGCCCCGGAGTCGAGCGGAAGCGCCGGCCCGCCCTCGAGATGGGGGTGCGGCACCAGGTCGCCGGTGCGTGGTCGGGGGAGCCGAAGGGTCGGGCGACCGAGGGAGCCGCTCACCGCGATCGCCTCGCGCAGGGCCTTGTCCCAGTCACGACGCTCGAATGCGGCGCTGAGCCGGCGCACGTAGCGGTGCTGCACGCTGACAGCCAGCCGAGCGGCACGGCTGGCCAGCACGAGCCGAGCGATCAGCGCGTTCCACCAGCCGCCCGACGACGTGCTGCGACCGGTCGGCGGTGCCCCACCGTCCGCCGAGGCGGCGGTGCTCGAGGCGATCATTTTGTTGATGCCGTACAGCAGGCCCGCGCCAGCGCCGACAACCAGCATCGGGAAGGGCGCCGCGACGAGCGCGGCGACGCCGTACACGAGGACGGCCGCGCCGATCGCGGCGATCTTCGCGCCGAACGTGTCGGGGAGCCGGCGCCGACGGCTCGGTCGGGTGGACGCAGACAGCAGACGGCGGGTCCGCTTCGGCGGCGACGCGATACCGGCCATCGCGCGCAGATCGGGTGCCGGTGGGGGTGGTTGCCAGGGCTCTGGTGCCGGCGCCGCGACAACCGGGCGATCCAGTGCCGCGAGCGGCTCGATCCGCAGGGCGGCCAGGTCGATCCAGGACTCTCGGTCGACGGGGGTCAGCGTGGTCCGGCTCACCCGGGTCGTCGCGCCCGCGCGGGGGATCAGCAGGTCGCCGGCTTGGGCGCCCTCGACGGGCGTGCCGCTGGGGTGTAGGACACCGCCGCTGTCGACGAGAACGAGACCGGGAGCCAGTTCGGTGCGTACCGTGACCGCCTGGACGAACTCCAGCAGCCACGCTCCACCGGGCAGGTCGAACAGCGTGGCACCGGGCCGCCAGGTCTCGACGACCCGCCGGCGCGCCTCGGCCTCCCCGATCAGGGGTACGTCGATCACCAGCGCGCGGGCCGGGAGCCGGCCACGGAATGCGCTCATCCGGTGCTCCGAACCGCGTACAGGACCTCGTTCGCGGCGAGGTCGGCGACCTCGATCAGCCCGTCCGGGCGTGGCACGGCCAGCCATGGCCTGCTCGGATGCAGGGCCGGCTCACCCATTCCACCCGACCAGCGGGTGAGGGTCTGGGTCCGAGCCGGCGAGACCAGGCGGACGATCAGCCCGCCACTCGACAGGGTCACCAGCTGCGGACCACCGATGTCGACCACACCGATGACCTTCGTGCCCTGGTCGACCGCCACGTCGCCGACGAGGCCGGACGCGTCGTGGATGTGCCAGCTGGTGCCGCCCGACGACCAGGCCGTCCTCGTGCCGGCACCGAGGACCACCTGAGCAGAAGCGGGGATTCCGACCGCACCGGGGAGACCGGTGACCTCGAGGTGGTTGCCGCTCCGCCAGACCATGCGCGGGGTGTCCACCTGCTTGCCGGGGGCGACCGCCAGGTAGGACGACAGCCGACGATTGTTCCTGGTGGACAGGCTCCACCAGTCGCCGCCGAACTCGCACAGCAGGTCACCACCCTGAAAGTAGAGTGGCGAGAGCGCCCCTTCTGCCGCCGCCTCGACATCGCGGACCGTTATGCCGACGGCGGCCAGCGGCACCGCGAGATCCTGCAGGTGGCCCAGCGGCTTACCGATCACGACCGCCCGCAGCGTCTCGTCGACGCAGCTCAGGACCACGAGCCGGCGACCCAACCAGCAGGCTGCCAGGGCCGGGCCGGGCAGTCGATGTCGTCGCGGTCGCCCGGTCGGCACTCGGACCGAGACGACCTCGGCGGGGCCGTCGCCGCGGGCGATCAGGTAGGGCGCGGTGCTCGGGAACATCGGTGCCCGCAGGGGACCGGCGCCGGCGCCGGCACCGACGGAGGTGTCGCGGAAGCCGGCACCTCGCAGGACTCGCAGCGCGACTTCGCCGCGAGGCAGAGCGAGATCGAGGTGCCGTTCGCCGACGACGACCCGTACGGCGGTCGCTCCGTCGACGCCCCACTCCTGCTCGTCACTCACCAGCACCCTGCTCCGGTCCGGCAGGTGGCTGGCGAGTTGCGGCCCGGTCAGGAGCCAGGCCTGATCGGCCGCGTCGATCTGGTCGGTCCATTCCAATACCGTCGACGGGTTCGGCTCGGCAGCTCTGCGAGCGACCAGCCAGGCGGCGAGCTGCCCACCCAGGTCACCGCCCTGCCAGCTGCCCGGCCGTTCACCCAGCACTCCGATCACCATCGACCGCCCCTGGCCGGCGGCCCGCCGATGCAGTACGACGAGCGCCGCGAGCTGGACCAGGCGGGCGGCGCCCAGCTGCCCTGGGCCGGTGTCGACGAGGACGACCACCCGTCCACGCGCCGCGGCCGATCGGGTGGACGGTGCCAGGTACAGAAGCTCACCATCGGTGGCGCGGCGGACGAACTCGTCCGGTAGCTCCTGCATGAGCAGCAACTGCGACGGGAGTAGCCGCTCGATGGTGCCGCGAGCTGCCAGCCCGGCGTATCCGTCCGGTAGGCCGTCGTCCGTCGAGTCGCCCTCCGTCCGGGAGAACAATTCATCGATCTGTCGGACCAGCGGGCCCATCGCGAGTGCCACGTCGGTGGTCAGAGCGGACAGCGCCGGCGCCCAGGGAGCCAGCGACGCCGGAAGAGTCAGGTGGTCGGTCATCAGGAAGCCAGCCGGTCGGGATCGAGCGGCTCCCGTGGCATCGGGCCGGCCAGGACCAGTCCGGGCAACAATGCGATCAGTCCGGCCTGCTGGTCGGTGAGGCGGCGCAGAGGATCCCGTAACAGGTCGGCACACGGCCAGGGCTGCTCGAGTGTCGGCACCAGCACGCCCCCGTCCCAACCGAGGTAGACAGCTCCGTCGGCCCACGGTAGATCCGCCTGATCACCGAGCACGATCAACCAGCTCCGCTCCCGGCCCGCGCAGGCGAGCAGGCGAGCGCCGGTGGTCACCCGCAGCAGCGTGTCCTCGCGCAACTCGGCCACCACCGCACCGGACGCGGCCACGGCCGCAGCGGGCAGCGGGGCGTCGCGCCGCCGCCACCGTAGGGACAACGGAGGCACGCTCACCGCTGGATCGCGGCGACCAAGCGGCCGCGCATGTCCTGGAGCGCCTGCGAGGCATCGGCCAGGACGAACCCCGCGTCGATCTCCCGTAGCGTCGCCTCGACGCGCAGCCGGTCGTCGTGCGTCAGCGGCGCGGTAACCAGTTCGTCGAGCAGCCGCCGGCCCGACTCGACCAGCCGGGCCGCGCGGGCCTGCTGGCCCCGGGCGAACTCCTCCGCCGCGTACACCAGACTGGCGTTTCGTCCCTGCGCCACCAGGTCTGCCAGCACCTCCCGGGCCGAGGCCTGAGCGTCGAGGGTCGGCGCGATCAGCGGCAGCACCCAGAGATCGTCGGCGGTCGCGGCGGTGCGCCCGTCCAGGGTCGCCGCCGCGGCCACCAGGCGCTGCGACCGCACCGCCCGGCGGTCACTGAGCGGTACGCCCGCCTGACGTAGCTGGCGGATCGCGGTGGCCAGTGGGCCTCGCACACCGCCGAGATCGCACCCGCGAGTCGCCTCGGACAGCCGGTCCAGCGCCGGCAGCAATGATCCGGCGGGATCGGACGGCCGAGAACCTGCGCTCCACCCCACCTCCAACAGCTCGTCGAGTCGCGCGTCCGGGACCGGAGAGACGAAGACGCGGGCCAGGAACCGGTCCGCGAACGCGGCGAGAGCGGGATCGTCGGGCAGGCTGTTGGCGGCGCCGACACAGACCCGCAGCGGGCACGACAAAAGAGTCGATCCGCGCCGGAACACTCGTTCGTTCAGAATCCCCAACAGGGTGTTGAGGACCGCCGTCGAACCGAGAAAGACCTCGTCGAGGAACGCCACCTCCGCCTCGGGCAGCATGCCCGCGGTCTCGAACTCCACCGAGCCCTCGCGGAGGCGGCGCAGGTCGACCGGGCCGAAAATCTCGCTGGGCTCGGTGAACCGGCCGAGCAGGTACTCGAAGTACCGGCCGCCGAGTTGGTCAGCCGTTCGCCGTACGGCCTCCGACTTGGCGGTGCCCGGTGCACCGATGACGAGCAGATGCTCGCCGGCGACGGCGCACAGCGCCACAACCTCGGCGACCAATTCCCGGTCGACAAGCCCGGTCTGTGCTCGCGCGATGCCTTCCCGGAGGACGACGGCGTCGTCCGACAGGGAAGCAGGCTGCTTGGAGATCATCTGCACCGGCGAAGTCTACGGAAGTGGAGCGTCCACCGCGTACCACAGGTCAACGCGGTCACTGCCTGCCGACGGCGTTGCGATACCGTCAAGGTGCCCACACCGGCGTCGAACAGTCCGTGTCCGTCGGCTGTCGATGCTCTGCGGGGCGCCTCACGAATCCAGGGAGATACCGATGCCGGAGCCCAAGCCCGTCGACGACGCCCAACCGGCGGACGCCGACACCTCAACCACGGCCGAGACCGACGAGCCTGCCGCTCCCGCAAATCGGGCTGCCCGACGCGCGAAGGGCAAGGTCGCCTCGCCTCAACCGCACGGAAAGGGCCAGCACTTCGGCGGCCGTGGCTCGGTCCAGAGCCCGCGCCAGTACGGTAACCGCCGCAGCGGCTGATCCGTCGGTCGAGCGGGGTGCGGTGAAACGCCGGGGCGGCTTCGTTGGCAGCTACGGGCGGGTGTCGACCGGGACGTCGTGCGGTGGCCGTGACGCGGGGCGGGTCTGGGTGTACACCAGGTGGTGCAGCACCACCAGCGGGACCACGCCTGCCGGATACCAGGCCAGATCGACCGTGTCGAACTGCACTCCCAACGCCAGTCTCGCCGCGAGGCTCCGGGCCGCCAGTTCGGCCGGTACCCCGGTCAGTTGCGCGCACTCCACCGCCCAGCAGAAGGCAATGGCGAGCATCCCGGCCAGTCCCGGCGCCATCCGCGGCCACAGGAACAGCACCCCGGCCCAGACCATCGACGCGTACAGCGCGGTCCCGGAATACTGCCGCAGCGCCCCGTCGTCGACGGCGCGGATGAGCAGTGCGGCGCCCAGGAACAGCAGCGCGGCCAACGGCATGAGCAGTCGGACCGTACGGGCTGTGATCGGCGTTCTCGCGATGATCACCACGGCACCAACGTACGGGTCCGGTGTCAGCGCCGGAAGGGCGGCCGCAGCGGCACGAGCCCGCCGGCCGGATCGGCGGACATCCTGCCGTCTGTCTTCGCGGGTCGGATCACCAGGGGACCACGGCGTCCCAGCGCCCACACGGTGAGCGCGAAGCAGCACAGCGCCGTGCCGGTGATCGTGACCGGTGTCCAACCGCCTGCGGACCAGAGCGTGGTGGCGGCGGCGGAGCCGACGGCGGCGCCGAGAAAGTTGCCGGTCCCCAGCGCCGTGTTGAGTCGGCTGCGGGCCTCGTCGGAGAGGGCGAACAGCCGCGCCCGGTTGAGGAGTGCCTGCGTCTGGAGGGCGACATCGAGCATGACGATCGCGATGACGATGAGGACGACGGACCGGCCGGCGAACGTCGCGACGACGAAGGCGCCGAGCGCAAGCACCCAGGCCGCGCCGGTCGCTGGGAGCGACCAACCGCGGTCGTGCAGACGACCGCCGTGCAGGCCGGAGAGGGCGCCAGCGACGCCAGCCAGCCCGAACATCCCGATCACCGGTGCCGGATACTGGAACGGTGGACCGCTGAGCAGGAACGTCAGCGCCGTCCAGAACATCGAGAACGCGGCGAACCCGCTGGCGGCCAGGACCAGCGTCCATCGGGCCGTCCGCTCGCGCAGGACCACCGCGCCGACCGAGGCGATGAGCTGCGGGTACGACATGCGCGTTCGCGGTGCCAGCGGTGGAATCGCGCGATGAAGCAGGACCGCGAGCAGGACAGCGACGACCGCGGCGAGGGCGAAGATCGCACGCCACCCGGCGGCTTCGGCGACGAAACCGCTGATCGTGCGGGAAGCCAGAATGCCGGTGAGGGTCCCGGACCCGACGACGCCGACGACCCGGCCACGCTGGGCATCGCCGGCAAGATCTGCGGCGAGTGGTGTGAGGACCTGCCCGGAGATCGTCGTCACGCCGAGCACACCGAGTGCGAGGAGGAGTACGCCGATCGACGGCGCCAGCGCGCACAGCAGCAGCGCGACGGCTGAGGTCAGCAGCATCATCGGAACGAACCGGCGGCGGTCCAGGACGTCGCCGAGCGGCACGAGCAGCAGCACGCCGACGGCGTACCCGACCTGCGTCGCGGTGACGAGCCAGCCGGCCGTCGCGGTCGCGGCGCGCAGGTCGCCTGCGATGAAGCCGAGTAGCGGCTGCGCCCAGTAGAGGTTGCCGATGGCCACTCCCGCCGCCACCGCGAACAGGAAGGTCAGTCGGCGGCTCATCTCCGACGGCAGTGCCAGGCGGGGTGTTGCCACCCTGCCACGCTAAGGCGCGGGATCGACGCGTGGCGCCCGGCGAAGGCTGTGGCGGGCCCGACGGGGATCGGACCGGCCGGGCGATCTCCGCACGGCGAGCAGGCGACGCGAAATCACCACCTGGCTGCCGCCTGCGACAAATTCGCACATCGATCGTCCCGAGGGTCCATCGAATTGCACGGTCGCGGGTGCGATTTTTTGCCGAGACGTGGGCGCTCTGGTCGGTCGTCTAATTGATTCATCGCAACGAATGCCAATCCTCCTCGCTCTATTGACACCCACAGGCTGGCGTTGTCTCCTGTGAACATAGTCGAGCATGTATGAACGGGTTCCAACATGACCGGGCTTTCGGCTGCTCGGTGGAGGCCCGCTCCCCGTCCGCCATGCCCGGCCCTGCACGTCCCCAACGGCATCCGTCACTCTTGAAGGGCATGCCCATGCGTGATCGAAAGCGCCGACCCCCGGTGCTGCGCTGTGCTCTGGCACTCGTGTTGTCAGCGGCGATCCTCTCTGCCACCCCCGCACCCGCCTCCGCCGCCACCACCTGGACGGTCAACGGCCCGTCCGGTAATTCACCGATCGCGGCGCAGGTCACCCTGAACGACAACGGCACGCTGTCGTTCGCCGTCTCCCACCAGGGTCGCGCCGTGCTGTCTCCGTCCGCCATCGGCATCGAGACCAGCACCGCCGACCTGACCCGCAACCTCACGTTCACGGGCCGCGCGGACCGCACGGTCACCGAGGCCTACACGATGCCGACCGGCAAGCAGCGCAGCCGGTCGACCGCCTACACCGAGACGACGCTGTCGTTCACCGGAGCCGGCGGAGCAAGACTGGACGTCGTGGTTCGCGCCTCGAACTCCGGAGCCGCCTATCGGTACGTGCTGCCCGGCAGCGGATCGGTGACGGTGCGCCGTGAGGCGTCGTCCTGGACCGTGCCGACGTCGTCGAACGCCTGGCTGTTGCCCGCCCACAGGGAGGACCAGGGCTACCCGGTGCAGACGACCGCGGGCGCAGCCGCCAGCGGCACCTTCCGGGTGCCCGCGCTGTTCGAGGCCGGCGGGGCCTTTGCCCTGGTCGCCGAGAGCAACCTCGACGGCCGGTACGCGGCGGCCAGCCTGACGCACTCGTCCGGTTCGGGGACCTACGGCACCTTGCTGGACAGCTCGACCGTGACGACGAGCCTGCCGCTGTCGACGCCGTGGCGTTCAGCGGCGGTCGGCACCCTGGCCACGGTCACGCAGTCGACGATCGTCGACGACCTCTCGGCGCCGTCGCGGGTGGGCAACCCGTCCTGGGTTCGGCCCGACACCGTGGCCTGGTCCTGGCTGACCGAACACTCCAGCCCGTCCAGCGAGAGCCGGCAGCGGCAGTACATCGACTTCGCCGCGCGTAACGGCTGGGGCTATGTGCTCGTCGATGAGGGCTGGCAGGAGAGTTGGGCGCCCGGGGTGGTGGCCTACGCCCAGTCCAGGGGTGTGCAGATCATCCTGTGGTTCAACTCCTCCAACCTCTGGACCTCGGCCCAGCGTGAGACGTGGCTGCCGCGGATCGAGAGCTGGGGAGTGGCCGGCATCAAGGTCGACTTCAGCTACGAATTCACCCAGCCGACCCTGCAGTGGTACGACGCGATCCTGGCCCGCACCGCCGAGCTGCAGCTCATGGTCAACTTCCACGGCTCTGCCACGCCGCGTGGGATGCAGCGCACCTGGCCGCATGTCCTGACGGCAGAAGCGGTCCACGGCGCGGAGCAGTACCTCCGCGCGTCGAAGAACACGATGTTGCCGTTCCACCGCAACGTCATCTCAAGCATGGACTACACCCCGGTCGTGTTCAGCCCGTACAACCGGGACACCACCCCGGCACACGAGCTCGCCACGTCGATCGTCTTCGAGTCCGGCTGGCAGCACCTCGGCGACAACCCCGAGAGCTACGAGGCTCGACCCGAGGCGCTGCGCATCCTCAACCAGATCCCCACCGCCTGGGACGAGACCCGGTTGCTCGGCGGCCGACCCGGTCAGGACGCGTACTTCGCCCGCCGCAACGGCGGCAGGTGGTACATCGGTGGGATCTCCGCCCAGTCCGCCAGGACCTACTCGGCACCCCTGACCTTCCTCGGTGGTGGTCAGTGGCTGCTCGAGACCGTGGGGGAAGGGTCAAATTCGTCATTGGTACGCCAAACAACGGTCGTCACCAGCGCCTCCACGCTTTCCGTGGCGATGCGCGAGCGCGGCGGTTTCGCCTCCGTCGTCTGCCCCTACACCGCTGGTCTGACCACCTGCGGTCCCGATGTGGGCAGCGTCCTCCGGGGCCAGGCGTCCGGGCGGTGCGCCGACGTGCCCTTCAGCAGTCAGGCCAACCGGACCCGGGTCGAGCTCTTCGACTGCAACGGCGGTGCCAACCAGACCTGGGCGGCGACGGCAGCGCGGGAGCTGAGGGTGTACGGCGCCAAATGCCTGGAGGTCGACAGCGCGAGCACCGCCGATGGCGCGGGAGTCACCATCTTCGACTGCAATGGTGGCGCCCACCAGCAGTGGAACGTCAACGCCGACGGCACTGTCGTCGGCGTCGCCTCCGGCAAGTGCCTCGACGCGACCGGGGGTGGCACGGCCAACCGAACTCCGTTGCAGATCTGGCCCTGCAACGGCGGCGGCAACCAGAGTTGGTCACGGTCCTGACACCTGACGGAACGCCTGACCTGCCCCGTCCCCGTGGGCAGGTCAGGCGGGCGCCCGCTTGTCGGCCATGCTGAGCCCGTCGAGCTGACCACCCCTGCTCACCGACCGCCTACCACGCTGTCGGTCACGACGGCGGCCTCATGCTCATCGCCGGCATGGCGGACCCGCCGGGCGTCGGCGTGCGGTCGTGGCCGACGAGGGTGGGCTTACTCCGAGGCATTCGCTGGGATTTCAAGTAGCCGGGGCGATAAGACCGACTAGGGTAATTTTGTACGTGTTCGAGGTGATCTCGATCTCCCGTGGCGCCACCAGCGCCACCGATGGCCGGGCCACCGTAATCCGCAGCGTGCTGCGCGCTGCCCCGCCGCCGGACGACCCGGCCGGGGGGACGCACCCGCAGCCGGCGATCCATCCGATCGTCGCCGCGGGGGTTCGCGCGCTCACCCGGACGGAGAGATGATGTCCCTGCTCGGCAGTGTCAACCAGCCCGCCGACCTCCACCGGCTGAGCGGCGACCAGGTCCGCCTGCTCGCCGGGGACATCCGGACGTCGCTCGACGCGGCCGAGCTGCTGGCTGAGGCCGGCGTCGGGCGCGGAGCATGCGTTGGACCCGCACGGCATCCACTCGGCGGTGTGGCACCGGCTCGCCCCGACCCGCCCCAGGCGGGACGCCGCCTGCCGGGCGCACACCGGCCCGCATACGCGTCGACCCCGCTGCCCGGATGACCCAGCACCGTCGGCCCCGCGCCTCAGAGGAAGGCAACCCCGGATGAGTCCACCCGCCGTCGCCCTGGCGGCCCGCCGGATCGAGCAGGCGCGGACGCAGGAGAACTTCCCCGTCGCGCTGCGGGTGCTGCCCCGTCGGCGCCGCCGTCACCTCCTCGCCGTCTACCGGTACGCGCGCCACGTCGACGACCTCGGCGACGAGCCCCTCGCACCGGGCGTCGACCGGCTCGGCGCCCTCGACCGGGTGGAGGCCGAGCTGCGGGCGCTGTACGACGGCTCGCCGGTGAGCGACCGGGTCGTCCGTGCCCTCGCGCCCACCGTGGCCGAGTGCCGACTGCCGCTCGACCCCCTGCTCCGGCTGATCGAGGCCAACCGGGTCGACCAGCACGTCAGCCGATACGCGACGTTCGCGCAGCTGGTCGACTACTGCACCCTCTCGGCCAACCCGGTCGGGGAGCTGGTCCTGCACGTCTTCGGGCAGGCCGGGCCGACACGCCTCGCGCTCTCCGATCGGATCTGCACCGCGCTGCAACTCGTCGAACACCTTCAGGACGTCGCCGAGGATCACCGCCGGGGCCGGATCTACCTGCCCGCCGAGGACCTCGACCGGTTCGGCGTCACCGAGGCCGATCTCGCCGGCCCCACCGCCGGCCGGCCGCTGCGGGAGCTCATCGGCTTCGAGGCGGAGCGGGCCCGGGCCTGGCTCGACGCCGGCGCCCCGCTGGTGGCGGATCTGCACGGGTGGGCCCGGCTGGCGGTGGGCGGCTACCTCGCGGGGGGCCGGGCGACGCTCGACGCGCTGGCCAGCGCCGACCACGACCCGCTGCCGGTCACCGTCCGGCCCCGGAGCCGCCAGGTCTTTCGTCGCTGGCTGAGCGCGATGGTGCGGAGCGCCGGATGACCGCGACCACGGACGTGGCGGCCGCCTACCGCCGCTGTGAGCACATCACCCGCAGTCAGGCCGCCAACTTCGCGTACGGCATCCGGCTGCTGCCGCCGGCGAAACGCCGCGTCCTCTCGGCCATCTACGCCACCGCCCGCCGCATCGACGACATCGGCGACGGCCACCTGCCGCCGGCAGAGAAGCTGGAGCGGCTGGAGGAGATGCGGGCGGCGCTGCGGCGGTTGCCCGGCGGCAGCGGCGGCGACCCGGTCCTCACCGCGCTGGGTCACGCCGCGACCCGGATGCCGATCCCGCTCGGGGCGTTCGACGAGCTGATCGACGGCTGCGCCGCCGACGTGACCGGCCGGCGGTACGCCACCTTCGAGGAGTTGCACTGGTACTGCCGCTGCGTCGCGGGCTCCATCGGCCGGCTCTCCCTCGGTGTGTTCGGCACCGCCGACCCCGCTCGCGCCGCGCCGCTGGCCGACGCGCTCGGCGTGGCGCTGCAGCTGACCAACATCCTGCGCGACCTGGTCGAGGACCGGACCGACGGCCGCATCTACCTGCCCGCCGGGGACCTGGAACGGTTCGGCTGCACGCTGAGCCTGAACGACGGCGGGTTCACCGACCCGCCCGCGCGGCTCATCGAGCTGGTGCGGTTCGAGGCAAGCCGGGCCGCCCACTGGTACGACATCGGGCTGCAGCTTCTGCCGATGCTGGACCGGCGCAGCGCGGCCTGCACCGCCGCGATGGCCGGCATCTACCGGCGGCTGCTCACGCGCATCGCCGCCGACCCGCTGGCGGTCACCCACCGCCGGGTGTCGCTCCCGGGGCACGAAAAGGCCTGGGTGGCGGCCCGCGCGCTCGTCGGGCGGCCGGCATGACCGGGTCGATGGAATCCCCACCGACCGGCACGGGCGCGGTCTGCGTGATCGGCGGCGGCCTGGCCGGCATCACCGCGGCGATCCGGCTTGCCGACCTCGGCCTGTCGGTGACGCTGCTCGAGAGCCGGCCGGAGCTGGGCGGAGCCACCTACTCCTTTCGCCGTGCGGGCCTGACCGTCGACACCGGGCAGCACGTCTTCCTGCGCTGCTACCACGCCTACCGGGGCCTGCTGGAGCGGCTCGGGACCACCGCCGGCACCGCCCTGCAACCGCGTTTCGCGGTGCCGGTGCTGCTCCCGGGGCGGGCACCGCACCTGCTGGCACGTCGCCGGCTGCCGGCCCCGGCGCATCTGCTGCCCGCCCTCGCCGGTTACCGGCTGCTCAGCCCCGGTGAACGGCTCGCCGCGGCGCGGGCCTGCGCGGCGCTGCGGCACGTCGACCCGGACCGGCCCGCCACCGACGCGCGCAGCTTCGGCGACTGGCTCGTCGAACACGGCCAGAGCGAACGCAGCCGCCGGCGGCTGTGGGATCTGATCTGCGTGGCGGCGCTGAACCTGCCCTGCGGCGAGGCGTCGCTGTCGCTCGCAGCCCAGGTGTTCCGCACCGGGCTGTTGGACGACGCGGACGCCGGCGACATCGGCCGGGCCCTGGTCCCCCTGGTCGACCTGCACGGGGTCGCGGCCCGGCGGCTGCTGGCCCGGCTCGGCGCCTCGGTGCACACCCGGTCCCGGGTGCGCTGGATCCACCCGGAGACCACGGGTTTCCGGATCGGGTTGAATGACGGCGAGCTCACCGCGGACGCCGTCGTGTTGGCCGTGCCGCACCAGGTCGCCGCGTCGCTGGTGCCGCCGGCCGCCGCGCCCACCGCCAGCGACTGGCACCGGCTGGGCGCGGTGCCGATCGTCAACGTGCATCTGCGCTACGAACGCCCGGTCACCGCGCTGACGATGGCCGCCGCGGTGGAGTCCCCGGCTCAGTGGATCTTCGACCGGTCGGCGCCGGACGCCGACGACCAGCACCTGGTGGTCTCCCTGTCGGCCGCCGACGCCGATGTCGACCGTCCCGCTGCCGAGCTGGTGGCGACGCAGCGGGCGGCCCTCGCCGAGCTGTTCCCGGCCGCCCGACGCACTCCGGTACGCGACGCGTTCGTGACCCGGGAGCCGCGGGCCACCTTCCGGCAGGCCCCTGGTACCCGGGCGTACCGGCCGGTGCCCACCACCCGCCTGCCGGGGCTGGTCCTGGCCGGCGCATGGACCGACACCGGCTGGCCGGACACGATGGAGGGCGCGGTGCGCAGCGGCCGGGAGGCCGCCGACGTCGTCGCCCGCCAACTCGTGTCCCGGCCCCGACACCACACGGAGGCCGCACGATGACTGTTGTAGGCAGTAGCAGCACTGACCAGATCCAGAGCCACGTCGAGCCGGCCATCCGCGCGCTGCTCGACCGCCTGGACCCCGGCAACCGGTTGGTCGCGGGCTACCAGCTCGGGTACTGGGACGCCGACGGGTCGCCCGCCACCCGGCAGGGCAAGGGACTGCGTCCCATGCTGGCGCTGCTCTCGGCTCGGGCCACCGCCGCTGAGCCCGAGGCCGGTGTCCCGGCCGCCGCCGCGGTCGAGCTGGCGCACAACTTCTCGCTGCTGCACGACGACGTGATGGACGGTGACACCGAACGTCGCCACCGCCCGACCGCGTGGACGGTGTTCGGGGTCGGTCCGGCCATCCTTGCCGGCGACGCCCTCATCGGGCTGGCGTACGAAGCGCTCGTCGAGGTGCCCGGCGGGTGTGCCGCGGCCCGGCGGCTCGCCCTGGACGTCCGGGCGCTACTCGCCGGGCAGGCGTCCGACCTGGGCTTCGAACGGCGCGACGACGTCACCCTCGACGAGTGCCTGACCATGGCCAGGAACAAGACCGCGGCGCTGCTCGCCGGCTCGTGCGCGCTCGGGGCGCTGCTCTGCGGCGGCCAGCAGACCCTGGTCGACGGCCTGTCCCGGTTCGGCCTCCACCTCGGGTTGGCCTTCCAACTCGTCGACGACCTCCTGGGGATCTGGGGCGATCCGCAGCGCACCGGCAAACCGGTCGGATCGGATCTGCGCTCCCGCAAGCGCAGCATCCCGGTCGTCCGTGCGGTGACCAGCGGCGGCAACGCCGGTCGCGCCCTGGCCGAGCTGTACCGGTCGCCGGCACCGCTGGCCGCCGACGACGTGACTCGGGCGAGCGACCTGATCGAGGCGACCGGGGCGCGCGAGTGGACCAGGCAGCGGGCTCGGCAGGAGACCGAGCGGGCTCGGGCGGAACTGGCCGCGCTGGATCTGCCGGAGGACGTACGCGGCGAGCTGACCGACATCGCCGCGTTCATCACCGGGCGGGACCACTGATGACGGACCTGCTGTCTCCGGAGCCCACCGCGTCCGCCTCGATCGGCCCTCCGACCGGCGCGCACCCGCCCGACGCCGCCCAGGACGCGCTGCGTCGCGCCCGGGACCACCTGCTCGGGTTGCAGGACGAGGCCGGCTGGTGGAAGGGCGAGCTCGCCACGAACGTCACCATGGACGCCGAGGACCTGCTGCTACGGCAGTTCCTCGGCATCCGGACGGCGGAGCGGACCAGTGAGTCGGCCCGATGGATCCGGTCCCAGCAGCGGCCGGACGGGTCCTGGGCGACGTTCCACGGTGGTCCGGGGGACCTCTCCACCACCATCGAGGCCTACGTGGCGCTGCGGCTGGCCGACGACCCGCCGGAGGCGCCGCACATGGCGGCCGCCGCCCAGTTCGTCCGCGCGCACGGCGGTGTGGCGGCGAGCCGGGTCTTCACCCGGTTCTGGCTGGCCCTCTTCGGCCACTGGCCGTGGTCCCGGCTGCCCGCCATCCCGCCCGAGCTGGTGCTGCTGCCATCGTGGATGCCGTTCAACATCTACGACTTCGCCTGCTGGGCCCGGCAGACCATCGTTCCGCTGTCGATCGTCCGCGCGCTGCGTCCGGTGCGGGACCTCGGCTTCTCCGTCGACGAGCTGCGTACCCCGGCGCCGGCGTCGCGACCGCCGCAGCTCACCTCGCGGTCCGGACTGCTGTACCGGCTCGACCGGCTCGCCAACGGCTACGAGCGGATCGCCCGGGGACCGGTCCGCCGGCACGCCCTGCGGCGCGCCGCCGAGTGGGTGGTGGCCCGGCAGGAGGCCGACGGCTCGTGGGGTGGAATCCAGCCGCCCTGGGTGTACTCGCTGATGGCGCTGCATCTGCTCGGCTACCCCCTGGACCATCCCGTGCTGCGGGCCGGCCTGACCGGGCTGGACCGGTTCACCGTGCGGGAGCAGACGCCGGACGGCCCGATCCGCCGGCTGGAGGCGTGCCAGTCGCCCGTGTGGGACACCGCGCTCGCCGTCATCGCCCTCTCCGACGCCGGCCTGCCGGCCGGGCACCCCGCGCTGGTCCGGGCGGGGAGCTGGCTGCTCGACGAGGAGATCCAGGTCCGCGGTGACTGGGCCGTCCGCCGTCCGCACACCCCGGTCGGTGGTTGGGCCTTCGAGTTCGACAACGACGGGTACGCCGACACCGACGACACCGCAGAGGTGATCATGGCGTTGCGGCGGACCGCCGTACCGGTCGAACCGGCCGTGCTGCGCGCGACCCGGTGGCTGCTCGGCATGCAGTGCCGCGACGGTGGCTGGGCCGCGTTCGACGCCGACAACACCCGTGCGATCCTCGGCGACCTGCCGTTCTGCGACTTCGGCGAGGTCATCGACCCGCCCAGCGCCGACGTGACCGCCCACATCGTGGAGGCGCTGGCGGCGGAGAACTACACCGACACCGTGCCGCTGCGCCGCGCCGTGCACTGGCTGCTGCGGGCCCAGGAGCCGGACGGCTCCTGGTTCGGCCGCTGGGGCGCCAACCACGTGTACGGCACCGGAGCGGCGGTGCCGGCCCTCGTCGCGGCCGGCCTGCCACCCGGTCACCCGGCGATCCGCCGTGCCGTCGACTGGCTGCTCGCGCACCAGAACCCGGACGGCGGGTGGGGCGAGGATCTGCGCTCCTACCGGGACCCGGCCTGGATCGGCCGCGGCGAGTCGACCGCGTCGCAGACCGCCTGGGCACTGCTCGCGCTCCACGCCGCGGGCCATGGCGCGGGGGAGCCGGCGAGTCGCGGCGTGGACCGGCTCGTCGACAGCCAGCGCCCGGACGGCGGCTGGGACGAGCCGCACTACACCGGCACCGGGTTCCCGGGCGACTTCTACATCAACTACGGGCTGTACCGGCTGGTCTTCCCGATCAGCGCGCTGGGTCGGATCCTGGGCGCGCGGGCGGCCGGGGCCGAGGCCACGGTGACCTCGTGACACGCCCGGACGACCCGGATGGTCCGCCCTGGACGCTCTACGCGCCCATGCGCCTGGAAGCCGCCGCGCTGCGGCGCGGCCTGCCCGACCGATCGGGACAGGTGGCGCTGCGCCGTACCGGCGTCGGGCCGCGGCGTGCCCGCTCGGCCGTCGCCGGTCGGCGTGCCGCGTCGGGCCCGGTGGCCGTCGCCGGCATCGGCGGGGGACTGGCCCCCGGCCTGGCCCCCGGCGACGTCGTGGTGGCCAGCGAGGTACGCGTCGACCCGCTGACCCCGCACGGGCCGCCGGGCGTGCTGCGCATGCCGGACGCCGCTCTGCTCGCGGCCGCGCTGCGCCGACGTGGGCTGCGGGTGCACGTCGGCCCGGTGGTCAGCACCCACCGGCTGGTCAACGGCCCGACCCGGGACCGGCTCGCCGCGACCGGCGCACTGGTCGCCGACCTCGAATCGGCGTGGCTGCTGGACGGCGCCGCCGCGCCGGCGGCCTGCGTCCGGGTGGTGGCCGACACCGCGGCCGGGCCGCTGTACCGGCCGGCCACCCTGCGCCGGGTCCGCACCGCGCTGCGCGTGCTGCCGGCGGTCTCGGCGGCACTGGCCGAGTGGGCGGCGGCGGCGGGCAGCGTCCACCGGGTCGTGCTGGCCTCGCCCCGATCCTTCTGCGCCGGAGTCGAGCGGGCGATCGCGGTGGTGGAGCAGGCCCTGCGCCGGCACGGTCCACCGGTGTACGTGCGCAAACAGATCGTGCACAACGCTCGGGTGGTGGCCGACCTGCGAGCCCGGGGCGCGGTCTTCGTCGACGAACTCGACGAGGTCCCCGACGGGGCGCTCACCGTCTTCTCGGCGCACGGGGTCGCGCCGGCCGTACGTCAGGAGGCCGCCGACCGGCGGCTGCCGGTGATCGACGCCACCTGCCCCCTGGTCACGAAGGTGCACGCCGAGGCGCGCCGGTTCGTGGGCCGGGGCGACACGGTGCTGCTGATCGGGCACTCCAGTCATGAGGAGACCGACGGCACCCTCGGCGAGGCGCCGGAGCGGATCCGCCTGGTGCCCGACCCGGCCGCGGCCGGGACGGTGCGGGTGGACGACCCGACCCGGGTGTCGTACCTGGTGCAGACCACGCTGGCGACGGACGAGGCCGCGGAGATCATCAATGCGCTGCGGCAGCGGTTCCCGGCGTTGTCCGGTCCCGGCTCGGACGACATCTGCTACGCCACGACCAACCGGCAACGGGCCGTTACCACCGTCGCCGGGCAGGCCGACCTGGTCCTCGTGGTCGGCTCGGCAAACTCCTCGAACTCCCGCCGCCTCGTGGAGGTGGCGGAGCGTGCCGGCTCCCGGGCCCATCTGGTCGAGGACGTGGGCTGCGTGGACCTGCGCTGGCTGGTCGGGGCCACGACGGTCGGGGTCACCGCGGGCGCGTCCGCGCCGCCGGGGCTGGTCGACGAGCTGGTCGCCGCCCTCACCGCGCTCGGGGCGGGGGAGGTGAGCGAACACACCGCTGCTGTGGAAGACGTGCGTTTCACCCTTCCGAAAGAGGTACGTCAGCCGTGAGTATGCCAATGCGTCAAAGCCTGCGGGTCGCGCAATACCTGGTCGGGCAGAAGCTGCGCCGGCGGGAGCGGTTCCCGCTGCTGCTCGAGTTGGAACCGCTGTTCGCCTGCAACCTGAGCTGCGCGGGCTGTGGCAAGATCCAGCAGCCGGCGAGCCTGCTCAAGCGCCGGATGCCGGTGGAGCAGGCGTTGGCCGCCGTGGAGGAGTGCGGGGCACCGATGATCTCCATCGCGGGCGGCGAGCCGCTCATGCACCCGGAGATCCACACCCTCGTCGCCGAACTCGTGCGGCGCAAGAAGTTCGTGTTCCTCTGCACCAACGCCGTGCTGCTGCCCAAGAAGATCGAGAAGTTCCGCCCGTCGCCGTACTTCGCCTTCACCGTGCACATCGACGGGCTGCGGGACCGGCACGACGCGTCGGTCTGCAAGGACGGCGTCTTCGACGAGGCGGTGGCGGCAGTGCGGGACGCGCAGCGGCGCGGCTTCCGAGTCACCACCAACACCACGTTCTTCAACACCGACACCCCGCAGACCGTGATCGAGGTGCTCAACTACCTCAACGACGACCTGCGCGTGGACGAGATGATGCTCTCGCCGGCGTACGCCTACGAGAAGGCACCCGACCAGGAGCACTTCCTGGGCGTCACGGAGACCCGGGAACTGTTCCGCAAGGCATTCGCCGGTGGCCGGCGGGCGCGCTGGCGGCTCAACCACTCGCCGCTGTTCCTGGATTTCCTCGAGGGGCGGGTCGACTTCCCGTGCACCGCGTGGGCGATCCCGTCGTACTCGCTGCTGGGCTGGCAGCGGCCCTGTTACCTGATGGCCGACGGGTACGCCGAGACCTACCGGGAGTTGCTCGACGAGACCGACTGGGACAGCTACGGCCGGGGGCGTGATCCACGCTGCGCCAACTGCATGGCGCACTGCGGCTACGAGCCGACGGCGGTGCTGGCCACCATGTCCTCGCTGCGCGAGTCGCTGCGGGCGGCCCGGTTGAACTGAACGTCGTGGCCGCAAGACATCGGCCTGGTCAGCCGAATCGGCTGGCCAGGCGGCGGTACACCGCCGGCAGCAGGCCCTGCACCGCCACCGGCACCCGCAGCCAGGCCGGCAGGTAGACCTCCGCCTGGTTCCGGACAATCGCGTCGGTCACCGCCTCGGCCACCCGGTCCGCCGGGATCGGCCGGGGCCGGGTCCGGTGGTACGGCCGACCCCGACTGGCGAAGAACGCCGTCTGCACCACCCCCGGCACGACCACCGTCACACGGACCCGACGGCAGGCGGGTTCCAGTCGGAGGCTCCGCGCGAAGGCGTCGAGGCCGGCCTTGCTGGCCGCGTAGACGGCCTCCTCGGCCACTCCCAGTCGGCCCGCGATCGAGCCGACGAAGACCAGGTGTCCGCCGCGGTGGCACATGCCGGGCAGTAGTGCCCGGGTCAATTCGACCGGGGCCCGTAGGTTCACCGTGAGCACCTCCTCGGCGCGCTCGGCCGGCATCGTGCCGAACGGCCCCGCCCAGCCGACGCCGGCGTTGTTGACCAGTACGTCCACCCGGCCGTGCCGGTCCATCGCCCGCTCGGCAAGCTGTCGGGCGGCGTCGGGCCGGCCAAGGTCGGCCAGCAGCGGGATCGCGCCGGTCTCGGTGGCGATCCGGTCGAGCCGGTCTGGGTCCCGCCCGGCCGCGAGGACGTGGCCGCCCGCCCGGGTGAGCCGCCGTACCAGCGCGGCCCCGATGCCCGACGACGCGCCGGTGACCAGGACCACCGCCCCGGTCAGGCGCACCGCCGTACCCCCGGCGGTGCCGGCCCGGCGGGCACCACGACGTCAGCGGCCAGGCCGCCGCGGGCCGCGGCTGGGTCGCCGTCTCCGCCGGGGGACAGGGCGTCCCCTTCCGCGGCTGCGTCGCCGTCGTTCCCGCCCGGGGACAGGGCGTTCGTGTCTGCGGCCGCGTCGGCGTCGGTGAGCAGCTCGGCCAGGTTGGCGCGCAGCGCGGCCACGAAGGCGGTGCCGCGGTCGGCGAGCGACTCGTCCAGCAGCACCCCGATCTCGAAGGTCGGGCCGCACCGCAGCACACCGACGCCCACCGGTACGCCGTCGGCCAGGGCGACCACCGGGGTGGCCGTCCGCACCGACGCACCGGCCAGCCGGTGTGTCCGAAACGGCGCCGGCATGTAGGAGACGATGACGTTGAGGTGCCGGCTGGTGTAGACGCGGCGGGCCGCCGCCGAGTGCAGCGGCGCGGGGAGCACGCCCATCGCCCGCATCACCAGGCCGGCGGCCTCGGCCTCTCCGCTGGCGAGCGCGGCGCGCAGCGACTCGCGTACGGCGGTGACCCGGTCGCGAGTCGCCACCCGCGCCAGCGGAAGGTCGAGACTGACGGCGCCGGTCCAGTTTCCGTGGGTGGCCGCGCGCCGCCGTGGGCTGGTGGAGACCGCGAACATCGCCCGCAGCCGTGGGGGCGCCGGCGCCGGATGGACCCGCTCCAGCGCCCCGGCGGTGAGGGCCACCATCAGTTCGCTGGTGTGCGCGCCGCAGGCCCGGGCCGCGCGGAGGACCTCGGCGGCGGGCAGGCTCACGGTGACCAGCCGCCGACGCGGCGAGCGGAGGGGCCGGTTGAGCGGGCTGCGGGGCGCAGGCCCCTGTGTGGCGAGGCGGGCCAGCCCACGCGCGGTGAGCCGTGCCTGCCGGGCCAGCTCCCGGGCCCGGTCGCCCGGAGGGCCCCGCCGGTCGGCGCGCGGGGTCGGTGCGCGGCCCGGGTCCGCCGCTGCATCGGCCCGGTCGGGGGCCGGAACCCGCGTCGGGGCACCGGTGTCGGGTGCGGCGTCGCGTGATGGCGGCCGGTCACCGGGCGGGTCCATCAGGCGGTGCAGGACACCGATCGCGGAGAGCCCGTCCCCGAGGCAGTGGTGCAGCTTGACCGCGACCCGGGTACGCCCGCCGGAAAGGCCGCTGACCAGCAGCATCCGCCAGGGCGGGCGGTCGAGGGTCAGCGGCTCCGACCAGAACTGGTCCACCGCGGCACCGCCGTCGTCGTCGGGCCCGACCTGGACCTCGTCGAGGTGCGCGGCGGGGTCGGCGTGCCGGTCGACGACCCATCCGGGCCGGCGCCACCGGCCCCGGGACACCAGGCGGCGACGCAGGGTCGCTATCGCGGGCAGCCGCCGGGCCAGCACCGCGGTCAGGTCCGCCCGGGTGAGCGGCCGGCCGTCCGGGCGAGGGTCCAGATCCAGCACCGTACCGATCTGCTGGGCCACCGTCGGCGACTGCACATGCAGAAAGAAGGCGTCCTGCGCGCGCAGCGGCCAGCTCGGCGGCCTGCCGTCCGGCACCCGCCCGCCGGGCCGCGAACCGTCCCGCGCCGGCGCCACTGCCGGCGGTCGCCGCTCGGCCAGCGCCGGCAGCCCGAGGTATGGCAGGAACGGCTCGGGTGGGACCTCGACCAGGCGGGCCGCTGGTCGATCGACCAGCCGGGTACGGACGCACGCGACGAGGGCGGCCGGATCCTGGGCGGTCTCGGCGAGCCCGGCGGCGGTCATCAGCGCGGCGTTTGCCGCTCCGTGTGCGGCGATGGGCCGGTACATCACGACCGGCGTGTCGGTGGCCCACGCCTCCAGCGCCGTGGCTCCGCCGGCGTTGGTGACCAGCAGTCGGGCGGCCCGCAGCAGGGTCGGCATGTCGTCGACCCACCGGCGGACCACCAGCCGACCCGGGGCGCCGTTCAACGCCTCCAGCCGGTCGGCGAGCCCCTCGTTGCGCCCGCAGACGGCGACCACCTGCACCGCGTCCCCGATGCCGACCAGCGCGGCGATCGCCTCCTCCACGGCACCGAAGCCGTACGAGCCGCAGGCGACCACGACCGGCGCCCGTTCCGGGTCGAGACCGCAGCGCCGGGCGGCTTCGGCCTGGTCGCCAGGGTGGAACCGATCGAGTACCGGTGGGGCGCAGACGCCGAGGGGTGCTCCGGGCGCGGCGACCGCCGCCACCGGCAGCGCCGCCGGGTGCACCACGACGTCCAGGTCGAGCTGCGGGTAGACCCAGAAGGGGTGTGGGGCGAAGTCGGAGACCCAGGCGCCCATCGGTACGTCGAGCCCGCGATGCCGGCGGAGCCAGGCCAGCCCCGCACTGCCAATCGGATAGGTCGAGACGATCAGGTCGGGGTCGAACGCCTCGATGGCCGGCGCGAGCCGGCGGCCCGCCCAGGCGCCGGTGAACCACTTCGAGGACGTGGCGAACCAGCGGTGCCGCCAGAGCGAGGCCCAGAAGAACTCGTACAACCAGGGTGTCGTCGCGACATTGGTGACGTAGGTGCGTCGGAAGCCGCGGCCGACGCCGGGCCCCATGACCTCGAGCGTGTCGACCCACCCGACCCGGCTCCCCGGCCAGAGCGCGTGTACGCGCTCCTCGAGCGCCCGGCCGGTGGCGTCGTGGCCACCGCCGATGTCGGCCGAGACGACCAGCACCCGCCGGGCGATCCGCTCGGCCGGCTCGGGCCCGGCGGGCGGAGCCGGCTGCCCGGTCGCGTTCACCGGCCGCTCGCACGACCGGTGCGATACCCGGCCGAAGACGGGTATGCGCAGGTGTTCCGGGCGGTCCCGTCCGGCGTCCAGGACCACGGGAATCCGTCATGGCCTTTGGCTTCGTGCTCGCGATCATCGCCGCGTCGTGCAGCGCCACCGCGGCGATCGTGCAGTCGATCGGCGCCCGCCGGGTGGCGGCCACCGAGCACCTCGACCCGCGCCTGCTGTTGCGGTTGGTTCGCAACGGCCTCTACGCCACGGGTCTGGCGCTGGACGGTGTGTCGTCGCTGCTCACCTTCACCGCGCTGCGGACCACGCCGCTCTTCGCCGTGCAGGCGACGCAGGCGGCCAACCTCGGGATGGTCGCGCTCCTGGCCCTGCTCGTGCTGCGGATCCGGCTCGCTGTCTGGGACTGGGTGATGATCGGTGCGGTGGTGGTCGGTCTGATCCTCCTGGTGTTCACGGCGGCCAGCGGGCCCCCGGACGAGGTGTCGGGATCGGCCGGCTGGTGGCTGCTCGCGGTGGTGCTCGCCCTGGCCGTCGGGGCGTACCTGGGTAGTCCGCGGATGTCCGGGCCGGCCGTGCCGGGTCTTCTCGCCGGGCTGTCGTTCGGTTGCGCGGCGCTCGGTGCGCGGCTGATCGGCGGGGCCGGCACGGTCGGCGACGTGCTGACCAGCCCGGCCACGTACGCCGTGGTGCTGGCGGGGCTGACCGGCCTGCTGCTCTACGCCACCGCCCTGCAACGCGGCGCGGTCACCGTGGCCTCCGCGTCGACGACCCTCGGGCAGACCCTGGCTCCGGCGGTGGCCGGCTGGCTGCTGCTCGGTGACGGGGTACGGCCCGGGACCATGCCCGTGGCGGCGGTGGGGTTCGCGCTGGCCGTCGCCGGGGCGGTCGCGCTCGCCCGGCACGCCGAGCCGCACCCGCCGCAGCGTGAGGAGGCGACCCACAGTCGGTGCTGAACCGGGACGCGCGGACGCGGTCGCTGACATGTGGGTGCTCCCAGGCGGTGCACGGCAAAGGGGCAGCGCCCCTTTCGAGATGATCGTCAGCTTAACGAGCTAATTGCACCTTCTTGGGATATTTTCCAACTCTGGTACCGGACGCGGAGCGGAGGACCGAACGGAGCGGAGAGATGGCAGCGCGGAGACCATCGCGGAGGGGCGGGCGGCCGCCGCGGCCGCTCGGCGTACCCGCCCTGGTCCCCGTGCCGGGCGGCTGGTGGTTCGACGGGCTCCTGCTCGTCGCGCTGGTCACGCTGACCGCCGCGCTGGTCTGGTGGTCGCCGCTGCTGCGCCTGGACATCGCCGTTCGCGACTGGTGCGATCAGCGCCGCCCCCCGCCGCTGGCCACGGTGATGCTGATCTTCGACTATCTCGGGCAGGGCGGCGCGCTCACCCTGGTGACCGTGCTGGTCTCCTTCTGGCTCGCCTGGCGGCACCGCTCGGTGCGCCCGATCATCCCGGCCGGGCTGGCGCCGATCATCAGCACCCTGCTGATCGTGGGGCTGAAACGGTGGACCTCGCGCGGCGCCCCGCACCACGGGTCGGTCCGGATGTTCAGCAACGGCGTCGAGGAGTTCTACCCCTCGGGCCACGTGAGCAACAGCATCGTCTACTACGGGGTGCTGGCGATGCTGCTCGCGCCGTACCTGCCCGTGGCCGCCCGCCGGCTGCTGCAGTGGCTGCCCGGCGTTCTCACCTTCGTCGGCACCACCTACCTGGGCTACCACTGGCTCACCGACAGCATGGGCGGCTACCTGCTCGGCCTGCTGATCGTGCGGCTGCTCCTGCGGGTGCCGTGGCGGACCGTACCCCTGCCTCGATGGTTGGACCGCCCGCCCCACCGAGCTGGCACCGGACGGCCCGTTTGACCCGGTTCGTACGGGGAAGGCGCGAGCGACCGGAGACACGGACGATCGGCCCGTCCGGCACCCCTGACCGGGTCGCGGTGCTGCTGCGTCAGCGCGGACCGACACGTGACGTCCCTTGGTGGAGGAGGCAGCCCAGGTGAACGGTCCGGCTGGCGCGCGATGAACGCGGTGTGGGAGATGGCGGCCGGGATACCGGTCGCCCTCGGCGCCGCGGCGGCGTTCGCCGGGTCGTCGGTCCTGCAGTTCCGCGCCTCGCACCAGGTGCCCGAGGCGCCGGCCGGCCGACCCAGCCTGCTCTTGGCGCTCTTCCGCCTGCGGGGGTGGCGGTGGTCCGTGGTGCTCGCGTTGGTGGCGTTCGCCCTCCAGGTGGTGGCGTTGAGCCTGGTCCCGCTGATCCTGGTGCAGCCACTGCTGGTCACCGGGCTCGTCTGGTACATCCTGCTGTTCGCCGCAGCCGGGCACGACCGCGTCGACCGGACGATGCTCATGGAGTCGATGCTCTGCCTGATCGGGCTGGCCGCCTTCCTGGCGATCGCCCGGCCGACCCGCGGTCGGGGTGCGGGGCTCGAGTCGTTCTGGCCGGCGTTCCTGCTCTGCGTCGCCGTGGTCGTCGGCGTGGGACTGAGCGTGGTGGCCGCGTTGGGGCTGAACCGGCGCTGGCGCCCGCTGCCCCTGGCCATCGCGGCCGGCATCTGTTACGGCGTGACGGCCGGCTTGATCAGCAGCCTGGCGCTCCACCTCGAGGAGAACCCGGCGGCGATCTTCGGTCAGTGGCAGGCGTACGCCATCGCCGTGCTCGGCCCGTTCGGGGTGTTGCTCAGCCAGAACGCCTACCAGGCCGGCCCGATGGGCGCGCCCGCGCTGGCCGCGATCACGGTCACCGACCCGCTGGTGGCCATCCTGGTCGGGCTGTTCTGGTTGGACGAGGTGATCCGCACCGGCCCGTTGTTCGTCCTCGGTCAGGCGCTCGCCCTGGCCCTCGTGGTGGGCGCGGTCTTCCTGCTCGCCAGGCGGGCACCACACGTCAATGGCGCCTAGGGCGGCGGGGAGAGGCCGGCCTGGATGGCCAGGATGGCGGCTCGCACGCGGTCGCGGCTGCCGGTCTTTGCCAGCACGTTCGCGACGTGGGTCTTCACCGTGCTCATGGACAGATGAAGGTTTCGCGCGATCTCGTCGTTGTTGAGCCCGGCGCCGATCAACGTGAGCACGTCGGTCTCGCGCGCGGTCAGCTGGTGGGCGGCGAGATCCACCCGGGTGACCGGGCCGGTCGACCGCACACGATCGAGAACGGCGCCGGTGATCTCGGCCGAGAGGATCGCGCCGCCGGCCGCGACGGTACGCACGGCGGACAAGAGGTCGTGGGCACTGCTGCGTTTGAGGAGGAACCCACGCGCTCCGGAGGCGATGGCGTCCAGGACGTAGGCATCATCGTCGAAGGTGGTGACGATGATGACGGCCGGGGCATGGGGTATCGCGGCCAGCTCCCGGGTGGCGTGAAGGCCGTCCAGCACCGGCATGCGGATGTCGACGAGGGCGACGTCGATGCGGGGATCGCGGCGGACGGCATCGAGGAGCTGCCGCCCGTCCGCGGCGTCGGCTGCGACGTGGATGTCCGGCTGGGAACGCAGGATCTGGCTGAAGCCGTCGCGGACCAGTTGCTGGTCGTCGGCGATCACGACACGGATCATGGCTTCGCCACCGGCAGGATGGCCTCCACCACCGTGCCGCCGCTGGGGCGCCGGTTCACGTGCGCGCTGCCGCCGAGCGCCCGCGCGCGTTCCTCGATGCCGAGCAGTCCCGAGCCGCGCGTCACGGCCTGCGGCGGACCGATCCCGTCGTCGCTCACCCGCAGTCGGGCATGGCCGCCGACGCGGATCAGCTCGACCCAGGCGGTCGTGGCGTTCGCGTGGCGGGCGATGTTGGTGATGGCCTCCTGAGCGATGCGGTACGCCGCCAGTACACCCACCTCGTCGAGTCCCGGCTCGGCGTCGAGGCGGACCTGCACCGTCACGCCCTGCTGGCGCAGCGGCTCGGCGAGCAGTTCGTCGATGTCGGACAGGCGTGGCGGGGCGCTCACGACGATCGGCGCGGCCGGGTCGCGGAGGTGCACGACGAGCGTGTCGAGCTCGCGCAGGGCGGTGCGGCCACTGTTCGCGATTGTCCGCAGCGCCCCTGCCGGGTCGCTGCTGAATTGCCCGGCCTCGGCCTGGACCACCATTGCGGTGACGTGGTGACCGACCACGTCGTGCAGTTCGCGGGCCAGGTTGGTGCGCTGTTCGAGCCAGGCAGCCTGGTCACGTAGCGCGGTCGTCTCCCGGGTCAGGGCGTTGCCGCGGGACCAGGAGCGCAGCAGGACGGCAAGGAGGTAGCCGGCCGCCACGAAGAGGAAGGGCTGGGCGTAGAGCCCACGGTGGTTCAGAAGGGCGATGGCGAGGGCGCCGGCGGCACCGGCCGAGCCAGCCGCCCATCCCAGCCATGGTCGGCGGGCCGGATCCTCGGAGGTCGAGACGAATACGAGGCCGGCCGCCGCCAGGCCCAGCTGGACCGACTCACCGGTGCTCACGATCGCCACGAACCCGGCGCAGGCCGCGAGGACCACTGGCCGATGGCCGCGCGGTAGAGCCATGGCCGTGAGGGCGGCGGGCAGCACAAGCCACACCCAGCCCGCCGGTACGAGCACACCATCGTCGACCGTCGCGACGACGACTGCGACGATCAGACCCGTCGCGGCGTAGGTGAGCCGGCGCACTCCTTCGAGGCTGCGCACCCAGTGCCCGATTGCGGTAACCACCTGCACAGTCTCGATGATCCGCCCTGGGTCAGCCAGGTACCCAGGTACCAGCCCAACCGGTACCCCGGTACCGCAGCCGCGCCGAGGTCGGCACCCCGGTACGTTCCGCCGGACGGCCCCAGAACCGCACGCTGCAGGGGTGACTCTCGTTGACTCCCGGCCCGCCCTGCGGGTCGGCCCGCTCCTCACCGTCCCCAACTACATCACCGTCATCAGGACCCTCGCCGCCGTCACACTCGGCATCGTCGCCCTCGGGTCCGGCTCTGTCGTCCTGATCGCAGTGGCGTACGGCATCTACTGGCTCGGCGACATGCTCGACGGCCTGGCTGCGCGGTGGCTCGGCCAGGAGACCCGGGCCGGTGCCGTCCTGGACATCGTGAGCGACCGGGCCTGCACCGCCGTGCTCTGTATGGGCCTGGTCGCCCTGAGGCCTGATGTCTCGCTGGTCGCCATCGTGTTTCTGCCATCGTTCATGGTCCTGGACACGATGCTGTCGCTGGTGTTCCTGTGCTGGCCGGTGGTCAGTCCGAACTACTTCCATGTCGTCGACCGGCGCGTGTGGGCATTGAATTGGTCGCCCCTGGCGAAGGCGGTCAACACCGCCGGGGTCATCGGTGCGGTGGCCTTCGGCCACTACACGGTGGCCGTGATCGTGGCGCTGGCCGTCCTCGCGGTCAAGGCGTGGTCCGCCGCGGCGGTAGCCAAGCTGCTGAGACGGGATGGCTGGGCGTGAACGGTGTCGTCGAAGCCACGGCCGCACTCGGCTACGGTTTCGCCTCGGCTCTCGTCCCCGTCGTCAACGCGGAGGCGTACGCCGTTCTCGCCGGGCGGCCGGGCGGGTACGCCGTGATCGTGGTGGTCGCTCTGGCGGTCGGGCAGACCGCGGGGAAATTGTTGCTGTTCGAAGCCGCTCGTCGAGGAACCGGCCGGTTGGCCCGCAGGCTCGCACGACGCGGCCAGTCCGGGCGCGTGGCTGCCCGGGCTGCCCGATGGGCCGAGCCTGTCCGCCGCTGGCTCTCCCGCCGCCGCACCGGTCTGCCGGCGGTGCTCGTCTCCGCCTCCGTCGGCGTCCCACCACTCGCTCTGGTCAGCATCGCTGCCGGGACCGCCGGCCTGCGGCACTGGGAGTTCGCCGTCGCATGCCTGCTCGGGCGCGTCGTGCGTTTCGCCCTCCTCGCCCTCCTCTCGGCCCTCGCGTGACCTCGACCGCAACCTGGCGGCGCTGAAGCGTCCGAACGAAGCCCACACTGGTGATTGTGCCGATCCCCACGTTGGAAGTCTCTGCTTCGATCGATGCCTACCGATGAAGAGTGACCCCTCGGTCATCGGGAGCAGATGCGTCTCGCGTAACCGACAGAACAGCGCCCCCGCAGTCGATCGGGCGCAGTCAGAAGGGATCTCCGACATGTCTCGCACCAGCGGCCGACTCCGAGCACTCGGCGCAATGTCCGTCAGCCTCATCGCCCTGGGCGCCACCTTCGCCGTCATGCCCCCCGCCTCCGCCGCCACCGCGATCTACAGCGAGACCTTCACCAACGGGCTCGGCACCTTCACCACGTCCGGCTCCGTCACGAACAGTGCGGGCGCCGCCCGGTTGGCCGCGTCGTTGGTGTCCGACCCGTCCATGACGTCCGCGCCCATCAGCCTGACCGGCTACAGCAGCGTGACGGTGTCATACACCCGGGCGGCGTCCGGGCTCGACCTTGGCGAGAGCTTCACCGTGGGCTACTCGGTGTCCGGCGGTGCGTTCACCACGCTGGAAACCGCCCGCACCGCCACCGGCGCGGCGTCGTTCAACCTGCCGGCGTCGGTCAATGGCCGCGACCTGCGGCTGCGGTTCACGCTGGACGCCAGCAGCATCCTCGAGACGTTGACCGTCGACAACGTGCTGGTCCAGGGCAACAACGCCGGCCCGGACCCGACCGACCCGCCGGGCGGCTCGCTACCCCCGGTGAGCGACGTGACGAGGCCCGGTCCGTACGCGGTGACCATCGACCAGACCGCCGGTCCCAGCGACGACGGGTGGCTGGTCTACCCGACGAACGCCGGCCAGAACGGTGTGGATCACCCGGTCCTCATCTGGGGCCCGGGAGCGGGGTCCGACCCGGCCGCCTACGAGGACATGCTGCGCCAGTGGGCGTCGCACGGGTTCGTGGTCTACAGCGAGGTCTCGTCCAGCAGTGGCGACTACATGGTGGACGCTCTCGACTGGTTGGAGGACGAGAACGCCAGGTCGGGCAGCCCGCTGTACCAGGATCTCGATCTCGCTGAGGTGGCCTTCGGCGGCCATTCCCGTGGGTCGATCGGAACATTCGACGTGGCCGACGAGCCGCGGCTGGAGACCACGATCCACGTGGCCGGCGGCTCCTTCGACGGCAACGGTCCGAACAATCTGCGCAACCCGGCGCTCTACATCGGCGGCGACGAAGACTTCGCCACCCCGAACGTCGAACGCGACTACACCAACACCAGCGTGCCCGTGTGGTTCAACATCCTCGACAACACCGACCACATCATGGCTACCCGCAACGCCCAGCACATCATCACCGCCTGGCTGCGATGGCAGCTGGCCGACGAGGAGTTCCGCCGCACGGAGAACTTCCTGAGGTCCAACTGCACCTTCTGCAACCTCGGCGATGTCGCGTACAAGAACTGGTGATGGCCCGCTGAGCATGTGACCCCGTCCCGCCGCCACGCCGGCGGGGCGGGCCCAGGTGGTTGTCCCGCGTGTCGGGACGTGCGCGTGGTTGCCACGATGGCGGGATCCGGCCAGCTCCAGGACGAGCGGGTCGGCCGCTGCCGAGCTGGGGCCACCGGCGGTGCGTTCCGACCAGCCACACGTCGCCGACGATACGAATCCACGACGGTCCCGCACAGGTCCAATTCCGGAGATCGGACCTGTGCGGGACCGGATGCCCTCACCTCGTGCGTTACTCCACTGCCCAGCGATCGGACGATCAGCCGAAGCAGTTGGGAACAGGGGGCGAGCTGGGTGTGCAGTTGGTGGGCCGGTTGCCGGTGATGGCCGACTTCTGGTCCACGGTGACCTGGCCGCCGTCGTTGAAGATCCCGCCGGGCGCCAGGGTGGAGATGTTGTCCGTGACCTTGCTTTCGGTGAGGGTGAGCCTGCTGTTGTTGTAGATTCCGCCGCCCTGGGAGCTCGAGCCGATGGCCCGGTTCCGGTCGACGTGGGTGCGGCGCAGGACGACGGTGCCGCTGCCGTTGTAGACGCCGCCGCCGTGTTCGACGGTGCTGTTCGTGCTGGCGGTGTTCTCGTTGATCCAGCTGTCCTCGGCCACGAACTGGCCGATCTGGTTGTACACGCCGCCGCCGCGTTGGCCGGTCTCGTTGTGGTGGACCTTGCCATGCCTGAGGTGGAAGACGCCGTCGGCGAAGATTCCGCCGCCCTCGCTGCTGGCTCGGTTGTCGTTGACCTCGACGTTCCTGGCTTCGGTGGTGGAGTTGATGCCGCCGCTGATGCCACCGCCACGGAAGCCGGCGGTGTTGTTGTCCAGGCGGACGTTCTCGAGCACGGCGACCTGGCTGTTCGACAGCCCTCCACCCGTCCCACCCAGCGGCAGGGCGCTGAAGATCCCGATCGTGTTGTTGTAGCTCAGTCGGGTGTTCTGCACGATGAGGTTGCCGTTGTTGAAGATGCCTCCGCCACTGAACACGGCGCTGTTGTTGCTGATGTTGCTGCTGTTCTCCTTCTCCTTCTCCTTGCCGTCCCGGTCCTTGCCGTGGTCGCTCCCGCCAAGGATCTTCGTGACGCCGAAGTTGGCGATACCGCCACCTGAGCCGTTGGTGTGGTTGTAGACCACGTCGGTGTTCTCGATGACGGCCCTGCCACCGACGTCGATCCGGATGCCACCGCCGCCAGCGCCGACTCCACCGGCAGCCTGGCCGCCCTTGATGGTGACGTCGCGCAGCGTCAGGTCGCCGCCGGCTCCGACCTCGAGGATCCGAAACGGGGTGGCGTTGGCCGCGCGGACGATGGTGGCTCCGTTCCCGTCGATCGTGACCGGCTGGGTGATGATCGGCAGGCCGACGGCACCGAAGGGCACGGGCGGTGGGGGAGCGGACCTGGTGAGCGTGTAGGTGCATTTCTCGGCGAGGCGGAGTCTCGCCCCGGAGCCCGCGTTCGCGCGTACGATCGCCGCGATCAACTCGTCGGCGTTACAGGACACGGTCCGGAAGTCGTCGCCCTTTCCGTCCCCGCGGTCGTTGTCCTTCTTCTGATCCTTGCCGTCGCGGCCGCCCGGGTCCTGTCCTCCGTGGTCGTCGCCGCTGGTCCGGCTGCCCTCGGTCAGGACCTGGGCCCCGGCGTTCGACAGGCTGCTGCCAACGTTCCCGAACGCTCCGCTCACCCCCGCCGGAGCGAAGGCGGCCAAGCCGGCCACTCCGGTCAGTCCGGCCACCCCGGCGACGAGCCAGCGTGCCCGCCGCCTCTTCGGTGGACACGGCTGATTCGCCGCTACTTCACTGATGTTCGGGTGTAAGTAGGTGGACATCGAGCTACCCAGCCCTTCTCCGCACGACATGTCTCTGCACGTCACAGCCGGTACAGAAGGCGACAAATCGGTTGCCGCCGCCAACGTGAACGTAGTTGAGCGTTCCGCCGGCCAACCGGACTTACGCGAGAAATACCTTCATTCAGTGCATAAGCGTCAAACTTCGCTTTGGCCCCATCACGACCAGGCGTACCTCTGGCACCACGGTGTCCTGTCCGGGCCGCTGTCCGGGACGGCCGCATCGGCGCTGGTAGAGCAGTGCGGGCCTGTCCCGGACAGGAAGGCGCGATTGCCGGTCGTCACCCACGGATATCTGATTGGTGTCAGCGAGGCAGTCACAAGGATCGCCTCGGACACCGATTACAAAGAGGTGAACAGCATGAACGAGAAGACGATGGGCTACGAGGCCCCCGCGCTGGTCGAGGTCGGCGACTTCACCGAGCTCACCCGCATCACCAACGCCGGAGAATGGTCCGACCTGTGGGGCGGCTGGTTCGACCTCTGAGTCGATCCGACGTTCGCACGACAACTAACGCACGACAACTAACGCACGACAACTAACGCACGTCGAACACCGCATCAACGCGCCGGGGTGGTCGGCCAACTGCACCAGGGCTGACCACCCCGGCGTCATGCGTCTCACGGGATTCTCGCCGAAGGGAGCGGGCATGCGGTTCATCATTCTTCCCGACCACGAGGCATCGGAGACCCTGGCCCAGCGGCACGGCGGAGGACAGTCGATCCGGCATCCGTCCGGACGGCCGTGGATCATCGGCCACTGGGAGCACGACGACATCGTCGTGGCCCGTGCCGGCGACCGTGCCCTGGTGCTCCTCGGCCGGACCGCCGAGACCAGCGAGAGTCTCACCGGGCGGCTCGAAGCTGTCCGGACCGTGGCCGACCTGGACGCCGTCGCTAGGGACGTCCCGGGCTGCTACCACCTCATCGGATCGATTGGCGGGGTCACCCGGGCACAAGGCAGCTTGTCCAACCGGTACCAGCTCTTCACCGGTTCGGTCGACCGGGTCGCGGTCGCGGCTGACCGTGCCGACACGATCGCCGCCCTGACCGGCGCCGGCATCGACGAGGAAGCCGTCGTGCTCCAACTCGTCGCACCATTCGGGCCGCCGTGGCCGTTGCGCGAGCGATGTGTCTGGCGGGGCGTCGAGCAGTTGCCGGGCGGGCGGTTCCTCGTCCTGAACGGCGATGACCCGATCGCCCGTACCCATCGGTGGTGGACACCGCCGGAGCCGGAGCTGTCACTGGCCGACGGCGCGCACGCCGTGCGGGCGGCACTGGTTGCGGCCGTCGCCGCGCGCGCCCCAAGCGGCGGCGGGTCGTTCAGCGCTGATCTCTCCGGCGGGCTGGACTCGACCAGCCTCTGCTTCATCGCCGCCGCCGGCGGGGCCGAGCCGACGACGTTCCGTTTCGCGCCGCTCGACGAGTCGAACGAGGACGAGCGGTGGGCGGGGTGGTGCGAGGATCAACTGCCGGGCAAACATCTGGTGATACCCGGCGACGAGGCGCCCTCCTGGTACGAGGTGTCCGAGGACGACGATGTCGAGGGGCCCTTTCCGTTCGTCCGTACGCGGGCTCTGGCCAGTTGCATCGCCGCGCATGTCGGGTCCCACGGCTCCCGGCGCCACCTCCAGGGGATTGGCGGCGACGAACTCTTCTCCGCCAGCACGTTGACCCTGCACGACCTGGCCCGGCGCCATCCCACCGCGGCGGCGCGGCAGATCCTGACCACCAAGGCGATGCGTCGCTGGTCGGTCGCCACGACAACGCGGTTCCTGCTCTCCGGTGTGCCCTACCACCGGTGGTTGGCGCGTGCCGGCCGGCGGTTGACCGCGCCGCCCGGTGAGATGACGCACGCGCACTGGGAGCTCGCCACGACCCTTCCGCCGTGGATCACCGCGGACGCCGCGGACGTGGCACGACGCCTCTACCGGGAGGCGGCCGCGAGCCGACCTCGACCGGAGGCCACGCCACCCGCGCAGCACGAGATGATCCGGATCACCCAGTTCAACGGAAGCGCCGCACGGCGCAGCTCGCGGGTCGCGGAGCGCGACAGCGTCACGCTCGAGAACCCGTACCTCGATGACCAGGTGCTGAACGCGGCGCTGTCGGTCCGGTTCGCCGATCGGATGGTCAGCGGCCGGTTCAAGCCGGTGCTCGGCGAGGCGATGCGGGGCATCATTCCCGACGGGCTGCTCGACCGGCGGACCAAGGGCGACTACAGCGCCGAGCAGTTCGCCGGCCTGCGCCGCCACCGCGACGACCTGCTCGCGCTCTTCGACGACGCCGAGCTGGCCCGGATGGGCCTCATCGACACCGATCGGCTGCGCGCCGACGTCTTCGGCGTCCTGCCGAACTCAAAGCCATTGATCCCGTTCGAAAGGACCCTGTCCTGTGAGGCCTGGCTACGCGATGTGGCCCGAGCCGCCTGACGAAGGAGAGTGAGATGACTATCGCGCTGGCTCCAGAAGTGACCTCAGCCGAAACCAGCAACGGTCTTGTGCTGCTCGACCAGCGGTCGGGCCGCTATTGGCAGCTCAACGGCACCGGAGCGGTGACCGTGCGGATGCTGCTCGACGGCCGGACGCCCGACGGCGTCGCGGCCGCCCTCCGGGAGCGGTTTCCCGACTCCGCGCGACGCGTCGAAGCGGACGTGAATTCGCTGGTGGGTGCGCTGCTCGACGCGAGGCTGGTGGAATCATGCCCGCCGGAGTGATGCTCGAGCGTCCCACGACGCCGCCCCTGTCGCTCGTGCCGGGCGCTGTCGTCGCGGCCGGTCTGGGCCGGGTGCTGGCGCGGATCACACCCCACCGGCTGCGGGAGGTGCTGGAGTTCGCCCGCCGCGGCGCCCGCCCGGCGACGGAGGCGGAGGCTGCCCGCGCGCGCAACGCGATCATCGCGGTCAGCCCCCGCTGCCGGGGCCAATGGTGCCTGCAACGGGCGATCGCCACGGCGCTGCTGTGCCGGGCGGGGGGCGCCTGGCCGCAGTGGTGCACCGGCGTGCGGACAGAGCCGTTCCAGGCCCACGCCTGGGTCGCCGTCGATGGCCGGCCGGTCGGGGAGCCCGGCTCCGACATCGGCTACTTCCAGGTGATGATGGCGGTGCCGCCGTTGGGCCGGGACGCGTCATGAGGGTCATGTTGTGCACCTACGGAAGCAGGGGGGACACCGAGCCCTACGTCGCGCTCGCCTGTGCGCTCAATGCCGCCGGCCACGAGGCGATCCTCGCGGCACCCTCGACCTACGCGGGTCTCGCCGCCGGGCACGGCGTGGAGTTCGTCGCCCGCGACGCCGGGCTCCTCAACCTCATCCACGACCCCCGGATGCGCAGGCAGATCGAGGACGGCAGGGCGACGGGGCCCAACCCCGAACTGGCCCTGGAGATCCGCGACCGGCTGTTCCCCGCCCACCTCAACGGTCTCCTGGAGGCCGCGGCAGGCGCCGATCTGGTCGTGCACCGTGCCGACCACGGGCACCACATCGCCGAGAAGGTCGGGGTGCCCGGCGTGCTCGGCCTGCTCAATCCGCACGGTGTGACCTCGGCCTACTACCCGACCATCGACGCGCTGGGCACTGCGCCGCCCCGACGGGACGCTGACGGGTCCAGCCGCGAGAACCTGCGCAGCCATCTGCGGGCGCGGCTCCGGGGCGAACCCGCGTCCACCCGGCAGTGCATCGAGCGGTGGCGGGAGCGGGACCTGGGACTGCCGCCCCGGGCGGGCATGCACGACCGGTTCCATCAGGTCGACAACCGCCCCGTCCCGATCCTGCACGCCTTCAGCCGGCACCTCGTCGAGCCGGCGCCCGACTGGCCGCCATGGGTCCACACCACCGGCTACTGGTTCCTGCCGACTGAGCGGGTGACGCCCCCGCCGAGTCTGGTGCGATTCCTCGACCAGGGCGCGCCCCCGGTCTTCTTCGGCCTCGGCAGCCTGGTGGGCACCGACCCGCGGCGGACCGGCCGGATGGTCGTCGAGGCCACCCGCCGCGCGGGGGTGCGTGCGGTGGTCGTCGCCGGTGCCGGCGGCATCGTGATCGACGAGCCACGCGAGACCGACGATGTCCTGGTCGTCGACGACGTGCCGTACGCCTGGCTGTTCCCCCGGGTCCGCGCGGCCGTCCACGCGGGCGGTCTCGGCACCACGCACCACGCACTCGCCGCAGGCCTGCCGCAGGTCGCGCTGCCGTTCCACGTTGAGCAGATGAGCTGGGCGGCAGCCCTGCACGCCCGGGGTGTCGCGCCACCGCCGATCTGGCAGCGCGACCTGAGCACGACCACGCTCAGCGCCGCCGTACGAGCCTGCCTCACCGATCCCGCCCTCACCCGCGCCGCCCACGCGCTGGGCCGGAACCTCCGCGGTGAGGGCGGGGCCGCCGCCGCGGTCGAGGTCCTGGAAGCCACCTACGGCCCGCGCCTTCGAAGGACAGGAGAGGCAGCATGAGTACGCTCCGTGAGGCAACAGAACTTCGCGCGCTGATCCGCTCCGCGGCTGCCGGCGACGACGCGGTCGCGGAGGCCATCACCCGGCTGGGACCGGCCCGCGTCGCGGCGACCCTGGTCGACGAGTTGGTCAGCCGGGCCGACCTCGGCGAGGTGGGCCCGTTGCCGGGGCCGGTGACGATCAGGTTCGATCTGGACTTCGACGGTCGTACCCTGGCGTACCCGGTGTTCCTGGAAGAGGGCCGGGTCTGGCACGGCCCGGACGGCCCGGACGGCGCCCGACCGGTGCTGGTCGAACTGGAGCTCGTCGCCCTGGCCAGGGCGGTGTTCGGTGGGCCGATGGCTCCCCGCGCGTTGTGCCGGCGGATCGACTGGGGTGACGTGGACGACCCGCGGGAGTTCATGGTCGGTGTCGCCGCCGCTCCCGTGGTGCAGCGGCTGCTGCGCGGCACCGCCGACGAACCGGCACGGCTCGACGAGTTGGCGCTGATGAACGGCTCCGACAAGTGGGGCCCGCACTTCTACACGCCGATCTACGAGCGGCACTTCGCGCCGCTGCGCCAGCAGGACCTCACCATTCTGGAGCTGGGCATCGGCGGTTACGCCAACCCGGGCGGCGGCGGTGGTTCGCTGCGGATGTGGAAGCGGCACTTCCCGAGGGCGCTGGTCTACGGCGTCGACGTGTACGACAAGAGTGCCGCCGCCGAACAGCGCGTGTTCCCCATCCAGGGTGACCTCTCCGATCCCGGCTTCGTCGGCGGCCTGGCGGGGAGGCTCGGCCCGCTCGACATCGTCATCGACGACGGCAGCCACGCCTGCGCCGACGTGATCCTCGCCTTCCACGCGCTGTTCCCCGCCCTCCGCCCCGGCGGCCTCTACGTGATCGAGGATCTCCAGACCTCCTACTGGCCCTCCTACGGCGGCGACGCGACGAACCTCCACGACGCCAGCACGAGCATGGGTTTTCTCAAGCAGTTGCTCGACGGCCTCAACCATGAGGAGCACGACGCCGAGGGCAGTAACAGGCCCACCCGGTTCGACACCACGCTGGTGGGCGTGCACTTTTACCACAACGTCGCGGTGCTGGAGAAGGGCCGCAACGCGGACGGCCCGCTGCCCGGCTTCGTCCGGCAACGCCCGGCGACCCAGGTCGAGCGAGCTGACCGGCGGGAGGTGCCGGTGTGAACGCCGTCGTCGCCGAGTCGCTACGCAAGTCCTACGGCGGCGTCGCCGCGGTCGACGGCCTCGACCTCAAGGTCGCGACAGGCGAGATGTTCGGCTTCCTCGGCCCCAACGGCGCCGGCAAGTCGACCACGATCGCGATGCTCTGCACCCTGACCCGCCCGGACAGCGGCCACGCCAGCGTCGCCGGGTTCGACGTCGTGCGGTCGTCCACCGACGTACGCCGCCACATCGGCCTGATCCTGCAGGAGAGCACCACCGACGGCGACCTCACCCTCATGGAGAACCTCCGGCTCCACGCCCACCTCTACGGCCTGCCCCGCCGCACGTTTCCCGCCCGGGCCGGGCACCTCCTCGACCTCTTCGGTCTGGCCGAACGGCGCGACCAGCTCGCCAGGACCCTCTCCGGTGGCATGCGCCGGCGCCTCGAGATCGCCCGGAGTCTGCTGCACGAACCGGCGGTGCTGTTCCTCGACGAACCGACCGCCGGCCTCGACCCGCACAGCCGGGCCGGCGTGTGGGATCACATCCACGCGCTCCGCCGCGATCGCCCGCTCACCGTCTTCCTGACCACGCATCATCTGGAGGAGGCCGAACGCTGTGACCGGATCCTGGTGCTCGACCGGGGTCGTGCGGTCGTGCGGGGCACGCCCGCGGAGCTCAAGGCGACGGTACGCGCCGACGTCGTGCGGCTGAACACCGCGGACGACGCCCGGGCGGCGATGCGGATCCGACGGGACTTCGCGTGCGACGCGACGGTGGACGCGCAGGGCGTCCGGGTGGTCACCGAGAACGGCGCGGCCCTCGTACCCCGGCTGTGCGCGGTGCTCGACACGCCCATCAACGCGGTGCACGTCTCGCCTCCGACGCTCGACGACGTCTTCCTCCATCACACCGGTCGTGCGGTCAGGGACGGTGATCACGCCAGATGAGACAACACACTGTCACGAGAAGCAGCACGGTCCCGTCGACCGACGACGCCGTGCCCACGGGTGGGTCGCTCATGCGTGAGCTCCGGGCGGTCTGGGCCCTGTGGCAGCGCGAGATGCTGCGGCTCATGCGCAGCCGAGCGCAGGTGGCGATGACCCTGCTGAGTCCGCTGCTGTTCCTCCTCCTGCTCGGGCCCGGGCTCGAGACCATGCTCGACACCCCGGCCGCAGGCGCCGGAGGGGAGGGTCGAGGCAGCTACGTGGCGTTCCTCTTCCCCGGAATCCTGATCATGGCTGTGCAGATGCCCGCGCTGCGTGCCGGCGGTGCCATCGTCCGCGACCGGGAGGCCGGCCTGCTGCGCGCGACCCTCGTCGCGCCCGTCCGCCGCGACACACTGCTCGTCGGCCGGTGCTTGGGCGGCGCGAGCGCCGCCGCGGTCCAGGCCGCACTGCTGCTGATCCTCGGACCGCTGGTGGGGCTCCCCGCTGACCCGGGCCTGCTCCTACTGCTCTTCGGCGCGTTGTGGCTGGTCGCCTTCTCCCTGACGATGCTCGGCGCGCTCGCCGCCGTGCTCATCCGCCGGGTCGAGACCTTCCAGGCGCTGCTCGGCATGGTGACCCTGCCGCTGGTGATGCTCTCCGGCGCGATGTTTCCGGTCGGTGCCCTGCCCGGATGGCTGACGCCGGTCATCCTGGCCAACCCGCTGACCTACGCGGTCGACGCGATCCGCCGGCTGGCCTCCGTGGAGGGCGTCGGCCCCGCAGCGGGCGGCCCGACCTGGGGCGGCTGGCAACCACCCGTCGCCCTCGAACTCGCCGCCATGCTGCTGCTGGGCCTCTTCGCGCTCGCGGTCGCCGCCCGCCGCTTCAACCGGACGGGCTGACCGCCCATCGGTGTGGACGAGTCAACCGATCGACCGGTCATCGCGGTCTTCGATCCAGCGGCGGGATACCCTACCTGCGGTGCCGCGCACCGCGTGACCAGAGGAGTCGATGCTGGAATGACGGCAGGGCGACCGACGCCCACCCAGGACGACGTGCTCGGATACTTCGACACGCTGTCGAACTGGGGACGGTGGGGCGACGACGACGAGATCGGGACTCTGAACCACGTCACCGACGACGTCCGGCTGGCGGCGGCGCGGGCCGTGCGCCACGGGAGGAGCGTCTCCTGTGCGTGGGAGGTCGCCGTACCGCACGACATGGAGCGGTCGACGACGACGTGCCCGTGCGCCGCGGACATGCCGGGTGCCGAGAACATGCCCGCCAGCTTCCACGCCGACCGGCGCTGGGGCTTCTCGTCCGAGCGGCTCGGCATCACGTTCCACGGCAATACCCTCACCCACGTCGACTCGCCGTGCCACATCTTCTGGGACGGCACGATGTACAACGGGCGGTCGCACTCGTTGGTCGACGCCGCCACCGGATCGGCGTGGGCGGCCGTCACGGCGGCGGCGAACGGGATCATCACGCGTGGTGTCCTGCTGGACGTCGCGCGGGCCCGCGGTGTGCCGTGGTTGGACCCGGGGCAGGGTGTGTCTCCCGACGATCTCGAGGAGGCCGAGCGTCGCCAGAGTGTAGAGGTGCGACCCGGCGACGCGGTACTCCTGCGCACCGGCTATGGCCGCTTCCGCCACGAGACCGGTGCGGCCAGCGGTTTCACGCAGGCTGGCTGGCACGCGTCCTGCCTACCCTGGCTCCACGAACGCGGCGTCGCGCTGATCGGCGCTGACACCCCCCAGGACGTTCAACCATCGGGGTACGACGACGTGCTGATGCCCGTTCACGCCGTGGGTCTCGTCGCGATGGGTCTGTGGCTGCTCGACAACTGCGACCTGGAGGCGTGCGCGACAACGGCCGCCGAACTCGGCCAGTGGGACTTCCACCTCACGGTCGCGCCGGTCCGCTTCGCTGGCACGTCCGGCAGCCTGGTCAACCCGATCGCCACGTTCTGACCGCAACCGGCGTCCGGCGTTCCCGACCCAGGTTTAGTTCACCCTGCCCAGCGGCCATCCGCTGCTGGACAGAGCGCCGCCGTGGCCGCCGGTGAGGCGACCACGACGGCGATTCCGGCCAGGCTGTCGGTGGACGGGATCAGGTCCCACTCCACCAACCGATCATGTCGACATAGTCCTCCGGAAAGCTCACGCCGTTGGTCAGAGCCACGAAGTCGCCCACCTCGGCCAGCGCCGGCGGCTCGTAACGCATCGTCTTGTCCTGCATGGAAATCACCTCCTCGTCTTTCTCGTCTCCACACAGCGAACAATTGATTGCGGGTGCCGGCAATCGATGGATCCTGTCCGGGACAAGCCGTTGCGTGCCAACAGCAATTCTTCGGTAGTCTCGGACAGGAGTCCGGACAGGACAGTGTCGTCGCGCCGGGCCTTGCGAGGCGGTCACGCCCGCACGCCTAACGCGGGGGGCGGCAGATGTCAGACGATGACGTCGCATTCGACATGACAGGCGTGGAACAGATACTCCTGCAACTGCGTCGGCTCAAGCAGGAGTCCCGGCTGACCTACCGCGAGTTGGAGGGCCGTGCCACCGCGGTCGGCGACGTCCTGCCGCGTAGCACGCTCGCCAGCGCGCTGCGCGGGCCGGGCCTGCCCCGACGCGAGGTTGTCGCCGCCTATCTGCGCGCCTGCCTCAACCCGACCGATGCCGAACGCTGGTTGCGTGGCTTCGACCGGCTTGTCGCCGCGAACGGCTACGAACCGCGCGGTGCGGTGCCCGCGGTCGAGACTGACGTCACGGTCGAGGCGAGCCCGGGTGGGATGGTGGCCTCGTCGGGTACGCGAGCCGCGCCGCTCCCGAGGCAACTCCCGACGCTGGGGCGACACTTCGTGGGCCGGCGGTCCGAGCTGGTCCTGCTCGACAAGGCGCTGCTGGCCGACGACAGCCAGGTCGTGGTCGTGTCGGGAATGGCGGGTGCCGGCAAGACGGTGCTCGCCGTGCGGTGGGCGCACGCTGCCGCGTCGGCGTTCCCGGACGGTCAGATCTTCGTCAACCTGCGGGGGTTCGGGCCGCAGCCGGCGCTGACGGTGACCGCCGCCCTGGTGCATCTGCTGGGCAGCCTCGGCGTCCCGGCCGACCAGGTGCCAGCCGACGAGGAGCAGGCGGCGGCGCTGTTCCGGTCGATGACCGCTGACCTGCGCCTGCTTGTGGTGCTCGACGATGCCCGTGACGCCGACCAGGTGCGGCCGTTGCTGCCGGGCGGCCGACACGCGCGGGTGGTCGTCACCAGCAGGGACCGCCTGCTCGGCCTGGTCGTGCGCGACGGGGCGGGTGCCGTCGCCGTCGACGTGCTCGACGAACCCGACGCGGTCGACCTGATCGGTCGGGTCGTCGGCCCGGCCGTGCTCGCGGCCGAGCCCGCCGCAGCCCGCAACCTGGCCCGGATCGTGGGCTGCCTCCCGCTGGCGGTCCGCATCGCCGCCGCCGACCTGCCGAGCGGCCTCGCTGACCCGATCGCGACCCGGGCCCGCCAGTTGGCCGACGGCAGTCGCCTGACCCACCTCGAGACGCGTGGCGACCCGGGCAGCGCGCTGGCCACCGCGTTCCGTCACTCCTACAGCCGGCTCGACCCTGCGGCGCAGCGGCTGTTCGCGCTGATCGGGCTGTTACCCATGACCGAGTTCGACCAGGCGGTGGCGGCGGCGCTGCTCGGCGTCCCGGCGAGCGCGGCCGAGCCGATCGTGCTGGGTCTGGCCGACGCGCACCTGCTCACCGTCGTCGGGTGCCGCATCGTCGTGCACGACCTCGTGCACGAGTACGCGGCCGGCCTCGTCGTGCAAACGGCCACCCGGGCCCAGCGTGAGGCCGCGGTGCGCCGCGCCTACGGCTACTACCTGCGCCGGCTACTCGCCGCCGGGCGGCTCCTGTCTCCGCAGCTGATCCAGTTGGAGAACCACGGGGGAGAGGTGTTCGGCGATCCCGGTGACGCGATCGCCTGGCTCGACCAGGAGTACGAGCACCTGCGGGCCGCAGCTCTGCTCGCCAGTGACCGGGGCGTGCCCGACATGGCATGGCGGCTGGCCGCCGCGCTGCGTGTGCGGTTCATGTCCCAACGCGACCTCGACGGCTGGTTCGCCGTCACCCGGGCCGGGCTCGCCGCCCTCCGCGCTCACCGCGCCCGAGCCGGAAACGCCCTGCGGGTCCGGGCGGTACTGCGTACAAGTCTCGCCCTGGCCCACCTGTTCCTCGGCGAGCCGGCCGAGGCCATGACCAACGCCCGATGGGGGGTGCGGTCCAGCCGCCAGGCCGGCTGGCTGCGGTGCGAGACGTCGGCCCGGTCGATCCTCGCCGTCCAGCACTCCCGCATCGGGCATGTCCGGGCCGCCGAACGGCAACTGATGCACGTACGCAACCGGCAGCTGGCCGCCGCCGACACGTCCGGGGCGGGGATCGCGCTCAACAACCTCGGCGCCGTGCGGATACTGACCGGCCGGCTCGATCTGGCCGAACCCGACCTGGACCGGGCGCTGGTGCTGCACACCGCCAACAACACCCGCCGGGCGATCGCCTCGGTGTTGATCAACCTCGGGCATCTCGAACTCGAGCGGGGCCGGCTCACCTCGGCGGGGGAGCGGTTGACCGGAGCCGTCGACCTCTACGAGCGGCTCGGTGATGTGGAGGGGCAGGCCGCCGCGTCCGGCTACCTGGCGGTCGTGCGTCTCTTCCAGGGTGACGCGACCACCGCCCGCCGGATCGCGGTGAGCGGTCTGCGGGCCCTGCGCGGCCTCACCGACCCGCACGCGCAGGCGTTGCTGCTCTGCGGCCTCGCCACCGTCCGCCGCGTGCTGGGGCAGCACCGGCTCTCCATGACCTACCTGCACCGGGCCTTGCGACTATCTCTCGTGGCCACGTCGGCCCAGCCCTACGCCGAGGCGCTCATCGGTCTGGCCCACGGGCACCTGCGCCGCGGCGAGCTCGACCTTGCTGGTGCCTGGGCGTCGCAGGCGCTGGAGCTGACCCGTGAGGCCGGCTATCGGGGCTTCGAGGGGATGACACTCGGGGTCCAGGCGGCGATCGCCGCCCGTGCCGGCGACCGGGCCGGCGCGGCGCGGCTGGCCCTGGAGTCCGTCGACATCCTGCGCGAACGCGGATTCGACCTGGCCCTGGCCCACAGCCTGATCGTCCATCGCGAAGCGACCGGCGACGGCGGCGACGATGCCGAAATTGAGACCCTCCTGGCCGAGGCCGCAGAGGATTTCCGCTCCAGCAGCGCATGGTGAGGATCCCGCTGGTGCGGCATCGAGCGCGTGCGTCGGGCGCGCTTGCTCGATCCCGCAGGGTCCACGATGCGGCGGTGCGGCACCGGCGGCGGCTGTCAGACGGTGAACCGGACCCGACGGCGCCGGGCCAGGACGAACAGGGCCGCCCCCACGACCAAGAGAAGGCCTGCACTGGCGACAACGCCACCGGTCGACTGGCCGGTCACCGGGAGGCCGCCACCCCCGCCGATGCCGCAACCCGCCGGTTGCTGCCAGAGGTACGGACCGTTCAGGTGGCCGGCCTGCGGGTCGAACTGGTCCGAACGAAGGGTGACAGCCAAGCCGGCCACGGCACGGAACGACACGTCGGCGGTGGTGCCCACGGGGATGGTCCGCCGTTGCTCCCGACCATGGTTGGGGTCGAAGGTGATGATCAGGTTCGTGTGGGCGGCCGATTCTGTCACCGTGATGACGAATTCGTCGCAGGTCGCGCGGGTGCGGATGTCAGGGGTGGCGCAGTGGCTGGGATCGAAGGCCCAGAAGTGCTGGCCCACTGTCTCCCCGTTACGTGCGTTGATCACCGACACTATGTCGAAGCCCCGGGGGACCACGATGTCGTTCGCCGACCCGCCCGGGCCCAAGGTGACGGTCCGCGAGAATCCGGCGGGCGCGGAGACGATCACCAGGTCGACCGTCCGCCCGGCTGGAGGGTTCGCCAGGTCGACCAGCATGCTGCCGTCGCACCTGGACTGGATGGTGACCGTCGGCTCGGTGGGTGGCTGCCCGCATCTGCCGTCGAGCGGGGTGGATGCGCCGAAGCCGGACGGCTCGTTGTAACCGTCGTCCCATTGCATCCACACCAACAGCTCGGCTCCGGTGGCGGTGCCCGGCAGCGTCTGGGTGCCAATCACCGGCTTGCCGACCGAGTGTGGGAAGTCGCCCTCGGGGCTGGCGGCGATGTTGTCGACGGTGGTGCCGGACGGATACAGCTCGACCTTGACGAACCGGTACCGCGTCGCGTCGGTGGGGGCGGCCTCGGCGAGAATGGTCCATCGGATCTCGTAGGTGCCGTCGGCCGTGCACCGCACCTCGTGATTGACGCTGGGATGCGGGGGATCGGCGCTGGCCGGGGCCGTGAAGACCAGGGTTCCGGCGAGGCTGACCACGGCCGCCCCGAGGGCAGCCATTGGTCGCCGTCGCCACAATCGAAAACTGATCATGGGCACTCCTGCGATGAGGTGAGCCGGAGTCAATCAACCCGGCCGGCGCGTCTCGCCCTGATGGCGTCTCTGAATGCCTACCGCCGCGTCACTCGGCGGTAGGAACGACCGGTGGGCCCGGGCAGATGCTAGCGGCGTCGGCGCCCCGGCGATGGCCCGTGACGCTCGCCCGACAGGCTGGACGCGACATGGAGGTGGTATGCGGCGGCACGAGAACGATGATCAGGGTGTTGCCGTTGGCGGCTCTCCGCACGGTGAGTCGTTCGAGCATTGGCTGCGGAGCGGGGGAGACGGGCGATGACCACGGAAATCGTCCGACTGTGGGCTGAGGGTTTCGCACCTGCTTGGGACGGTATCTATCGCGCGGATGGCTCCGCACGCGCCATCGACCTGACGGGTGGAGCAGGATTGGACGGTTTCGAGCTCGGTCCACCGATCGACCTGACCGCGATGCTGAGCGAGGACCCCGACAACCTGAGCTGCGTCGACATCCATCGTGGTGCGTACGCTGCCTTTCTGGCGCACCCGAGGATCCGGCTGGAGCACCGGCTCAACCCGACCGACCACGCGCTGTCCGACCACCGGGTGGTGTTGGCTCGCACCATAGAGGAATTCCGTGACCGGCACCTGCGGGCACCAGCGTTGCCGCATCGCGGTGACGGCCGGTGGGCGCCGCGTCAGCGCTCGGTCTGATAATCATGAGAGTCGTTCTGAGGGCAACGCGACCGTGACGGGGGAACGTGAATGATCAACGCGATCTTTTTCGACATCGGCGGGACGATTCTCGACGAGTCCCGCGAGTTCGCGACCTGGGCTGACTGGCTCGGCGTTCCACGGCACACGTTCTCGGCGGTCTTCGGTGCGGTGGTCGCCCGGGGTCTGGACTATCAGGAGACGTTCCGGGTCTTCCGGCCCGACTTTGATCTCGCAGCCGAGCGCGCGCTCCGCGCCGCCGCTGACGAGCCGGAGTCGTTCGGCGAAGAGGATCTCTACCCCGACGCGCGGCAGTGCCTGGCGTCTCTGAAGGATCAGGGCCTGTTCGTCGGCTTGGCCGGCAACCAGCCAGCTCATGCGGAGGCGCTCCTTCGTGGTCTCGACCTCGACGTGGACGTGATCGGCACGTCGGAGAGCTGGGGCGTGGAGAAGCCGTCATCGGCCTTCTTCGAGCGTGTCGTTCGCGAAGGCGGCGGCGACGCGTCTTCGATCCTGTACGTCGGCGATCGGCCCGACAACGATGCGCGCCCGGCCAGGGAGGCCGGTATGGAGACGTGCCTGATCCGGCGTGGTCCGTGGGCTCACATCCTCGACATTCCAGCCGTGTCGGAGCAGTGCCTGTTCCGCATCGACTCGCTGGACGAACTCCCGAGCCTGATTGCGAAGCACAACGCGGTGGGCGGCTAGGTCGCCCACTGGTCTACGCCGATCACGGCCGCCACGGGGTCGGGCCACGTCACCGACCAGCCCAGAAGACGGAGGAGGCCATGGCCTTGCGGTTCGAGCATCGCGACACCGAGGTCGACGTGAGCCTCGTCGACCGCGTGTGGCGCACCCGCTCTGACGCGGAGGAGACGATGACGTCCGCAGCACGTACCTGCTGGCATCTGGTCCTCTCGCGGGCGCAGGGACGCCTGTTCGCCAGCCTGCGTGGGCCGGAGACGAGGGCGACCATCGCACCGGTCCCGCCGGGCACCGAGTTCCTCGGGGTCCGGTTCGCGTTCGGCGCGGTCTTTCGGCCGCACCCTGCAGCCTCGATCGTCGATGGGTACGTGCCGTTCCCGGTGACGGAATCGGGCAGGATCGTCATCGGCGGCGAGGGCTGGGAGGCGCCGACGTTCGAGAACGTGGAGCACTTCGTCCGCCGACTGCAGGCCGCTGGTCTGGTGGTGCGCTCGCATCTCGGGGACGAGGAGCAGGTCGCCGAGCATCCCGAAGCCAGCCCGACCGAATGAACCCTGCAGCGTCGCTACCGAGCGATCATCGGAGTCTCACGAGCCGCCGTGAGGCAGATCGACCGCGCGAACGCCGCAGCCACGATGCTGCGCGACGGCCGTGACTGGCGCACAGTCGCCGACACGCTGGGGTACTTCGACCAGGCGCACCTCGCGCACACGCTGCGTCGCTACGTCGGGTGCACCGCAGGTGAGCTGCAGGCGGGCCATTCCGCCGCGATGTCGTTCCTGTACAAGACCCACTCTGGGCCCGGCAGTTAACGTCCGTCCGCCAGCCACTCCTGGCCGGCTGTCCGTGACCCGAACCCACAGGAGAATCGTGCTGCTCAGCGTCAACACCTTCGTCAGTCTCGACGGCGTCATGCAGGGACCCGGAAACCCCGACGAGGACCGCTCCGGCGGCTTCGACCGCGGCGGGTGGCTCGTCCCGCACGCCTCCATGCACACCACCAAGGTCGTCGAGAGCTGGTTCCGTACGGCCGACGCGTTCCTCTTCGGCCGCACCAGCTTCGGCCTGCTCGGCGGGTACTGGCCGAAGGTCACCGAACCTGACAACCTGATCGCCACCAAGCTCAACACGCTGCCGAAGTACGTCGTCAGCTCTACGGTGACCGACGGCGAAGCCGACTGGAGCCCGACGACGGTCCTCCGCGGTGACCTGGTCGACGAGGTACGCCGCCTCAAGGAGCTTCCCGGCAAGGAACTCCAGGTGCACGGGAGCTGGAAACTCGTGCAGACGCTGCACCAGGCAGGTCTCGTCGATGTCTACCGGCTGCTCCAATACCCGGTCATCGTCGGCACGGGGAAGCGCCTTTTCCCGGACGGATCGACGCCCGCGACGTTCGCAACCGTCGACGAGAGCTCGCACGTACTGCCCGGCGGCGTCGTCTCGCTGACCCTCAAGCCCACGAGCCTCGGCGCGATCTCCGCAGGCGCGTACACCGTGGGCGGAGGGCGCTCGGCGACGGTCCTCGGCTGACATCGGCGCCTGGGTCGGCGGCTTCAGCGGACGAGGCCCCGCCTCGTTGCGGCGTCCTCAGACGAGCAGTTGCTCCCGCATCCTCGCGCCCAGATTGATCCCACCTACCGCCCGCGGGCCGGCCGGATCGTGCACGTCGATGGTGTTGTTGCGGCGCATCAGCTCGCGGACCGCAGGTGGCAGCCTCGGTGGGTCGTCCATGACCGCGAGGATCTGCCCGGCAGTGGCGATCAGTCGATCGGCCAGGGCCGCGGCATCGGTGTCGACCCGGACCCGGCCGTACTCCCAGCCGGCGGTCGTGAGGTCGAGCACCTCGAACACGCGGGTCACGAGCGGGTTCGGGTCGGTCACCCGGTCGAGTCGTCGCGCGCGGTCGCCGAGCACCGCGACCGCGGCGGACACCTGGGCGTACGGGTGGAAGCCGCAGGGCAGCGCGAACAGGGGCCACCGCAGGCCCGGGCCGGCCTCCTTCCACAGCGGCCGGTAGTTCCGGCGGTGGACGAGGAGTCGCCGGCCCGTCCGGCGGTGGATGTCGTGGGCTTGGGCCAGGAGGTCCGCGTGGGCTTCGTCGGCGACCTGGCTGACGATCCGGGCCGCCACCACCAGGCCGTCGTCACTGTCCAGCAACCCGGTGAGCGACTCAACCTGCGCGGAGAACCGGGCGTCGTGCCGAGACTGGATGTCCCGTAGCAGCGACTCTTGCCGTCCCGCGTCGAGCTGGACCCGCCCGCCGCCCAGCAACCGCCGGAGCCAACGCATTTTGCCTCGTTTCAGCAGTGCCGTCCCGGACCGCGGCAATGCTAGTGCGTGGCACCTGCCTCATACGGTGTGGGGTCGCCGTCGCCGTCGACGCCGTCATCGCCGCCGCGACCACCACCTGGCGTGCCGGCACACGCTGCCGCCCGCAATGACCAGCGCGAGGGCGGCCCGTTACTTGGATTCGAGCCGACCGATGGGGGCGGGGTCGTTCGACAACGCCTTCTGTGCCGCTGCCCAGCTGTCATCCTCGATGTCGAGGGCGTGCCGGAGGTAGGCCCAGGTGAGGTGCTGGATCAGCGCGACCCGCTCGGGGTTGGCGTCCGTGGTCTCCTGAGCCTCGTAGCCGGTGATGCCGCCGAGTGAGTGTTCCGCTCCGAACAGGGTGAGGAGGCTCTTGCTGCCGGGGCTCAAGTGGTATGGCTCGGCCATCCAGTCCGGGCCGCGGACGGTCAGTTGGTACTTCCGCGGGATCTCGTCCTGATCGCCGACGACCACGAGGGCCGGCGTGGCCATGTGCGCGAAGCTGGGATTCATGTGGGGCAGGTGCTCGGCGGCGAACGGTGTCAGGTTGGCACCGCCTTCCCCCGCCGTGGCCAGCAGCACGCCCGCTGTGACGCGGGGGTCCGACAGGTCCGCCTCCTTCTTGCTGGACGGGTCGAGGACGCGCATGCCGAGCAGGTTGCCGGCGGTCTGGCCGCCGAACGAGTGGCCGGCCGCGGCGATCCGGCTCCGGTCGAGACGGCCGCCGAGGCCAGGAACGGCGTCTTCCAGCAGATCGAGCTGGTCGAGGACGCGCTTGAGGTCCTCGATGCGTTCGCGCCAGATCCGCGGTGTGCGGGGATCGTCCTTGGCCAGGCCCATCGTCCTGGAGTCGAGGTGGGTGGGCTGAACCACCACGAAGCCGTGCGCGGCCCAGTAGTCGGCCAGGGGGCCGTAGCCGTCCATCGATGAGCCGGAGCCGTGCGAGAGCACGATGATCGGCAGGTTGGCCCCGGTCGTCGGCGCGGACACCTTCACCCGCAGGTCGACGCCACGGCCCGCTGATCGCAGCACCACCGGCTTCACCGAGACGATGGGCGCGGGTGTACGGAGGGTTACGTTCGAGGTCAAGGGGTCCTCCGCAACAGTTGTTATCGCGGTCCCGCATCTGCCATCATGGCGAAGTGGGACGCTGTCCCGATTAACGATATGGGACACCGTCCCGTTTAGCAAGCAGGGTGGGAGGTTCGGTGGTCGACGCCGTCAATCAGGGGTCCGCGCCGGCAGCCCGGCGCAAGCGCGCCGACGCGCGCCGCAACCAGGGGGCACTGCTCGACGCGGCCGCCGCGGTCTTCGTGACCTCGGGAGTCGAGGCGCCGCTGCGCGACATCGCCGCCAGGGCGGGCGTCGGCACGGCCACGATCTACCGCCATTTCCCGACGCGAGCGGATCTGATCGTCGCCGTCTACCGGCACCAGGTCGAGAGCCTGGCCGAGGCCGGGCCGGCCCTGCTGGAGAGCAGCGCCACCCCCTATGCCGCGCTCAAGCAATGGATCGACCTGTTCGTCGACTTCGTGGTCACCAAGCAGGGGCTCGCCGCCGTGTTGCAGTCCGACGACCCCTGCTACGACCCGCTGCACTCGTACTTCCTCGAGCGGCTCGAACCGGTGTGCGCCCGACTGCTCGACAGGGCCGCGGCTTCGGGGGAGATCGGGTCCGGCCAGGACGCCTACGAGCTCATGCGCGGCGTCGGAGGCCTCTGTGCCGGCGCGGGCCATGCCCGCTACGACCCACGCCGGCTGGTCGAGATCCTCGTCGCGGGCCTGCGCCGTCCGTGCTGACGGCACCATCGAAACGGACAAAAAATCATCAAGGCGTACGGGCTGGCGCGCCAAACTTGATTGGTTCCAGAACAGTGAGCTAGTGTTCAGCCCGTGACGTTCGACTTCGAGGCGCAGCTTCGGGCCGCCTCGTTGCGCGTGACCCGGCCCCGGTTGGCGGTGCTCGCAGCGCTGCGTGACCACCCGCACGTTGACACCGACACCGTGATCGCGCTGGTCCGGAAGGATCATCCCGCGGTCTCCCACCAGGCGGTGTACGACGTTCTGCGCGCGCTCACCGAGGCCGGTCTGGTCCGGCGCATCCAGCCTGCCCACGCGACCGCCCGGTACGAGTCCCGGGTCGCGGACAACCACCACCACGTCGTCTGCCGCTCCTGCGGCGCGATCGCCGACGTCGACTGCGCCGTCGGCCACTCACCCTGTCTCACCGCCTCCAACGACCACGGCTTCGTGGTCGACGAGGCGGAGGTCGTCTACTGGGGCACCTGCCCCGACTGCGCGGCCGACCGCACGCCCCAGTGATCCGCAAGCTCGGAAGGAATCAGATGAGCGACACCCAGGACAACGGTCCCTCCAGTGCGCAGGGCGTGGACCAGAAGGCAGCCGGCGGTTGCCCGGTCGCGCACGACTCGGTGACCGCGACCGGCAGCGAGAGTGAGAACCCGGCGATCGACTCGCCGACTCCGAAGACCGGCGGTCGTCCGCGCACCAACCGTGACTGGTGGCCCAACCAGCTCGACCTCTCGGTGCTGCACGCCCACTCGTCCAAGGGCAACCCGCTGGGGGAGAACTTCAGCTACGCCAAGGAGTTCGCGAAGCTCGACGTCGAGGCCCTCAAGCGGGACATCGTCGAGGTGCTCACCACCTCGCAGGACTGGTGGCCGGCCGACTTCGGCCACTACGGCGGCCTGATGATCCGGATGAGCTGGCACGCCGCCGGCACCTACCGCATCCAGGACGGCCGCGGCGGCGCCGGGGACGGCGGTCAGCGTTTCGCCCCGCTCAACAGCTGGCCGGACAACGCCAACCTCGACAAGGCCCGCCGGCTGCTGTGGCCGGTCAAGCAGAAGTACGGCCAGCAGATCTCCTGGGCCGACCTGCTCGTGCTCGCCGGCAACGTCGCCCTGGAGTCGATGGGGTTCAAGACCTTCGGCTTCGGCTTCGGTCGGGTGGACGTGTGGGAGCCCGAGGAGATCTTCTGGGGTCCCGAGGACGCCTGGCTCGGTGACGAGCGCTACGTTTCCGACGCGTCGATGGCCGAGGGCGTCGGCGCGACCGAGATGGGCCTCATCTACGTCAACCCCGAGGGACCTCGCGGCAGCGCGGACTTCCGGGCGGCGGCGCACTTCATCCGTGAGACCTTCGGCCGGATGGCGATGAACGACGAGGAGACCGTCGCCCTCATCGCCGGTGGCCACACCTTCGGCAAGGCCCATGGTGCGGGCGTCGCCGACAACCACGTGGGCGCCGAGCCCGAGGGTGCCGCGCTGGAGGCGCAGGGCCTTGGCTGGCTGAGCACCCACGGGAGCGGCAAGGGCGAGGACACGATCACCAGCGGCCTCGAGGTGACGTGGACCGACCAGCCGACGCAGTGGAGCAACCGCTTCTTCGAGATCCTCTTCGGCTACGAGTGGGAGCTCACCACGAGCCCCGGTGGCGCCAAGCAGTGGGTCGCCAAGGACGCCGAGGCGATCATCCCGGACGCCTTCGACCCGGCCAAGAAGCACAAGCCGACCATGCTCACGACCGACCTGTCGCTGCGCTTCGACCCGACGTACGAGAAGATCTCGCGCCGGTTCCTGGAGAACCCCGACGAGTTCGCGTTGGCCTTCGCCAAGGCCTGGTACAAGCTGCTGCACCGCGACATGGGCCCGGTCAGCCGGTTCCTCGGCCCGTGGGTCGCCGAGCCCCAGCTCTGGCAGGACCCGGTGCCAGCCGTCGCCGGCGACCTCGTGAGCGACGCCGACGTGGCCGCCCTCAAGGCGAAGGTCCTGGAGTCCGGCCTCACGACCGCCCAGCTGGTCTCCACCGCGTGGGCCTCCGCGGCGAGCTACCGGTCCACCGACAAGCGCGGTGGCGCCAACGGTGCCCGGCTCCGTCTCGAGCCCCAGCGCAGCTGGGAGGTCAACCAGCCCGAGCAGCTCGCGACGGTCCTCGACACCCTCGAGGGCATCCAGCGGGAGTTCAACGCTGCCGGCGGCGCGCAGATCTCGCTCGCCGACCTGATCGTGCTGGCCGGCTCGGCCGCCGTCGAGAAGGGGGCGCGTGACGCCGGCGTCGAGGTGACCGTGCCGTTCCGTGCCGGTCGCACCGACGCCACCCAGGAGCAGACCGACGTCGAGTCCTTCCGGGTTCTCGAGCCGCGTGCGGACGCGTTCCGCAACTACCTGCGCCCCGGCGAGAAGACCCAGCCCGAGGTGCTGCTCATCGACCGTGCCTACATGCTCAACCTGACGGCACCCGAGATGACCGTCCTCATCGGCGGCCTGCGCTCCCTCGGTGCCAACGTCGGCGGCGCCACGCACGGCGTCCTCACCGACCGGATCGGCGTGCTCAGCAACGACTTCTTCGCCAACCTGCTCTCGCCGGGCACCCGGTGGAAGGCGTCGGAGTCCGAGGAGCACGTGTACGAGATCCGCGACCTGGCCACCGACGAGGTGAAGTGGACCGCCACCGCGGTCGACCTCATCTTCGGCTCCAACTCCCAGCTGCGAGCCCTCGCGGAGGTCTACGCCAGCCAGGACGCCCGTGACAAGTTCGTGGTCGACTTCGTCGCGGCCTGGGCCAAGGTCATGGACCTCGACCGGTTCGACGTCTGACACGCCCCAACCGAGGAGCCCGGTCAACCCACTGTGGGTCGACCGGGCTCCTCCGGCTTTGCCCTCTGGCGCACCGCGTCAGGTCGTCAACAGCAGCCAGGTGTCCGGAGGGATGTGCGGCTTGCCAGGGACAGCGCGCCGTTCCTCGCGGTAGCCCGTCGGGCAGACCTCGGCGGCGATCCGGCGCCAGAAGCGGGCGGCACCAGGATTTTCCTCCTGGAAGGCGATCTCCCAGTCGCCCGCGTGTTGGGCGAGGAGTTGCCGGGCGGCGAGACGTCCGACGCCCGTGCGGCGCACAGCTCGCACGACGAAGAATTCGGCCATGCGCAGCGGCTGGATCGCCAAGCCGGAGACAAACGCGAAGCCCACCGGAACGGCCTGCTGGTAGATCAGGTAGCCGCGGCTGTCGGGGTCCTGAAGGTAGGTCGGCAAACGGCCAGGGGTGAAGAGACCCAGGTCGTTCGGCAGCGTGTCACGGAACTCGGACAGGTCGTGCCGGTAGAGCTGCCACAGTCGTTCCAGCAGCGGCAGGTCATCGGGCAGGCTCGACCGAAGAGTGACGGGGTTGCGCATGCCATCATCCTGCCGGATCGGCATGAGGCCACCGCCGCCGCGCGCGCGATCGACGGCGGCATGCCCACCGCCCGGGGGGGATTTGCGGCGGCGCGGTGACCGACGACATCGCGGCGCGTCCTGGTGCCGCCCTGGGGTGTGGGCCTTCGAAGGAACACCGGCAGGTCGTCCGGCCGCCCCGTCAGGCTCGTAGTCAGGTGACAGGAAGGTAGTAGTGCCCGCCGCGCGAGACGAACTTTGCCCGGCTGATGCTCACTTGCGAGATCGCACGTGGGACGCCGACGTCAAGGATTGACTCGCTGTAGTGGTAACAGCCTCGTGTGTTGTCAAAGAATCGACCGGCCGGGTCGAGCATCGCATAACTGCCGATGAGATCATCGTTGGTCTCGACGATCAGTGCCGTCGAATCGGCGACCAGAGGTCGGTGCCGGGCGACGTAGGCTTCGAATTCCTCGTCGGAGACGAGGTAGGGCTCGACCTTTCCAGAATTCTGCCCGCGCACGGGCAATACCTGCATCACCTTCCAGCGTACCGGCCGTACCAATCGGATGAACTCACTCAGGTCCTCATCGAGATTGGCCCGAGAAACCACCGTGTTCACGCGCAGCGAGACGTCGGTGACGTCGACCAGGCGGCACAGCGCGAGGTACTTCTCGGCGTCCATCGGGCGGCCCCTGGTCATCCGACCAATCTCGCGCAGGGTTGGCGTAGCCAGGCTGTCAACGCTGAGCACGAGCCAGTCGAGAGCCTGCTCATACTTCCGAAGAAGCTCAGCGGACAATAGGCTTCCGTTGGTCACCACGCACGTCTGCGCGCCGTGTTGCTTTGCCATCCGCACCAGCTCGTCGAGCCAAGGGCAGAGGAAGGGCTCGCCGCCGGCGAAGGTTACCTTCCGGAAGCCGGCCAGCACGAGCAGCTCTACTGCCTCCAATGCCTGACTCCTGGTCAAGTGACCCGCAGGTAGAACGGTGCTTCGGACGTCGTTGAAGGTGGCGAAGCAGAACTTGCAATGCATGTTGCAGGGTTGCCACACATGAAAACTTACGGTTTCGACCGGCGGAGAATAATCCATCCCTACTCCTTGTTCCCGGTGCTGAGCCCCTCGTTCAGCATCTGCAAGAGATGCCGGGCCAACAGGTGGCTGCGAGCGGCTACAAATGAGACCGGCAATGAGTGCATTGAACGCGTTATGACTAGTTCGTTGCCGGTCGCGTCGAGGAGGCATCCGCCCGCCGACTTGAGTATGTACGCGCCACCGCAGACATCGAGCAGGTCCGCGTCGAGACAGACCATGGCGTCGATCGCACCGTCGGCCACCAGGGCGACATCCAGGCCAGGAGCCCACAGGTTGAGAACCCGCTTGCAGGTCCTGTTGATGGTTGGCCACAGCTGTTCGGCACGAGCCCGGGCCTGCTCCGAGTAGCCCGAAACCAGGGAGACCGTTGCCTCGCCCGGGTCCGTGACGGCCGTCGCCGAGGATTGGAACGGCTGAGTATCGCTGGCGCAGAACTCGCGGCCCATCAGGGGATCGTGCACGACGGCCAACCGCACCCGCTGGCCGACGAACAGGCTGAGGATGACCGCGCAGTGGGCGACACCGTAACCGAAGTTGTTGGTGCCGTCGAGGGGATCGACAGCCCAGATCGGCCCTTCACTGAGCCAGCCAGAGCGGGAACCCTCCTCCGAGACGATGCTGATTTCCGGGCACTCCTCGCTGAGGAGCTTGACGATGACCTCGTGAGCGACGAGGTCGGCCCGCAACTGCACGTCGTGTTTCCCCCGCCGCTGAGTGATGCTGCGGCGGCCGAACTCGGCGCGAATCGCGTCCCCTGCGGCCCGCGCGGATCGGCGGGCCAAATCAAGCAGATCTTCGGTACGCCGTTCGGAGGGCCGCAGTTCCATCATGGATTCCGCTTACCTTTCTGCGTCGTCTCACGCCGATCGCGCCTGAACCGATATTCCTGAGCGAGTAGGGGCGGCCCGAACGCTCCGGCAACCGCGATGACGGCCGTCAGGACGGCCGAACCCACCTTCACCGTCGTGGAGCTCGAGGCGAGGCCACTCAACCACCCCAACTCGGCAGCGGTGAGCAAGGCGACGGCGACCGTGAGCGCTGACAGCCAGACGGTCTGCCACCGTCCGAGCCCGGCGTTGACGGACCTCCCGGTCATTCGCTCACGCAGAAGACTTGCCAGTACGCCATGCATGACGACCCGTTCCCCTTCGCGGAGGCGGGCTGCCGCGAGTGCTGTGACGTCCCGGGCGCTTGCGTCCATGACGGTCCGGAGCGCGCGAACGGCGTCGTACAGTGCCCACACCGCAGAGACGGTCGGGGCCGTCTGGTCGCAGTCCCAGGTGCCGTCTGGTTTCTGGAGCATCAGCAGACGCTCGACACCGACGAGGATGCAGGTGTCTCCGATGTCATGGCCCATCATCGTCAGGGCGATGAGTGCCCAGGGCGTCGTGAAATGTCGGTAGTCGAGCCTTGCACCGCTCCTGTCGTCAATGACGTAGTTGCTCGATGTGCCAGCCCACGGCTCGGCGTGGTCTCGACGAAACTGCGACTCCAGGTAGACCGCACCCTTGCGGAGCGCTTCGTCCTCCTGAGCAGCGCCAGCCGTGCGTAGCGCGATCAACGCATGGGCTGAGTAGATCGGCTGGCTCCGGCCATCGCCGCTCATCGAGCCCCAGCCGCCGTCTGGATTCTGACCCTGCCGCAGCCAGGAGACCGCCCGAGGCACCGCCGTGTTGTCTCCAACGCGGGAGAGCACACCGATGGCCAAGGCGGTGGCGAAGGTCTGTGGTGTCCGTGCCGAGGCAGAGGAGGCCCAACCGCCCGCGGTTGTCTGGTGCGTAAGGAGCCACGCGACTCCCCGACCGACGTGTTCGTTCGCGTGGTCTCGGCCGACCGCCAGCAGCGCGGAGAGACACATGCAGGTGCTTTCGGTGATCGAGACGTCGCTCATGGCGCCTACCAGCGCCCGGCGGACCTGCCAACCGCCGTCATCGTTCTGCAACGCCTCAATGGTCTGTGCGGCTTTGTCGACCATGGCACCACGGATACCTACGTTCAGGTAGGCGAGGATGCCCTGCGCTGTCGAGAGCAGACCGACGGTTTGTCCGTCGAGATATTGGGACCACCCGAAGTGCCCCATCTCTTCGGAGTATCGATGCTCCAGCACACCGGCCGCGGCGTCGAACGCCTGGTGGACCTTTGGACCGAGCGTGACTGCGCTGCGTTCGGCGGCGCGACGATGGGTCGCCGCGACAAAGTGTGGAAGGAGGTCGGGAGCGAGACCGGCTACCGCGACCTCTCGCAGTGTGAGCAGGCGAAAGGGGTCGCCGAGCTGCTCGCCGACGAGCGGCTGACGCAGGACGGCAACGGCTAGTAGTTCATAGGAGGACGCGGAGGCGGTGAACGAGATCAAACCGAGGTATGACGTGTCAACTTTCAGTTGATCAGTCGCAGCGCGCTCGATGAGCTCAGCGAGCGTCTGTGAGGTGTCTTCAGACGCGTGAAGATCGACGGTCGGGAGACGGTGTCGGCCATCTTCGTACATGAGGACAAAGCGATCATCATCGCTCGAGTCCATCAGGACGAGCGTGATCTTGGATTCGACTGGACGTCTCGTAGCTCTGCGGCCGGCATGCCCACGAACTGACGCCATCTGGCTCCCATCGGGATCTGAGGGCTCGCCCACATGTCGACGTACGGCATAAGACCGATGAATATGACAGCATGTGATTTTATCGATACCGGGCAGTTGAGTCTAGGGCGCAGATCGCTCCAGAGGGCGGCTGACCAGTCGCTATGATCAAGCGAAGTGGTTGCAGGAGTCGTCCGATCGCCGGTGGCAGGGCCTCCGCATCACGGTGAGGGCGGGTCGGATGGTCTTCGAGTTCGACGACGAGGTCTACGGTCATTTCGCCATCGAAGACGATATGCTCGTGGACCTTCTCAACAGTCGTGCCGTGCAGCGGTTGCGGGGCATCAGCCAGGCCGGTGCTGCTTCGCTGATCCGCGCTGGCCGGAGCAACACAAGATACGACCACAGTGTTGGTGTCATGGTGCTCACCAAGATCCTGGGTGGCAGCGCTGTCGAGCAGGCCGCAGGGCTGATCCAGGATGCCTCACACACCGCGTTCTCGCACACCGTCGACCACCTGTACGGAGACCGCGAGGAAGAATTCCACGAACGGATTTTTCCGCTCGTCATGGCACGCGGAGACATCCCGACCGTGTTGGAGCGTTACGGGCTGACCTGGCACCACCTTTTTTCGGCGGAGAATCTGGGGCGGGTTGACGCCCCCGCTCCACTGCTCTGCGCGGACCGCATCGATTACACGTTGCGTGACCTGCTGCGTTTCGGCTACATCACGACGACGGACGCCGTCGACTTCGTCGACCGCCTCTGCTATCTGGACGGTGTGGTCGCGGTGCGCGACGTTAAATCCGCCGCGATGTTTGCAGAATGGTATCGCTACCTCGTTCTCGATCTCTACATGCACCCGCTCGAATTGTATGCGGACGACGAGTTGGCACGCATCCTCCGTCATGGCCTGGAACACGGCGTTCTGGTCGCCGATGACATGCTGTTGACGGACTCCGAGGTCCTTGAAAAGGTGCGGGCCGATGACGTGCATGGGCTCAGCGCGCAGCTGGCGGTCCTGGAATCTACGAGCGCCGCCGCGGAGGGCGCCGGGCCAGGGAGCCGGCGGGTCTACAGCAAGCCGCGGGTGGTTGATCCACGGGTCCTAGTCGGTGGGACCGTAGTGCCGCTCTCGCACCTGGGGGGCTACTGCATCGACTGGTCCAGCATCATCGCTCGCGCCACCGGTGGGGTGGAGGTCCGGCGGACGGGCTGAGCGCGTCACGTCGCGAAGAGCGTCGCGCAGCCGGCCCGCAGTCATCGCGAGGTCTGTCTTCTCGGCCTGCTCTTCCCAGTTGACCACTGTCTCGGGCTCGAGCCCGAGCACTTGAGCGAACAGCCGCCGGAACAACCGTGGCGCGGGTCTGCTGCGGTGATCGGGATAGAAGACATGGTGCCTTCCCGAACCCGAGAAGTAGAAGTATTCGTCCTCCCGGTTGCTGTTGTACCAGGCGATTGTCTCGCTCTCGGTCATGGCCGTGTAGTTCGTGAACTGACAGCGCATCTGTTTCACGACAAAGGCCGTCTGTGTCGTCGTCAGTGAAGTCGGTAGAGCGTGCATGTGGGCGTGTGCGCAGAAGACATGGCTCTGTTCGTGCTGGCAACCCGCACCATGTTCGAAGAACTGGGTATCTTTGCCATATTCGAGGCGACTCATCGCTGCGACCAGTCCGCGCACCCGCAGCAGGTCGGCCCCTGCGGCACGGAGGCCGGAATTCACGAGGGAGGGTGCATGCTCTTTGGACACGATAACCGTATGACCGGGAACGATGGATCCGGTAGCGACCAGCACGTGCAGACGCGGTGTAGACATCAGAACGAGGCCAGGGTCCGGCAGGCAGAAGGGGCAGTGTGGGACGATGTCGAATTTGCGCGATCCGCCTCGCTGTTCTGTCATCTGGTGTCTCTCCCCTCAGCCGGACGCATCTCGAGCGGAACTGCGTCTCCTCGTCCAACCAACCCTCGTCTTCGAGGGTCACGGTGTTCACGAAAGCTCCCAGGTGCGCCCAGTGCCCAATGCGCGGAGCGTGACGTGACGACCGGGCGTCGCGTCGATCTGGATGCTGCCCGCCGTCTGTAGTTCGGCGAATATCTCATCGCCGACACGGACCGCCACGATGCCTCGCTCGCGCAGAACCACCGCGAGATGGGCCAGTACGGACGCGCGGGCGAAGGCGAAACCGCAATCCGGACCTGCCCCGTAGACCAACGGGAGCAGGTCGACGGATGCCTGCTCAGCGAGGTACACGATGCCGCTGGCGGGCTCGTCTGAGCTGGGCCGGTTCAATAGATGTGCGTTGAGGTTCTCGGCCGGTAGGCCGGTGTGTACGGGGCACACCCTCCCCGCTGTCGCGCCCGGTGAGATGATGCCGGAGGAGACCGCGTTCGAGGTGAGGGCGAGGTGCTCGTCGTCTGCCTCCGCGGCATCGATCAGATACGCGACCACCTCACCGTGCTCGCGGAGAATGCCGAATTCGAGCGCGGTTCCTGGTTGCGCCGAGGCCAACGTGGCCAACTGTCGCGTCGCGTCGATGATCTCGTTGTCGGTGAGGTCCAACGGCTCCTCGGGGGGTTCCTCTTTGATCACGTGACCGTTGACGAAATGGTACGCCCGCTCCTGCGGTTGACGATCCCCCCGGCAGGTGCGGAAGCTTTCATCTACCAGGAACGTCGAGGTGGTGATGTAGCCCTTGGGCACGAAGTGCCCAAGGGCTAACTCGACTACGTATCCATCGACGATGTGCCGGATGATTCCCGTGGCGACCGGATGGTAGATCCCCTGATCGATAACAACGGCGAGCCAACTATGGGCAAGACCCCGCATGGCCACGTCGACACACGCCGACGACCCTTCGCCGAATGATGGGTAGCGCCGAATAGAGTAGCGACGGCAGCCTTCGGTGAAGAATTCGACGTCGAAGTTGTTGATTGCAGCGAACTCGCGCAAGACACTGTTGTTCACCTCAGGTGGGTGTAGGAGCATGACGCTCCTGCCGACACTGTCGGTCAGACGCTCGTTCATTTCCGGTTCCGCATCGGCGCGGACGGCGTTGTCGACGAAGACGTTCACGACCGCGGGTGAGGTGCGCAGCCCGTGGGCAAGAGCGTCTCGCCGTAGTCTGATCTTTGGATGATCGCGGACGATCGCGGGCAGTGCCTGGAATGATGCCGCCGTGTCGAGCGCAATGGTCGCGCGCCGCGGCAGGACGATCGGTCTGACCTGGAGCAGGACGATCGCCTCCGACGAGCGGTCGATGCCCCACTCGACGTCGACCGGGCATTCGAGGATCGCCTGCAACCTTCGCAGTGACTCGCCAAGGAACCGGAGGTTCCGTACGTGGTGTGGCCAGTGCCCGCGCGTGGCGTCGCCGGTTTCGGCGTCCAAGGCCAGTGACTCCGCGGTCAACGCCCCGCCGACCAGTGGCTGGCCGTTCCCGGTCGTCCATTCAACGACTTGTTGCCGTCGGTCGAAGGTCAGTGGGTCCATGGAGGAGGCAACGCCCGCGAAGGAGAGGTCGACGAGTTTCTGGACGACGACCCCGACGGGCATGATGCCGGCCGCGCTGGCCCGGACGTCGGCCACGCGCTGCGTCAACTCGGTCGGTGTGAACCGCCCGAGGTGTGTCCGCAGCGATCCCGCGTGCGACGCGGTACGGCTGTCTTCGGCGACGCCAGAACTGCGGACCGCGACGGCCAGCCTGCTGTCGGCGGTCGAACCGAGCGCTTCGGTCAGGGCCTTCATGAGTTCGGGGCCAGGGAGGTGCTCGTCGTGCCCCACTGCCACTCCGGGCGGTACCGGCAGCCCCGCTCCCTTCATCAGGCTGAGATAGTGCGCTTTCCAGCCGAATTCCTGCGGCGACAAACGTCCGCTCGAAATGTCTCTCATGGGGAGGTGCCCTTCCTGAGTGGATTAGGCACGACGTGACGCGCGACCGCAGTTGTCGTCATGAGCCTCTCGAGATGGCCGAGACGAAAGGGCTGAAAGCGCCCCAAAATGATGCCGTCGCCATGGTCAGTCACGATCGGTGACCCCTCCTAACCTGTGGCTCAAGCAAACCGAACGACCAGGGTCGATGTCCAGAGCCGGATCTCCACCCAAGGCCCCGTCGGGCAGGCTGAAACCGGGGGTACCCAGAAGCAGCTGAGTATCCGCCATCAGGTGCCTGGCTCGAAGGTCCAATAGCGTGGCAGCGTGGTGCTGACATTCATGCGTCGGTGGACGCTGCGGTTCGCGAGCTTCGCCCTGACCTGGCTCTACACGCTCTACCGGATCCACCCGGCGGTGTGGCGACTCATGGCCCGCCAGTACCGGCCGTCCCTGGGTCGCTTCGCCCGGCTGCACGCATGGATGACCTGCCAGTTCGCCGCCATCGACGTGCCGGCGTACGGCGACTTCCTGCGCCGCAACCAATGGCGGTTCCGGTGGTTCGACCTGTCGTCGTACCCCCCGACGGACAAGCGGTCGTACGTGCAGGCGTACCCCGAGGCGCAGCGTTGTCGGCACGGTGAGATCGAGATCGCTGGCAGCGTCGTCGACGAGTCGTCGGGCTCGTCCGGCCAGCCCTTCAACTGGATCCGCAGCCGCCGTGAGCTGCGCTCGGTCCACAAGAACCTGGCCGGCTACGCGACCATGGTGTTTCCGTCGAAGCGGCGGTTCGTCATCAACGCGTACTCGATGGGCGCCTGGGCCACCGGCACCAACACGGGCATCGCCATGTCGAAGATCGCGATGGTGAAGAACACCGGACCGGACCTGCAGAAGATCGTCGACACCCTGCGGTACTTCGGACCGGGTTTCGATTACATCGTCACGGCGTACCCGCCGTTCCTCAAGCACCTCCGCGACACGCTCGACGCCGAGGGCTTCCCGTGGGCCGACTACCGGATCAGCGGTCTGGTCGGCGGTGAGGGGATGACCGAGGCGCTGCGCGACTACCTGGAGGAGCGCTTCGTGAAGGTGCGTTCCGGCTACGGGGCCAGTGACCTCACCATCGGCATGGCGGGGGAGACCGACTTCAGCGTGTGGATCCGCCGGCGACTGCGGACCGACGCGACGCTGCGGGCCGCCCTGCTCGGCACCGACGAGCACCGCCTGCCGATGGTTTTCCAGTACAACCCGCTCGAGACGTACCTGGAGACCACGCCCGAGCACGAGGTGCTCTGCACGATCAACTCGACGGCGGTGCTCAACCCCAGGGTCCGGTACAACATCGGCGACGAGGGCCGGCTCGTCTCGTACCCCGATGTTGTCGCCGCGATCGTCGACCCGGCCGCGCGGGCCGACGCGGAGCGCGCCTGGCGGGTCGACCGGATGCGGTTGCCGATGCTGTTTCTGTTCGGCCGCAAGGACAGCACGATCTCGTACATGGGCGCGAACATCTATCCGCAGGATGTCGAGTACGGCCTCTACACCGGCAACTCCCAGGCCCACCTGCTGCAGAGCTTCTGCCTGGAGCTGATCGAGCGAGCCGACCTGGAGAGCCGGCCCGTCATCAACCTGCAACTGCGTGCGGGTCTGCTGCTCGGCCCCGACGAACGGCGATCCCTCGTCGACACCTGCCGCGAGGGGGTTCTGGGGCATCTCGCCGAGGTCAGCCGGGACTTCGCCGAATCCCTCGCCGAGGACCCGTCCGTCGCGGACCTACGGGTCGAGGTCCACGAGTACGGCACCGGCCCGTTCGCCGGGGCGACCGCAAAGATCAAGAACGTCTACCTGGTGAGGGGCGCCGCAGCATGAGGACCACCGACTTCTCCGCCGCGCCTCCGGTCGGCCAGGCGACCGCCATGTTCGTCGGCGCCACCCGGTACCGGGGGCCGCGCTCGATCCTCACGCTCACCCGGACCTGGTTCCGAATGGTCCGGCAGATGCGGCGAATGGACGGGTACCGGTGGCACACCGTGTACTACCAGTTCCCGTTCACCCTCGGCACCATCGCGTTCTTCAGCGACCGCGACGCGCTGCTGAAGTTCGCCCGCAGCCGCCACCACCGCGACCTCATGTGCTGGGTGACCGACCACGGCACGAAGAACGCGACCGGTGGCTACATCCGCCTGTACAACGCCGAGCCCGAGGGCTACAGCAACGGCACGTGGCGCGCCGAGGGGGACGGGATGGCGCACATCCCGACATTCACCCCGCTGTCCTCCGAGCGGGTCGGCCCGCCGGTGCACCGCGCATGAGACTGACGCCCGTGCAGTCGCGGGCCGACCTGCGAGCGTTCGTCGAGTTCCCGCTCCGGCTCCACCCGACCGACCGGTACGTGCCCCTGCTGTCCTCGGTGATCGCGGCCCACCGCCATACCGCCGAGCTGTTCCTGGTCCGCGACCGGCACGGCGCGGTCGTCGGGCGGACCAGCATGCACCGCAGCGCGGCCTTCGACACGAAGGTGGGCCCCCGGCAGCTGTTCGGGCACACCGAATTCGTCGATGACGAGGCGGTCTTCGCCACCATCATGGACGCCGTCGAGGCCAGGGCCGCCGGCCGGCCGCTGTTCGGCCCGGTGGCGCTGCTGCCCAACCAGACCGGCGGGGTGATCACCTCCGGCTTCGCCGACCGCGGCTTCGTCGACTCCGCGTGGAACCCCGCCTACTACCCGAGCATGTACGAGCGGCACGGCTTCCACCGTCGTTTCGAGGCCGACACGTGGCTGGTCGACCTGGGCGGCAGGCCCACCGGTGCCGACCATGACCGCGGCTTCGCCTTCGATGACGCCCGGATGACCGCCGAGCAACTCGTCATCCGGCACGGCTCCCGGCGCCATCTGAGCAGACAACTGCCGATCCTGCGGCAGATGCTCAACGCCAGCTTCACGCAACTCGGCTACTACACCGACATCTCCGCCGAACAGTTGGCCGAGCAGACCGACGGCCTCGCGTTCCTGCTCGACGAGGGGTTGCTGCTCTGGTTGGAGAAGGCCGGCCGACCCGTCGCGTTCGTCGTCACCGTGCCGGACATCTCCGAGTACCTGATGACCGTCGGTGGCCGGCTCGGCGTACTCAACCAGCTCCGTCTCCTCGCCACCCGCGGCCGGTACCGGAGCGACGCCGTCCTCATCATCAAGGGCACCGTGCCCGACGAGCAGAGTAAGGGGTACCTGACGCTGCTGTCCCGGGAGCTGCACCGCAACCTCGCCAGCAGCGGGTACCAGACGTTACGCAGCACCTTCGTCGAACGGACGAACGTCGCCTCGGCCGCCCAGTACCGGCGAGCCGGCGGACGGCCGCTACACGGCTACACCTTCTACGAGAGAGGGGCCGCGGCGTGACGTGGGTGGAGCAGTTACGGGCGAACGAGGTGATCTGCCGTCGGGCGCCGAGCGCGCACAACACCCAGCCGTGGCGACCGGAGTACCACGCCGACGAGATCGTCATCGGTGTCGACCCGGCCCGGAGCCTGCCCGACTCCGACCCGACCGGGCGTGACCTGGCCCTCGGCATCGGCGCGTTCGTCGAGACCTGCCTCATCGTCGCCGCCGACCTCGGTCTCGCCGTCGGCGCGGCGCCGGGCCCGCGCCTGGTGCCTGCGGCGCAGAGGTACGCGACGCCGTTCGCGATCGCCGACGTCGAGGCCCGCCGGGTCGCCCGTGGTCCCTACGAGCCGGGGTACGTCGACGACGCCGTCATCGCCGACCTGGGCCCGGGCATCGTGCACGTCGCCAGCCGGGAACTCGTAGCGGACCTGGAGGTCGCCGACCGGTGGCTGTTCGGCACCCCGGCCGTCGCAGTCGAACTGCGCGACTGGCTGCGCCTCGACCCCCGCCACCCGCGATATCACCTCGACGGGCTCACCGATCGGGCTCTCGCCCTGTCCCGCTTCGAGGCGCGCTTCCTGTCCGCCGCGCTGCGCGCGTACCCGATCACCCGGCGTCTGGGGCTCGCGGCGCTGCTGGCCGCAAGCGGGCGCGACCTGCTGCGTTACGACGGCAGCGTCCTGGTCCTGCTCGCCGACGGCGACGACCGCGTCGCCGCGGGCCGTCGTCTGCTGCGGACCTGGTTGGCTCTCGCCCGGCACGGCCTGGCGGTCCATCCGCTCAGCCAGCTCATCGACTGCCCGACGACCGCGGAACGGCTCGCCGAGCGGGTGGGCGGCCAACCGCTCGCGGTCTTCCGCGTTGGCCGACCCCTTGCCGAACCGGTGCGCTCGGCCCGGCGGTAGCGTGCGGCACGCGAACGCTCCACACCGGGGCTGCCAATCTCTAGTCGGGGGCGGCCTGCATGGCGAGGCGGTCTTGCAGACGTGCGTGCCGGAACTGGTACAGCGGGCCGACGGTGCGCAGGACATGCCTGGCCCGGGCGTCCTCCAGGAAGTGCATCATCCGCAGCGGACCATCGCCCTGGACGCGTAGCCAGACGAAGGCGAGGAGCGCCCGCCATACCCGGGACACCGTGACACCACAGCCCAGGCCGAACGCCAGATTGAAGGCGATGCCGCGTGCCGAGGGCACTCCGGCAGAGAGGACGAGGATGCCGCCCAGCCCGAGCACCGCACCGATCAGCAAACCGCAGCCGAGATCACGCTTCCAACAGGTCCACGGATCCGCGGTGCTCCGGTCGGTGCCGGTCGGCCGTGCTCCCGCGTAGGCGAGCATCAGTGTCAGGGTGAAGGCGCCGGTGACCACCAGGGTGTGGATCGGACCGGGTGCCTCTTCGCCGGGCTCGAGGAAGTAGGTGAACCGCAGCCGGATGAACGCGAATTCCCCACCGGCCAGGATCAACCACCCCAGGATGGCACTCGGGGTGGCCAGCGAGCGCAGTCGATTGATGGCCCACGCGCGAGGCTCGTCGGAGGTGCTGCCGAACATCAGGTCACCGCCGGACTGCGTGAGTAGCCCGGTAGGCATACCGAAGAGCAGCCCGAAGACGATGGCGGACGCGATGACGGTGCTGGCTCCATCGCCGATCGCGAGGACCAGCCCCGAGGCGATGGTGCCGATCAGCCCTGCGATGGTGGACGTCATGACGACCTGAATGACGAAAGGCAACCGACGGGACGCCCGCCACCAGGCCACGTCGCGATCGTCGGTCTCGTCGAGCCGCAAGGCGAGCCGGCCGAGCCAACGGCGTGCCTGGTCGACCGTGTAGCTGGGCGGCGTGCTGTCGTCGTCGGGATCCTGGCCGTAGGCGTTGAGCAGAATGGTGTCGAGCAGGTACTCCTCGGCGGCTCTACGGCTCCGCCGACGGCGTGGGTTGAGCAGCTCGCCGAGCCGGTCCTCGCGGCCGTGCAGGTCGCGAACCAGGCTGAGCATCAGAGGGTTCTCCAATGCCGTGATGAAGCCGTCGCGAGAGTCGCCGCGCAGGCGCCGGAGCAGGCGTTGCCAGGTGCGTGTCGGCGTGCCGGGGAAGCTCTCCAGATAGTCGGCGGCCTGTGCCGCCGTGGGAGGCATGAGCTCAAGCGTTGCCGCTCCGATCAACAGGCCCCGCCTGGCAGCCGCGTCGCCCATCTCGTCGCCGCGGCTGAGTAACACGATGCGCTGTGCTGTCAGCGCGTTCAGTTTCTGCAGCACGGCCGGGCGCAACCGCGGCGGTACCGCATCGAGGCTGTCGAGGACGAAGGAGACGCGGCCAGCGGCCAACATCTCGCGGACGACGCCCGGCCCGAAATCCGTCGATCGCAGGAAGGAATAGGTGTGCAGCAGCTGGGACGTGGCCCAGGTGAGGAAATCCAGCTGGCCTGGATTCCAGTCGTGTAGCCCCAGTATCACCGGCACAGGCGTGCGGACCTGGTCGTCCGGATCGAGCGAGCGGCGGTGGTTCAGCGCGCTGAGCACAAGCTGCAGCGCAGCGCTGGTCTTGCCCGCCCCGGCGTCACCGAGCAGCACCACCCGCCCGGACGCCACGCCGCCATAGACCTGAAGCAGATCCGCCAGACTTCCGCTGTCGAGCTCGCCTGGACCGATTGCGTTCATCCCCGGCAGCGGAGTCGCCCGCTGCTCCGTCCACGTCGGCTTCGCGGCGGCGTCCTGCGATGTGCCGAGGCTGCGCGCCGACCATTTCCAGCTCAGCGGTATGGGTGGCAGGACGCGCAGCCCGCGCTGTTCCAGATCAGACTCGACTCCCTCGCGGACTCGATCGGCCAACCGGTCGACGGCGCGGTCGGTCAACTCCGGCGCGGGATCCGGCCGGTGCACGAACCTGCGCCACAGCACGGGAACGGCCGGCACGGCTAGCGCCAGCAGCGCCGTGAGGGTCTGAATGGGTACGACATGCTCGGGATGCGCAACCAACATGACATACCCAGCGGTGATGACGCCTGCCACCCCGAGGAGAACGATCAGCAGCAGACCCCGGCGGGCATTGAGCATGGCGAGTAGGTTACCCGGCGCCCGGCCCGACCGGGTCCCGGCCGGTCGCCCCGAACTCGCGGCCCCCCGAGTCGGCCGACCGGCCTTCCACCGTGGCAGTCAGGGCTTGTGGGCCACCGCGCCGTACGCGTCGATGCCCTGATCCTCGGGATCGTCGCTGTGCCACAGCGGGATCGGCACCAGGCCAGGCTCGACCATCGTCAGTCCGTCGAAGCAGGTGGCCAGGTCCTCCGGGCTGCGCAGGATGTACGGGACCCCGCCGCTCTCCGCCAGCCGTGCGGCACCCGAGACCACCGCGGGACTGGTGTCGGTGCCGTCCCACAGCACCAGGTAACTGCCGGACGCGGTGGCGTTCATCGTCGTCTGGACGATCGAACGCACGACGTCCATGTCGGGCTCGTAGCCCAGCACGCCCATGTACATCACGGCGATGGGCTGGTCGAAGTCGAGCGTCTTCGCGGCCTCGGCAAGGATCGCCTCGGGCTCGTGGTAGTCGGCGGGCACGTAGTTGGTGACGCCCTCCGAGGTCGTGTTGGCGAGCAGCGCGCGGGCGTGCACGAGCACCATCGGATCGTTGTCCACGTAGACGATCCGCGACTCGGGCGCGATCCCCTGGGCGACCGCGTGGGTGTTCTGCATGGTGGGCAGGCCGGTGCCGATGTCCAGGAACTGACGAATGCCGGCCTCGGCGGCCAGGAAGCGTACGGCCCGCACCAGGAAGCGGCGGGACTGCTGCGCCATGACGACGATCTCCGGGTAGACCTCGGCGACACCGTCACCGGCTGCGCGGTCGGACTGGAAGTTGTCCTTGCCGCCCATCCAGTAGTTCCAGATGCGTGCCGCGTGCGGCACGTCGGGCTGGAGTTTCGCGGCGAGTTCGGAATCCGAGCCGGTCATGCCGGGCCCCCATCCAGAGAGGTCATGGATCACAGCCGTGATCGATTCAGCATCGTACCGAGCGCGGGTCCACTGTCGACTCCGGGTCTGGCTGATCCGTGTCGAGGTCGACATAGGTGTATGTCGTTGCCTCGGCGGCCCCTGGGTGACGGCCCTGACCTCAACCACGCCCACGGCGTGCGCCGGCATCGAGGCCACGTCGATGGCTTCCGGTCACGGCAAATTCGAATTTGGCAGAGCGCCACGTGGACGGCGAATCTTTGATGCAGGTTTCTGAGTTTGGGGGGCGGACAGCATAGTGGAAATGGGCGCATTGACCCCGTGGAGATTCTGCTCGATTTGGCGGCTCGCGGCCAGGGATTAATGGTCGTGAGCGAGGGCTTCACGTGTGGGTTGACAAGGTGCGCAAGGCTGGCTGGGGGGTACGGGAAGAGCCGGGGTTCAGGAAATCTGAGGACCCGGTCGAATGCGGATAAGTGGTTGTCGAAAGAGCGCGATATTGCGGCACCGAATGGAGTGTTCGCGCTAGGTCCCTGGTGATATGGCGAAAGGCCGCGTATGCACGGCGGGCATCGACCACCATTAACCAGATGGTCCGCTGCGCGATCTTCTCGGCGGCCCGTGACATGATTGCGCCATGGGAAAGCAGCAGGACGTCGGCGGGCCCGACCGTCACAGCGGGTCAGGCACGACTGAAGGCAGCGCCGATGCGCGGCTCGCGATCGCGCAGGATCCCACAACGCCACCGATGACTCTTTTCGACCTGGCTTCCGATCCGTCACCCGTGGTCCGTAAGGCGGTCGCGGCCCGCAGTGACGCACCCGCACAGGCACTGCGACCGCTCACCCGGGACCATGATCGCGACGTCCGGGAGGCTGTGGCCAGAAACCCCTCGACCTCGACCGGCAACCTTCTGCGTCTCGTCAAGGACGCCGACCGGTGGGTCCGCTGGGCGGTCGCCGGCAACCCGGCGTGCGACGAGTCGGTTCGTCGGGTGATGTCCGAGGCATCCGACAAGGAGCTCCGTGGTCTGCTCGCGGAGACGCGGGAGCTGGAGCCCGAGCTGGCCGCCAAGCTGGTCGACGACGTCTCACCGGAGGTGCGGGAGCGACTCGCCACGCACACCCACGATCCGGACGTGATCACCGCTCTGCTGGCCGATCGCACCGCACGCGTCCGCAAGGGGTTGGCCCGTAACCCCCGGACCACCGCCGAGCAGCGCAGCGCGCTTGCACAGGACCCCGTGGTCGACGTCCGTGCCGAGCTGGTCCGCGCGGTCGAGCTGACTGAGGCGGATCTGGAGCGCCTGGTGGACGACCGGTCGCCGCAGGTCCGACTGGCGATGGCCAAATCCGAGGTGGTCCCGGCGCGCATCCGGCAGGCCCTCGAGCGCGATTCCGAGGAGATGGTGGCCGACGCGGCGCGGACCTTCCGCCCGGGGTCTGGTCACTCCTCGGTGATCAAGGCGCCACGTGTCGGTCACCGCCGCACCGGAAGCGGCCCGGGTCGCGCGGAACGCTGAGGTCGCCGACCAGAACCACCCGACCGCTGGCCGGCACCCCGAACGCGGGGGTGCCGGCCAGCGGCGTACCCAGCCGCAAATCTTGGACAGTTTCCGTTAGCACGGCGGGCTCAACCGGTGGTTGCAACACCGAGGAGTTGGGTCATCTTCTCACCTGGGGTGGCCCAGCCCAGGGTCATGCGGGGGCGGTCGTTGAG